>DDYO01000092.1 GCA_002348045.1 Anaerolineales bacterium UBA2232
TGGTCGTCTCATCATCGCCACCTTCGCTTCGCTGGTCTCCCGAGTCCAGCAGGTGGTGGACGTCGCCCATGAGCAGGGACGCAAGATCGCCATCGCGGGCCGCAGCATGTTGGACGTGGCCGAGATGGCTACGGAATTGGGTTATCTGCGAATCCCCGCTGGCATGCAGATTCCTGTGGAGGCGGTGAACAAACTGCCTCCCCATGAAGTGGTAATCATGGCCACCGGAGCACAGGGAGAGCCGATGGCTGTACTGAACCGCCTGGCTACGGGCAGACACCCGTCCCTGCGTGTCCAGGAGAAGGACACCGTGGTGCTTTCTTCTCACACAATACCGGGGAACGAGGAAGTGATCCACGGGGTCATTAACCGGCTCTTTCAACGGGGCGCTGATGTCTATTACCATCCCATCGCGCAACTACACGTCTCTGGCCACGCCGGCCAGGAAGAGCAGAAACAGCTCATCAACCTGCTGCGGCCACGTCATTTTCTTCCCATCCATGGTGAACTGCGCCACCTCAAACAGCACGGCAAGATAGCGATGGCCATGGGAATACCCGAGTCTCGGGTGGCGGTAGTGGAAAACGGCCATCCCCTGGTATTTGACAAGGAGCACATGAGCATTGGCCGGCGTATTCCGGGAGGATACGTCTTTGTGGATGGCACTCAGGTCGGGGAAATCGGACCATCGGTATTGGCGGAACGGGAAGCCCTCGGACGTAGTGGTTTTGTGACTGCCGTGGTGCGCTACTCCAGGCGTACGGGCGAGTTGCTGGACGAACCCCATCTGGTAACGCGAGGCTTTGTTCCCGCTGCCGATCAGTCGAACCTCATGGAGCGGGCGCTCGATGTCACCCGGTCGGCGGCCTGGGTCAAAGCGGGGACGCCTGCGGAGCAAGTCCGGGAGGGAGTGGCTCAGGCGCTGTCACGCTTCTTCTACCGGGAGACACGCCGCAAGCCAGTGGTGACCGCAGTGGTCTTCGACGAATAGACGGCACCCTTGCTGACTGGTATGGCCAGGGATCGTTAGGGTTGGGTTCGGGATGGTAGCCCCGGGCAATTCGCTGTCCTGGAGCTGAGCTCGGGAGTGCGTCAACACCGGGCAGGATGAGCCTGGTGTTGATCGGTACTGTGGCCCGCTTCCTCTGGCAAAGTCAGCATCAAACGATTGAGCGGGCTCTGACTGAGGTTAAACGCGAGGGTTTATTGAGCGGCTGGAACAGGCAGGAGCGGAGCTGGACAATGTTCAGCGAGCGCTGGCCGCAGAGGAGTTGGGCATGGAAAATACCTTGGTCTCGTGTACCCTGTTTGCGCAACCGGGTCCGGCCAACACCGAGGAGACCCTGCGCATTGCTGTGGAGCGCGCGGGCCAGTTGGGAATCCGATCGGTGGTTGTAGCAACGACGACTGGCGCTACCGGCAGGAAGGCGACCGAGGTCTTCCGCGGTTTTGACGTGATCCTGGTGACACATACTACGGGCTCCAGAGCGCCGAACCACCAGGAGCTTGAGCCGGAGAATCGGGCAGCAATCGAAGCCAATGGAGGACGAATCCTCACCAGCATCTATGCCTTTGGGGGGATCGGTCGTGCTGTTCGTGAAAAGATGGGCACATACCAGTTGGACGAGATCGTGGCCCATGTACTGAGGCTTTTTGGCGAGGGCATGAAGGTGGTGACTGAAATCAGCGTCATGGCAGCCGATGCGGGCCTCTTGCCTGTTGGGGAGCGGGCCATTGCCATCGCTGGCACTCATCGTGGAGCCGATACAGCTGTTGTCCTTCAGCCGGCCAACGCCAAGCACTTTTTTGACCTGCGCATCTGTGAGGTTCTTTGCAAACCGAGGTTCTACTAGCTCGAAGCTGACGGGCAGACGCCGCAGCAGTACGACGCTTCTGCCCCCAGCAGTGAGGAACGGCCTGCTGGATTGTCGTGACTCGTCAATCGCTCATGCCATGGGCTGATGGTGTGCCTCTGCTGCTGGAGGTTTGGGAGCAGGACAGGAACCGAATCGCAGCGTGAAACAGGGGCGAACGGGCCGGAATTCAATGGCGCCGACCTCTACGAGGCGCACCTCCATCGGTAGCGTCAGCGAAGCGGTCATTTCAGCGACCCTGAGGGCCGTCTCAAGGGTGAGGTCGAGGCCGATGGTGGCATGGGGGACCCACTGTCCGGGAACGTAGTGTGGGTAGGGGTTCGAACCCCATTTGTTGCAGAGCTCATGGATGGAAGAGTGCATGAGCAGCAGATCGCTGGTGACGGTCGGTGCAACAAAGACCACGTGCCGCTCACCAGTAAACAGCCCCAGGTGAGAGAGGGTTAGGCAGCAAGGCGAGAGCTGGGCCACGACGGGACCAAGGGCCTGCTCAGCCTTGTCCACGTCAAGCTCATCGTAAGCCGCCAGGGTCAAGTGAGGCCGGAGGCCCTCGGTGTGTGGATTATCGGCCAGCCCGGCATCAGCCACGGCTTGCCAGAGGGCCAACACCTTGTCTTCGGCTGCGGGGTCAAGGAAGCCCAGGATGGCATACGGCATGTTGCTAACCTCCGGCATCGGTGGACGGACTTTACTCCAGATGGCGAAGCCGGTCAACCACTCGCTTGCGACAGTGGTCACCCGTCAAGCAGGCGCCGGTAGGATGATCTTACAATCAGGGCGCCTGGGTGCCCTAAAAACCTTTGCTAGACGCAACGAGCCCAAAGACCTGTTTCTACTGCTAGGTCAGGCTCCTGGGTCCTCGCAAGGCATTGATCAGGGCGCCCAAGTCCTGGGTTCGCTGGCGGCCTCCCCCAGTTGGCGCAGAACGGGCCACACAGGGTCATCGGGAAAGTAGTCCAGATGGTTGGTCAAATCTGCCAGGCCATGGCCATACTGCCATAGGAGATAGCCGACTACACCCTCATCCCTCGACCGATGAATGCTTGCCGCAATGTCAGCAGCACGTTTCTCCAGGACTCCCGAGGCTGGCTGTTGACCATCCCCAGCTCGGCCCTCCAGAGCGATCTCGCCGTAGAACACGGGCTTGTCCAATGCGGCGGCGATGGCCATCTCTTGTTCGTGCTCGCCGTGAGGATTGTTTGCATGACGATGGATGCTGATCAGATCGACGGTGTCCAGGCCATGGATTCGCTGGAAGGCTGCCAAGGCGATAGTATCCAATCCTCCTCGCTGCGTGCCCAGCGAGACCAGATGATTGGGGTCAAGGCGCTTGACCTCTGCAGAGGTGGCCTCGGCCCAGCGGAAGAGGGCATCCCAGCAGTCCTGCCCCGAGTCCCTGGCCGGACACGTGGGCTCATTCATCACTTCCCACGCCAGAATCTCGGGGCGGTGAGCGAACAACGGCACAACGTTTCGGATGTGGGGAATGTCCTTGGTCATGTACAGGCTGCGGAACCAGTGGCCGGTCTCGTGGTTGAAAAAGTCCTGAAGGGTGAGAATGAAGCGCACCCCGTACTGACCGCCGATGTCCAGCATGCGCTGAACCCGCTCGAGGTCACACCACGGCTCCACCCACACACGAATAACCTGCACGTGATGGTCGGAAAGGAAAGAGATGATTTCCTCCACGTCGTCCTCAGGAAAGAACGGACCAGCGAGGTAGTTCACATTGGTGCCCACGAAGGTGTACGGGCGTCCGTCCAGGAATAGCTGGCTACCGGAGCGGGTGACGAATGCCTCTGGACTGAACTGGCTGGAGCGGCTGAGGGCTTGTTCCGAAAGAGCTCTCTGCCCAGAGCTGATACCCTGTGACGAGGGCTGACCCACGAGCAGGCTGCCCCAGGACGCATCCATCAGCGGAATCCAGGCACGGTGCGGCGTTCCGGTCCAGGGAATGAACAGAGTGCTGGCCGCAGGCGCATCGGGCGGTCCAACGTCCTGAGCCTCAAGCGCGCCCGTAAGTGCCATGAAACCGAGTATTAGCGCCGCCGTTAAGGCGACACCGATCTGCATGTGTCCTTTCTCAGTCAATAACGGTCCTCCTGAATACTATTGTACGAGCAAAGCGTCCACTAGGCAAGCGACGGTTGACGACCGACGGGACGCGCATCGTGGTCCACGTGGAGTCGCCGACCCCCGGGCGCGTCCTCGCTGCCGGGCAGGCGATCGTGCTCCTCTGACCTCACACCGAGCCTACTCTTCGTCGCCAGGCCCTCCGGGTGGAGCGTGTTCAACGGGGCAGTGGGTTTTGACTGGCTACAAGGGCTGGCTATAATGGTGCTCCACAGGGCAATCCACTGCCGCATGTCTTGTGAACGGCACCACATCGGCCACGGTGGCTGCCTCTGGCGGTTTCCCGCCCCCACAGCGAAGTGCCTCCCCAAAGACGGGTCTGCTTCAGAGCGTTGGGATTGCTCGTGACTGAATTGTGTCTGGGGAGGTTGTACCCGATGGAGCGAATTCCCGTTGCTGTTCTGGGCGCCACTGGCGCAGTGGGCCAGCACTTTGTGTCATTGCTGGCGAAACACCCCTGGTTCCGCATCAGCGCCCTAGCGGGGTCGGAGCGCCGTGCAGGCAAACGGTATGGAGAAACGGTGCGATGGGTCATCGAGGGTGATCCGCCGCCAGACGTGGAGGACATGGTTGTTGCGCCACTGGATCCCGTTCTCGATGCAAGGCTGGTGTTCTCGGCGCTGCCCGCACCCGTTGCCCTGGAGGTGGAGCCCCTGTTTGCCCAGGCGGGATACGTGGTCTGTTCCAATGCCTCAGCCTTTCGCTACGATCCACTGGTTCCTCTCGTCATCCCGGAGGTCAATGCCGACCATCTTGCAATCATTGCACGGCAGCGCAGCGAGCGCAATTGGCCAGGACTGATTGTCACCAGCCCAAACTGCACGACCACCGGAGTGGCGATGGCCCTTAAACCGCTCCACGATGCCTTTGGGTTGAAGCAGGTAGTCGCGGTGACCCTGCAGGCCCTGTCGGGAGCTGGGTATCCCGGTGTGCCCTCGCTGGATGTGGTCGACAACGTGTTGCCGTACATCGAGGGCGAAGAGGACAAGGTGGAGCGGGAGACCTGCCTGCTGCTGGGTCAGCTGGTAGGGTCGGAGCGTATCCCTGCCGACATCGTGGTCAGCGCGCACACCAATCGTGTGGCAGTGCTGGCTGGGCACATCGCCTGTGTCTCGGCCGGATTCGCCACAAAGCCCACGCCGGAACAAGCCATGGAGGTCCTGAGCAGCTTCCGAGGCCCCTCGAACGTGGCTGGTCTGCCCAGCGCCCCTCAGCGCCCCGTTCACTTGCGTCATGAGGTTGATCGGCCTCAGCCCCGGCGAGACCGAGATGCAGAGGACGGCATGGCCGTGACCGTAGGCAGGGTGAGATCGTGTCCGCTCCTCGATTTGCGGCTGGTGTCTTTGGTTCATAACACCCGCCGCGGTGCTGCCGGCGGTGCAGTGCTGAACGCCGAGCTCTTGGTGCAACAAGGGTGGGTCGCCTAGGATACGTGCACTCGGGTCATGGAAGCCAGGATCTATTGGCTCAACTGCCTTTCTGTGCTCGTGAATGGTCCAGGGCTCCTGACCTACTTGCCCACGGCCGGCAACGTTTCAACATGAGCGAGGGCGGAGCCGTTCCATCCATAGGTGTCCATCCATGAGGCGGCCGGGCCAAAGCTTGCCAGGATCGTGGGAAGCTGATCTCCGTCCACTTGTTTCAATCGGGCTCCGTTTTGGCCAAAGTGGTCCTGTGCGTGAAAGCTCCCTCCCTCTGCCCTGAGGAAACCGAAGGTTGACCCTTGGGACGATAGCACATAGACGGTCTGTCCTGCTGCTCCCATGGACTGAACCGACACGACTTCGGGATTGCCATCGCCAGTCAGATCAAGGGCCAGCAGGGGCTCGCCGCGATCCCCAACGAGTGGGTCACTCAGCCAGGCCGTGCGTTGGCCCTCGGGAAGTTGCGGCTTGAGCACTACAAGCTGGAGCCAGTCATATCCAAGGCGATCCGGCACTCGACCAAATCCAATTAAGACTATCCATTCGTCGATTCCATCACCGTCCAGGTCGGCCGACAGGTAGGACACGATGTGGGCGCTATCAGGCAGCATGGTCACCAAACTTGACGCCAGGTCTGATGAAGGGGTGGGGAGCTGCACTGTCGGCGCGGGAGTTGCTGGAGGTACAGCAGGCACACAGGGGGGTGGGCTAGTGCATGCACTGACCAAGAAAGCGAGAGCCAAGAGACCTGGATTGAGCTTTGTGCGGTTCATTGGGATTCTCCTTCGGGGCAGTGCGCATGGATGACGAATCACTGGCAGTCGCGGTTCCCATCAGGGTAACGCGTTTGGTCGAGCTTGTTCACTCACCTATAATACTCAGGGTGGACTCACGCCGGCTCTTTGGTTGATGCGAGCCAGCCAGGAGCCGCGGGAAGGATACGATGAGGCTGGCCCCTCTGGATGCTAACCCGATGTGTGTGGAACACCACCATGGCCTTGGCTTCACCTCCCATGGACCGCATCCAGAACACACCTGGCAGCGGCTGTCTGAGAAGGTACTTGGACGGCATGCCGGCTCCTACCTGGGGGCCTCAAGCGATTCAAGGGAGAATGAACCGATGACAGAATTCAGGGCCCGCTATTTGGTGGTCATGCTGATCCTTGGCTTGGTCGCGACTGGGTTGGCCAGTTGTGTGGTGGAGCTGCCGGCGACACCAGTCGCAGTGCCCTCTGCGTTGCCCACCGTGTTTCCTGTTGGCACGCCATCGACCATGGCGGCTTGGACGGTGATGCTGTACCTTGACGCCGACGATGCGGTGCTGGAGCAGGACATTTACTATGACCTTAACGAGGCGGAGCTGGTAGGCTCCACCAGCCGGGTGCATATCGTCGCTCAGATGGACCGGTACCAGGGTGGGTTTCGGGGAGAGCCCAACTGGACCACAGCCAAGCGCTTCTATGTCACCAAGGATGCGAACCTGGAGCGCGTGGGCTCCAGGGAGATTGCCGATCTGGGTGAAGTCAATATGGCCGATGGCGCGGTTCTGGCGGATTTTGTCGTTTGGGCCATGCGGCAGTACCCCGCGGAGAAGTATGCCCTCATCCTCTCGGATCATGGGGCGGGCTGGCCTGGTGGCTGGAGCGATGCGAGCACCAACGGTGTCTTGCCTAGAGGCCTCCCATTGGGCAATTCTCTGGGAGACATCCTTTACACGATGGAGCTGGAAGAGGCGCTGCAGCAAGCGCTTTCAGTATCGGGCGTGGACAAGCTGGACGTCATCGGCTTTGATGCGTGTCTCATGGGCCAACTTGAGGTGCTCTACGCAGCGGCTCCCTACGCCCACTACGCTGTCTCGTCGGAGGAGGTCGAGCCCTCCTTGGGCTGGGCCTATCGAGCCTTCTTGCAGCGGTTGGTCACCAGGCCGGAGCTCTCGGGGGCGCAGCTTGCCACTGCGATTGTGGAGACGTACATAGACCAGGACGAACTGATTGTCGATGACCAGGCGCGCATCAAATTCCTGCAGCGCGCGTACAACACCAATCAACGGTTGACAGCCGACCAAGTGGCGCGTGAGATCAACAAGTCAGTGACCCTGTCCGCGGTTGACCTTGGGGAGTTGTCGGGGGTCGTTCGTGCTCTGGACAGCCTGCTCCTAGAGCTCACCATGGTGCAGCAAAAGGATGTGGCCAGGGCCAGAACGTATGCTCAGTCTTTCGAGAACGTGTTTGCCGAGACCTCGCCGAAGGCTCGCCCGTACATCGATCTGGGACACTGGGCCCTGCTCCTTAGGGACGAGTTGCGCAACAACAAGGTCAACAGCGCGGTGGATGGGCTTGTGGCTGCCATCGATCGTGCCGTCATTGCATCGCGCAGTGGTTCGCAGCGGATGGGGGCAACTGGCGTCTCCATCTACTTTCCCAACTCCACTCTCTTCCGAAACGCTGCGTCGGGCCAAGCATCTTACAAGCTCGTTGCTCAGTCCTTGGCGGACGCAAGCCTCTGGGATGACTATCTCGTCTTTCACTACACG
The DNA here is from genome assembly GCA_002348045.1 of Anaerolineales bacterium UBA2232. The sequence goes on from DDYO01000092.1 coordinate 7,965, forward strand.
GGGCAACCAATGCAAACGGGTGGACCCACAGGCCCCACCCCTCAGCCTGGCGGTGGGGGTCCCGGCGCTGAGAAGGTGAGCATCGCGCCCATCGTGCTGTCATCTTCGCGGACAAGTGTCAGGAGCCCGGTCACGCTCAAGACGGAGATCAGGGGTGACCGCATCGGATACCTGTACTTTTTCGTGGCGCGAATTGACGAGAGGACAGGCGCGATGATGATTGCCGACATGGACTATCTCGAGGCCGATGCCTTCAAGGAGATCGGCGGCGTGACGTATCCCGATTGGGGCGACGAAGCAATCGTGCCCATTACGTTCACCTGGACTCCGACGATCTTTGCCCTCAGCGACGGGACCAGGACTGAACCTGCGCTCTTTGCCCCCGATACTTACGCGGCGACGATCGAGGGGCTGACTTATGTCTCTCAAGGGCTGTACACCATTCCCGGGGAGAGCCGGCAAGTCTTTGCCCGTCTGTACTTTGACGGAAACGGCATCCTCCGCCGCGTGTTGGTGTTCCAGGGCATGACCGCATCGGGACCGATGTGGGAGCTGCTCTGGCAACCCGGTGACAAGTTCACCATTGTTCAGTCGTGGGTCAAACCCTTGGCGGGAGGAGACGTCGGATTGGAGCTGCGGACGGGGAGTACGCTGACGCTCGGGGAAAAGAACCTGGAGTGGGTGGAAGTGCCCGCCGCGTCTGGACGTTACACCCTTGGGATGTTCGTGCAAGACCTGGATGGCAACCTGTACCAGGAGTACGCCGAAGTCGTCGTGGAGTAGAGCTACGTCGTGGCGGGAAAGCCGTCCTCGATCTTGCTTAGGCCAGTGGATGGCGGTATGGCTGTTGCTCGATACCAGTGCCGGCCTGGACGGCCCGGGACACTAACGGGGGCTGGACCAGGAGTGTCACCCGTTGCATCGTCTGAGGAGGAATGAGCAGTGGTTCGTTGTGCCATCGTTGACCTGAGCCAGCGGCTGGTTCAGGAAGAGACTTCTGATTCGACGATTCGTGATCAGTGGTTGGGTGGTCGGGGGCTAGGTGCGTGGGAGTTGATGCGCCGGACCGGAGCTGCGACCGATCCATTGGGCCCGGCAAATCCATTCATCTTTTCCGTTGGTCCCCTGACGGGCACCCCTTGGCCTACCGGCGCTCGTTACCACGTGACTTTTCGATCGCCCCTCACTGGCATCTACGGCTACGCCAACGCCGGTGGTCACTTTGGCGCTGCTCTGGCCCGGGCAGGATGGGACTTGATCATCATCGTGGGACAAGCCTCGGAACCTGTCTACCTTGAGGTCCGACCCGATGACATCCAAATCCTCCCTGCCGAGCACCTGTGGGGCATGACTACGGGCGAGGTGCACGCGCGCCTGTTAGAGGGATCGCCGAGCTCCCGGGTCGCTGCCATTGGTCCCGCCGGTGAAAGGGGTGTTCTGTTCGCCGCCCTCATCAATGATCGCAGCAGGGCAGCCGCGCGCTGCGGGGCGGGGGCCGTGCTGGGCAGCAAACGGTGCAAGGCCATCGTGGTGCGTGACGTGGAGAAGAGGGCCTTTCCCCCCGCGTTTCTTGCATTGGCGAAGCAAGCATCTCAGGCGTTGCGGGCGGCGCCTTCCATTCAAGGCCTGCGGCAGTACGGCACCCCGGTACTCATGGCGCCCAAGAACGCTTCCGGCGACCTGCCCGCCAACAATCATCAGTTCGGACAGGTNNTCCCTACATCAAGAAGATAGATGCAGAGGCGCTGGAGGCTCGGATCGTGCAGCGCAGGGGATGCTATTCGTGTCCAATTCAGTGCGATCACGTGTCCCGAGTCCCTGAGGGACCCCTTGCTTGCGAGACCGGCGGCCCGGAATACGAGACCATGGATGCCCTCGGGCCGATGTGTGGGGTCGGTGACCTGGACGCCATAATCTATGCCAACAAGCTCTGCAACGAGTTGGGACTGGATACCATTTCAACGGGTGTGGTCATCGCGTTTGCCATGGAGTGCAAGCAACGTGGCCTGCTGTCCGATGCGGACTTGTCCCTCGAGTGGGGCGATGTTGCCAGCTTGCTGGGGCTTATCGAGCGCATCGCGGCCCGTGAAGGACTCGGCGCGCTCCTCGCCGATGGTGTGGCTCGCGCGGCAGAGGCGCTGAGTCCTGCCGCGCGGGGCCTGGCGATGCACGTGAAAGGAATGGAGATTCCGCGACAGGAGCCGCGCATTGCCAAGGCTTTTGGCCTGGGTCATGTTACCTCCAACCGCGGTGCAGACCACCTTTATGGCCTGCCGACCATTGATGCAGCTGGAGCCTGGGACGTAGCCAGACGATTGTTCCCAGCGGACATGGTTCCGCGGCTGATGGATACGGCTGACGAATCCTACAAGCCTGATTTGCTGGTGTTTTCCGAGAACTACTCTGCCGTGAGTGACGCCCTTGGCATCTGCAAGTTCAGTACGGTGGAGACCTATGGCTTGTATCCTGAGGATTTGGCTGCCGCCCTAAGTGCTCTCTGGCAGAGGCCGGTTAATGCAGCAGAGTTGCTTCTGGCTGGCGAGCGCATCGTGAACCTGGAGCGGATGTACAATGTCCGCCTGGGTCTGTCCCGGTGCGATGATGCGCTGCCGGCACGGTTTACCAGCGAGCCTCTGGATGTTTACAGCTACTTGGAATCGCCTGATGGCGCCACGGTGATACGCAGCGCCGAGCCCATTCGAAGGGGTGCACTGCTACACCTGGAGCCCATG
>DDYO01000176.1 GCA_002348045.1 Anaerolineales bacterium UBA2232
CAAATAAGGAGGATGCAATGAAGAAGGCTACTTTGTTGGTCATGGTTCTGGTGATGCTGTTGCTTGCCACGCCAGCCTTTGCCGGCCCGAAGGAACCGGTCGGCGACCGGATCTTGCTCGCTTGTGAGCAGGGTGAGCGCTACTGCCAGGGAACTCAGGAGTTTCCCGCCAACACTCCCTTCCACATCAGGCATGGTTGGCTCCTGTTCCCGACCTGGGGCGACCAACCGGGCCAGTTCACCTTCGTGCTTGAGCTGGATGGTACCACCGTGCGCCCAACATACGTCGATCGCTGGACGGAGGTGACGGAGTGGGGCCCTGTGCTCCGCAGATCTTGGGTCTACAACTTCCCCGACGGCATGAGCGGCGTGCACACCTTCGTCGGAAGCTGGACCTGGCCGTGCGGGCTGGCGCTGGAGTGGGGCCTTGTCGACGAGTGTGCCAATCCCATGGCCGACTTTGTGTGGGCTCGTGGTGAATACGAGATCACGTTCTACGAGTAGCGGTGGCACAAGGTGCAAGCACCTTCGGCGAAGGATTGGTGACGGCGCTCCGCGTCCCTGCGTCGGTCGCACCAGCAGTTGGTGAATGGAGTCTTGGACACAAATGGACGGAAAGTTCCAGTACAATTGCGATCGGAGGAGGTCAGACATGAAAGGCACTTTCTTGCGGTGGAGTCTGGTTCTGGCGCTGGTTGCCGTGTTGGCGATGGTCAATGCGCCCCTGGGGGTCAGCCCGGTGGTGGCACAGACCATCCGGATTCCCGTCGACAACTATAACGTTAACTGCGTCATCCACTCGCAGACCATGTGGGTGGAGGACGGCATCCTGCACATCAGGAACAGGGTCATGTCCGGCGCTGTGGAGTCCGACGGCCCCTATCACCTGGGGGTGGGGGCCATGGTGGCGAATGCCAACATCGAACTGGCAACCGGCTATGGCAGCTACTGGGGCACCCTGGAGATCCACCCCTACGCCTACCCAGACGGCTACTGGGCCGGAAGCTTCTCAATGCAGGTCAACGAGGGCAAGGTGGGCGGCAAGGCGCGGCTGCAGGGCTACGGTTCTCTGGACGGCCTGGCCACCAAGTCGGAGCTGACCCCTCTCACGCAAGCCGAGCTGGGCGCCTTCGCCTACCTCTGCGGCGGGAACCAGCCGATCTCCGGCGCCCACGCCGTGGGGTTTGTTATGGATCCGGGTGGCAAATAGCCCAGGCGCAACATCGTGGTCCCGATGCCCTTGCCGCGCCAATCGGGCAAGACCTAGCCGAGGATGAGATACTCCCAACGCCCATCTTCCTCATGCCAGGATTCGATCAGGGTGTAGCCCACAACCTGATCGTTGGCTTCGGCAAGGAAGCGTGGAATCTGCTGCGGCGAGGTCGCAATCTCGGCAAACGCCGCGCGGTACTCGTCAAGGCTCGGCAGTCCCTNNGGCGCGAAGCGTGTACACTCCGTCCGCGTCTTCCCTGCCGCGAACGGGGCGGAAGCACACGCCTTCAACGGTGGGCATATCGGCAAGGATGATTGCGTCAGTGGACATGCGAATACTTCTGTGCGCCAATTTCCACCATTATAGGCTTGCTCCTCGATTATGCAACACAAAAGCACCCTCCAACTGGAGGGTGCTTCTCATGCGACTCGATTCCAGGTGTGGAGCGCACCTGGACGTCAAAGTGCGCGTTCAAGAGGCGCGCGCAGTCTGCAACACCGGCCTGAATTCATACCCATACTGTATGCCGAAGCGTGCTTCAATCTGCGGGCTCTGCATGTGTTATCTCACGATTTTCAGGATTATGCGAACAGGCCCACTATACTTCCTCGCCGATTTCGTAACACAGCCATGGGGCAGTTTCTTGCCTCTCCCTAACCCGTAGAAGTACTGGACATTGATTCCGAATCTGTAGATTCCTTATGGTGCGCGAAGGAACAACACAAATGAAGCATGAAATCACCCCCTACCTGTCGGAGTGGCAAAAGGCTGTTTACAGGGGTGTCGGAGTGGAAGCGATCAGGAGCATTTCTCCGACGTCGGAGAAACTGGAGCGCTGCGCCAAGTTTGTCGCGACTCACATGGACTGGGGTAGAGACCCGCTGGATCCTGTCCCTCGTAGAGCGACATCAGGCTGAGCGTCGCCCGAGGCTCGACCCAATGCTGAGTTTCGTTCCCCCGCGCGGTCGGCGTCCGCTCAAGCGAGTTGTGGAGAAGCAAGTATGTCTTCCTGCTGGACGGATCGAGATAGCACGGTCTCCACAAAGGTCCCGACGTGTGAGATCGCTTGCCTGCCTTCGGGGAGAAACTTCGCCGCAAACTGCCACTCGTGCTGCATGCCCGGCCACACTTCCAGCGTGACATCAACGCCGGCATCCCTCGCCTTCTCGGCGAGCCGCGTCGCGTCGGAGAGGAGAAGCTCATGCGAACCCACCTGGATGAGCAGGGGAGGCAATCCTCGCAAGTCACCGAAGTACGGCGATGCCAGGGGCGTGCGCGGGTCTGCCCCTCTCAGATAGATCTCGACCGCTTTGCGTTCCTTCCTCTCATCCAGCATGAGGTCCTTCTTTGAGTTGAACACCCACGACTCACCGGAGAAAGTGAGATCGGGCGCAGGAGACAGGCATACAGCGGCGGCCGGGAGGGGCCTGTTGTGATCGCGAAGGAAGATGAGCAGTGCCAACGCAAGGGTCCCTCCCGCCGAGTCACCTGCTACCACGATCTGCTTGGGAGCATAACCCTGTGCAAGCAGCCATTCATAGGCTGCGACAGCATCTTCGACGGCTGCTGGAAATGGGTGCTCAGGAGCAAGGCGATAGTCGATCAGCAGGGCTCGGCCGCTGGACGCGAACGCGACGTTGCCCGCCAGCGTTCGATGGCTGGCAATGGAACCGGAGTTGAACGATCCGCCATGGAGGAAGAGGATGGTGCGCGTGGTTTGCACGTCTTTGGGTGCAATCCATTCAGCGGGGACCCCGTTTGCCACGACAGAGTCGCAAGAGATGGGGCAGAGGGGCTTGAACATTCCAGCCATGGACTCGACGTCGGCTCGTTCTCTCTCGACGTCTAGCTCGCCCGACTGGTTCGAGAAGCGCCGCTTGATGATCAGGTACATTTCCAGGGCACGAGTCTGCCAACTTGGCATCTGCTATCCTCCTGGGGGCAGGGCATCTCCCCTTGCCACCCGACTGCCTNNCATCTGTCATACCGCAGGGGATCCGAATGGCTGTCCCACAGCGGCATCCGATCTGACACGACTATACCACACACTTCGCCCCAAAGCCAATGTGTTTTCGGGAACCGTTCAGTAGCCCTTGGCCGTCATCCTCACCGCCTCGTCGCTCAACACCCTCGCCCGGAAATGCCTGCGAGTTCTCTGTCAGCCTCTTGTGCCAGCCGGAAAGCACATCCTCCCGAACCAATCACATACGCAAGCACCTTGACTGACATAGGCAGTCGGCGTGAGCCGAGATTGACGGGCAGCAGATCGCCGCTATAATTCACTTCGAGGCTCCTCATTCTTGCTTTTATGCACGCTCACGGGGCGATCTCCAGTCCTGCAAGGAGGCTGCCTTGTGCAAACTGCAGGTTCGCTTTCTGGGCACGTTCGACATCCGCTGCGGCGATCAGCGGCTGCCCAGTCCCCCCACGCTCAAATCTCAGTCCCTGCTAGCGTATCTGATCTGCCATCGTCGTCAACCTACCTCTCGTGAGCGGTTGGCTGAGCTCTTCTGGGGCGACCGACCTGATGTCAAGGCGCGACACTCCCTGGCGACTGCCCTGTGGCAGATCCGCCGCTGTCTCTCGGCGGGGGAGTCCGTCCTGATTGGGCCAGAGGATATCATCCTCAGCGACTCCCGCGCAGCGCAGTTCGATCCTCGGACGGAACTGTGGCTCGATACAGAGGCGTTCGAATCCCTGATCGCACGCCATGAGGTCGCAGCGCTGGAGTCGGNNGGCGACTTTCTCGATGGCTTCTATGACGATTGGATCATCAACGAGCGCTATCGGCTGCAGATGCTATTTCATTCGGCCCTTGCACAGTTGATGATTGGCCAGGAAGGAAACGGCGACATCGAAGACGCCCTCCAAACTGCTCTGCGTCTTCTGCGCGATGACCCCCTTCGTGAGGATGCGCACCGATTGGTAATGCGCGCTTACTGCCACCTCGGACAACGCAACACCGCCCTCGATCAGTATCGTCGCTGTCGTGCTTTGGTGCAGGCGGACCTGAGCGCCGAGCCAACGCTTGAAACCAAAGAGCTGCACAGGGCGATCCTCGAAGGGCGTTATCCGGTTGGAGGCATCCCCGGCCCTGCATCCTCGCTGCAGGTGGTTGCGCGGCCCCCAATACCTTCCGGTCGGAATCCGCTGGATGCGGGAGCGCCCAGCAGGCTCGTGGGACGAGAGGACGAGTTGGGATTCCTCCAGAACTGCTGGCAAGAGGCAGTCGCTGCGATGGGAAGGGTCGTGCTGCTCAGCGGCGAGGCTGGGGTGGGCAAGACACGGCTCGTCCAGGAGTTCGCCGATCAGCTGCGCTGGCAGGGCAGCCGGGTGCTGTGGGGGCAGTGCTACGAGTTCGAACGGGACCTGCCTTACCAACCAGTAGCAGAAGCGCTGGCTGCGATTCCCCCCACACTGACTGCCGCCGAACTGGAGAGGTACCCCGCACAAGTGTTACGCGGTGTTGCTCGTCTGGTCCCCGAGATTCTACAGCGCCTTCCTGACCTGGCAGTTGCGGCCCCAGAGGATCCGGATCGGGCACAGGCGACCCTCTTTGGCAACGTGGCTGATTTTCTGAGTCACCTCTCGTCGCGCGAGCCGTTGCTGTTCGTCTTCGAGGATCTGCACTGGGCTGGCGCTTCTACCCTGGAGATGCTCCACTATGCAGCCCGTCACCTGGCTGGCTGCCGAGTCCTGATCCTGGGTACTCTTCGTGAAGAAGCAGTGGGACGCCGCCATCCTCTGGTATCGTTTCGAGCGGAGATGCGCCGGGAAGGGCTTGCCCGCCAACTGCGCCTTGCGCGCTTGCCCGCTGAGGCTGTGCAAGCAGTGGTCGCCGAGATGTCGGGTGCCGGCGAATCGGTTGTCCCTCTTGCCAGGCGCTTGTACATCGAAACGGAAGGCAATCCTTTCTTCCTCATGGAGATGGTCAGGGCCCTCTTTGAGGCGGAACTGATTCACCTGGATGGAGGAATCTGGCAGGGCGATTGGGGTCAACTCAGCCAGCGAGCACTGCCCATGCCCGCCAACTTGAGGGAAGCCATTCAGAGTCGAGTGGATACCCTGCCCGACGATGTCCAGAAGATGCTTCGCCTGGCGGCCGTGCTCGGTCGCGAGTTCGACTTTGACCTGCTCAGCCATGTCTGGGGCAGGAGTGAGCAAGCAACGCTGGAGGCCCTCGACATTTGCCTTCGCCACCGACTGCTGGAGGAAGGGATCGGTGCCGTAGGGCGTGACTACGCCTTCGCTCACCACAAGATCCAGGAGGTGCTCTACGGCAGCATACCCCGCCGGCACCGACTGCACGCTCACGCACAGGTTGGTGACGCGATGGAATCTCTGTATGGCACAACCGAGCGCGAGGCGCTCGCCGGCGAACTGGCCCACCACTTCGAACGCGGATGCGGATCGAACCATGCGCTGACCGAAAAGGCAGTCGGCTACCTGCTGCAGGCAGGCGATGGCGCGCGCCAGATGTACGCCCACCAGGAAGCCATTGACTACTACGAGCGAGCACAAAGGCTTCTCGAGAGACAGGGGGCGCACGAGCGGGCGGCGCTGGTCTCGATGAGACTTGGGCTGACCTATCACAATGCGTTCGATTATGAGCAAGCGCGTCAGGCCTGGACGAAGGGATTTGGCCTGTCTGGACAGGCGATCGGCGGGCAGCGCACCGCCCTGGCGCCAGCGACTCACCCGCTTCGGTTGAGCTGGGTCGAGCCAACGACGCTGGATGTGGCCAGATTCCGCACGCATCTAGACAAGATGCTGTTGAGCCAGATGTTCAGCGGGCTGGTGGAACTGGGGCCGAACATGGAGGTTCTGCCCGATGTGGCGCGCCATTGGGAGGTACTCGACGGTGGGCGCAAATACGTCTTCCACCTGAGGGATGATGTCGTCTGGAGCGATGGCGTGCCTGTGACGGCGCACGACTTTGAACTTGCCTGGACGCGTGTCCTCTATGAGGTCCCGGACGGGATAGCAGCCTACCACTTGTGCGATATCAAGGGGGCCCCTTCGTTGCTCCAGAGCCAGGTGACGGGTCCAGACAGGGTGGGAGTCCGGACCATTGATGAGAGGACGCTGCTGGTCGAACTGGAGGCCCCGGCGGGGTACTTTCTCTACCTGCTGGCCAATTGCCTCAATTGGCCAGCACCCTGCCATGCCATCCAGCACTTTGGCGAGGCTTGGGCCGAGCCGGGCAACCTCGTGACCAATGGCCCATTTCAGCTCTCGGACTGGAAGCCCGGCCTCTCCATGGCGCTGTCACGCAACCCGAGGTATCACGGTCGGTGGGATGGCAATGTGCAGCAAGTCGAGCTCACCTTTGTGCCCCAGGGCGAGACTCGCACCACTATTGACTTGTACGAGGCAGGTCAACTGGACTGCCTGTGGCTGTGGCTTCCGCCTCCGCCAGAGGTGAGCCTGACGCACGGATGCCATCCTGGCGAGAGCCGTCGAGTGCCGAGGTTGGCAACCTTCTACGTGGCCTTTGACCCCAGCCGCCCTCCTTTCGACGATATTCGGGTTCGGCGAGCCTTTGTATCGGCCACAGACCGGGAGAGCCTGGCGAGCATCATTCTGAGAGGCCATGAAGCGCCTGCCACTGGCGGGTTTGTGCCGCCCGGAATGCCGGGGTTCTCGCCGGGGATTGGCCTGCCTTATGATCCCGACCAGGCAAGCAGACTGCTCTCGAACGCGGGCTTTCCAGGGGGCCGCGGATTCCCCGCAGTTTCAGCGCTGGCCGCGCAGACTCGGCTACCCTACATCGAGTACCTGAGCACAGCGTGGCGCGAGCTCCTGGGAGTGAATATCAGGTGGGACCTCCTGGACAGCGCACCCGAGCACAGGCTGCGCGAAGAGTCGCCAGACATATTCGCCTGGGGCTGGCTCGCCGACTACCCTGATCCCGATAGTTTTCTGCGTACCAGCACCATCCCCGCTTACATCGGGTGGCGCAACGAAACTTGTGAGCTTCTCGTAGAACAAGCACGACGAATCATGGACCATAAGAAAAGAATGAGCCTGTACGCGCAAGCCGAACGGATCCTGGCGGAGGAGGCAAGGATCATGCCCCTCACTTACGGCGCGTCGCACCTGCTCGTGAAGCCGTGGGTTCGCCACTATCCAGCCTCAGCACTGGACACGCAATCCTGGAAGGACGTGATCCTCGAACCCCGTTTTTGACTCTTTTTTGATAGCCTCGTCGTATACTGCCTTCACAATCTAGTGGAGGTTGTTCTATGGGCAGCTCGCGGCGCGGTATCCTGCTGGTTACGGTTCTTGCCCTTTCAACGGGACTCGCCGCCTGTGTGCAGACATCCACCCAATCAACCGTCATGACTGGGCAAACCCCGCCTGCGAACACGCCTGCGGCACCGACGATAACTCTGGCGTCCACAGAAACGGCTGTGCCTCCCACCTTCACCGTTGCGCCGACGTCAACGCCCCTGCGCCCCACGGCTACGCCATTGCTCACGAACACGCTCGAACCGCCGATGAACACAGGTCCATCACGAACGCCTGCGCCCTCGCGCACCCCGAGGCCAACACCCGTGCTGCTCACCAGCGCGGAACAGCTCGTCGGCGTGTGGCAGGGTCTGGGGCCGTTTGGGGATGCATTCGCCTGGCGATTCAGCGAGGACGGAACCTGCTACGGAGCCCTCCTGTTGTCCAGTCTCGACAGCGCACCGAATATTACATGCACCTACAGGTTCGAGGGAACAACTCTGTTTATGACGGTGGTTGCCACGAAGGGCGTTCCCTCGTGCCGCACAGCAGAGGCCTCATACAAGGTTCAGGTGATGGGGCATGACAAGATCTACTTCATCGTCGTCAAGGACAACTGCGTGCCGCGAATCACCACCATGGCGATGGACCACCAGCGAGTGCCGTAGATCCATGCCACGGTCAACGATGGCTGAACACGGGCTGCGATGCCCTGCGGCACCGTGAGCGATTCTTTGCAGATCTGGGGCGTGACGTGATCCTGGGCGACCGGAGATCGAAAGGAGGAGAGATGAGAATCGCACGGAGAGTGGCAACTGCACTTCTTATTGTCGGGCTGCTCGTGATACCTGGCGTGCTCTACGCACAAGGAGCGGGCCTCAAGCCAGGCGATAGCGTCGGCACGATGTCGCTGAGGTCCGGAGGGGCAGAACACGGCATCTGGGCCGAATACTGCGCCCCAATGTTTGGCATCCCGCCGATCGTCGAGGAATGCTCGGTCCCGGCGCTGCCTGAGTTGGGGATCGGCCCTGGCTGCTTCTTCGCGGACGAAGCTCTGCGTGAAGCGGCCTGGCCATTGCATCTCTGGGAACTGTACCTGGACGGGCAGCAGATCAATCTTGATCCCTTTGGCACGTTGGATCTTTCCTTTCCCATGACGCGGCTGCCCGGCCGCGATCCCGACGAGGCGGTCGTCGTCCATCTGAGGACGTGGGATGTGGTGTTGGTGAACCCGACAGTGGGTGAACATGTCCTCCGCGTCGTGGCGCGCTTCAACGAACAGATGAACAACGGGTTCGTTGCCTTTCAGCCTGGGACATACGAGCTGATTGCCAACTTCACGGTCGAAGCGCCCACTCTGCCGGTAACGGGCAGAGCCGCATCAACAACCCTGCCGACGTTATGGCTTTGGACTGGCGGGCTACTGCTGGTCGCCGCGGGGCTGGTGTGGAGGCGCGCCGTCAGACGCGCCTGATGAACCGACCGCCGAATCATGGGGCCCCGTGCGTGGCGAATCTTCGTTGGCGCCGCGCAGCACAGCCTGCACGCAGGGCGGTAGGGCACACCGGGAGGCACGCTGTATGGCTGAAGCGCCAACGGTTCCGCCACTGAGCACTTTTGTACTCCGCTTCTGGCGTGACTGGACGGCATCGGGCGGGCAGTGGCGTGGCCGGATCGATCACCTGCAGAGTGGTCAGGCCGTTGCATTTCTGAGCTGGCAGCAGATCGTTGGCTTCGTTGAACTTTGCGGCATCCTGGTAGAAGACGGCGGGCGAATACAGTGCTCCGCACAAACGCCGGGAGTAGAGGACGAGACCCATTTGGAGGAATCGCTGGGCAAGTGAACAAAGCCGTCGCTCATGCGTGCCAGGACCTCCCCAAGGGTTCTATGGCCTCTGCTCTCTCGGATTGCCGCTGAGAGAAGTGTTGTGTACTGGCGGGAGGTTGGGACCAAAGCCCCTCCGTTCTCAGCGTGTGCGCTCATTGACCGAGTGGCAGCTTTGACTTACCCCAACCGGATAAGGGTCGGCTTCCTGACATCTTCTCAGAGGGGCTCCAGCCCAGGCGTGAAGGAGGCTTCGCCATGAGTACACCCTGTGTTCTCGTACGGTTGCTCGTCTCGATTCTGCTTCTGGCCGTCTTGGGTGGTGCCGCCGTCGTCTCTGGACAGGGCGCGGATATCGCACCGCCCCATGCGCTGGACGTATTCTATGGCAGCTGTTGTCCGGAGGATGCCCGCGGCGAGACCGGCGCGATCTTCGTCGCAGCCACCGGACGCACTGGTAACCCTGGCACCGCGGCCTATCCCATGCAGAGTCTCTCCGAGGCGCTGGCCGCAGCTGCACTCGAAGGCAAGACGGCAATCTACCTGGCAGGCGGCGAATACTCCGAGGCCGACACGATCCGCCTGATAAGCGGCGTTTCCATCTGCGGCGGGTACGACCCGGGCACCTGGTCGCGGACTGGCTCAGCCGCTACCAACATTGGTGTCAAAGCCTCCACCGCGATGGTCGCA
>DDYO01000152.1 GCA_002348045.1 Anaerolineales bacterium UBA2232
CATTTCCTGCGCAAGCAATCCGGCTTGTTTCAGCAGCGCTTTCTCGTTTGGATCACGGTCAACATAAAAAGCGTCCCGGGTTGCGCAAGGACCCACGTGGACGCGAGCATGCAGCCGGAGAGCGGCATAGGCTAGAGCTGCCGTAGTCTCATAGTCTGGGACTGCCGGGAAAAGCACGGGCAAATAGCAGTCCGCGACTCCCCCGGTGCGGAGAGCTGCTGTGGAGACCACGATATCACCACAGTCAACATCGTCCTGCAGGGTGCCGCACGAGCCAACCCGAACAAACGTGTCGACTCCCAGGGCGCCCAGCTCCTCCATACAGATTGCGGTGGAAGGGCCACCCATGCCGGTTGAAGCGACTGTCACCCGTGTGCCACGGTACGTCCCGGTGTAGACCAGGTAGCCGCCGGAGTCACTCGCCAATCTGGGCCTCTCAAGGAGAAGGCTCAGTTTTTTGGTCCTGGCGTGGTCGCCTGAAACAATCGCAAACCGCGCGACATCGCACGACTGGCAGCGAATATGGTGAGCACGATGGATAGGCGGCGAGCCTGGTCCTAGCAGACGCATCGCGTGTCTGCCAGAGCAACCTGCTTCATTGCTTCAATGGCGATGCGAATGGCGTCCTGCTCTCCGCTTCGGAAGGATGTCTCGCGGTCTTCGGGCTTGATCTGGGTGGACGTTCCGTCACAGGCAAACAGTGCACCGGCCCGCCAGCCTCGGCGCGCTGCCACAATGAACAGCGTGTCGCTCTCCATCTCGCCTGCCAGCAGGCCTGCTTGGCGGAGCACGTCTCGCTGGGCTGTGTCCCGCGGTGCGTAGAAGGCGTCACCAGCACTGGCCAAACCGGCGTGCACCCTGACTGCCAGGTGCTGCGCAGCGTCCAAGAGGGCTTTTGTGACATGGTAGTCAGGCACAGCCGGGAATTCTAGGGGAAGGTAGTTCAGAGACGTGCCACCAGCCCGAAAAGTACCGGTGGCGACGATCACGTCACCGACTTGGACATGATCCTGAGACGTTCCGCATGAGCCGACTCGGACAAAGGTGTGGACACCGAGGTGGCCCAGCTCCTCCATGCAGATGGCGACAGGAGGCCCGCCCATTCCAGTGGACGCGACCGTCATCGGGATACCGTCCTTGCTGCCCGTGAAGACCAAGTAGCCGCGATGCTCATTGACCAACCGCACCGATTCCAGATGGTCGGCTATCTTGCGCGCCCGGGAGTGATCCCCGGGGACAAAGGCGTAAGGGGCAACATCACGAGCCTCGCAGTGGATGTGAAACTCCATGGTCAAGCGACCTCCTCGAGCTAGCGTCCTGCGGCGGCGTCAGCGCGGGCAACGGTTCTCATCGCTTCGATGGCGATGCGGATGGCCTGGCCCTCGCCTTCACGAAAGGCTCCCTCACCCCACGCCGGTTTGATGGCGCGGGAGGTTCCATCGCAGGCCAAGATGGATCCAGCCCGCCAGCCGCGAAAGCTGGAGAGAAGAAAGAGGGTGTCGCTCTCCATCTCCAACGACAGCACACCGGACAGCCTCAACCTTTCCATGAGCTGAGGGTCCGACTCGGCGTAAAAGCTGTCACCGGACCAGCCAATGCCCACATGGACAGGAGTATCTAGCTTTGCGGCTGACTCCACCAGGGCGGTTAGCATGGACCAGTTTGGTGCGGCTGGGAAAGCCGGTGGCAAGTAGCGGTGTCCGGTAGCCCCGGCTCGAAAAGCCCCGGTGAGGATGATCACGTCACCAACGCCAGCATGGTCCTGGATGGTACCGCAAGACCCCACCCGGATAAACGTGTCAGCGCCCATGTGTCCCAGCTCCTCGAGCCCGATGGCAACCTGCGGACCGCCGATCCCCGTGGAGCAGACGGTCATGGGCACGCCGTCCACTTGTCCCGTGTAGACGAGATAGCCACGACTGTCGCTGACGAAACGGGGCTTGTCAAAGTGGTCGGCGATCAGTTTGGCCCGTGGGGCATCTCCTGGCACGAACACGTAGCGCGAAATATCCTTGGCGTCACAACGGATGTGAAACTCCATGGGAACCCCTCTCCACTGCGCTCTACAATTACAGGCTAGCTGGTGCGCGCCACGGCAGCTTTGCGAGCCCGTTCGCGTCGGATGGCAAACGAGACCAGCGCAACGATGGTCGCCAGATACGGCAGCATGGCCACAAAGTAGGGGGGGAACAGGCGATCGGCCTGAAGGCGGTAGCCTATCATGTCGACAAAGCCAAAGAAAAGGCTGGCCAGGAATACGCCCACGGGCTCACCAGCACCAAAGTTGTTGACCGCCATGCCGATAAAGCCCCGGCCGGCAGCCATCTGATCCGTGTACATCTTCAAGTGCCCCAACGACAGATAGACGCCTGCCAGCGATGCAAAGAAACCGCTGGCCATGACTGCTCCGAACCGGATGCGCTGCACGTTGATGCCCAGCGTCTCCGCAGCCTGCGGGTTCTCTCCCACCGCACGCAAGTGCAGCCCCCAAGGCGTGCGATACAGAAAGAGGGTGGTGAGGATGATGAGCAGCCACGTGAAGTAGACGATGGGAGTGTAGCCGCTCAGCAACGGGCCCAACACCGGAATGTCCTTGATGATGGGAATATGGAACGGCTCAATGCCGGCAATCCTCGGATCGGCAAAGGCGCCGGCAACCTTGAACACGGCTCGTGTCAAAAAGATGGTTGCCGAGTTGGCAAAGATGTTGATGGCGATGCCCATGATGATGATGTGGGCGCGAAACTTGAGCGAGAACAGGGCAAATATCGCACCCACAACCAGCCCGCTGGCGAGGCCAGTCAAGAGCCCCACGAAAGCGTTTTGAGAAAAGTAGGAGCCGGCAACTGCAAACCAGGCTCCAAACAGGATCATGCCCTCACCGGCGATATTGAGAATACCAGCACGACTGGAAATGAGAGCGCAGAGTCCTGCCAGGATCACCGGGGTAGCCATGCGAAGCATACCCTGCAGGTTGGCCACGTTGAACACATAGCGCTGCAAGAATAGCGTCAATTCAGCATTGTCCATGGTCTCTTCTCCCTACGCCTGTTGACCCTGTGTCGGCTGGCCCTCTGTCGCTCGTTTACGGCCCAGGTGGATGTGCGTCACGAAATCCCACATGCCCTCGGCGGCCATGAAAAAGATCACCAGACCCACCACGATATCGATGAGCTGGCGCGGAATCCCTGCGGACCAGTCCAGGCCCATGGCCCCTGCTTCCATGGCGCCGTAGAACACGGCTGCCACAGCTGAGCCGATTACTGTCTGGCGGCCCAATAGCGCCGCCAGCATCCCCCGAAGGCCAAAGCCGCTGGCGAACAAATCCTTGTAGACCCTCCAGACTCCCAGGATCTCGACGGTGCCGCCCAGGCCTGCAACCCCTCCGCTGACCAGCATGCCCAGTATGAAGGTGCGGTTGAGGTTGATTCCGCCGAACTCGGAGAACAGTGATGAGAGCCCCAGGACGCGCCATTCATAACCGATTTTGGTGCGCCGAAAAACAAAGTAGACCACGACCACCAGGNNACCAGGGCAATGGCTATGAAGATGCCCAAGTGCGCCTGGCTGCCCTGTCCAAAGCCCTTGTTTCCGAACACATCTACAAAGCGCTTGATGTGGGCTGTGGTCTGCACTGGGGGGGTCTGCGGGGTTGTTGGAGTCGCCCGCATAGGGTAGTTGGTGAGGTAGGAGATAAAGTAAGTAGCAATGTAGTTGGTCATGATGGTCGTGATGATCTCGTTGATGCCAAATCTCTGGCGCAGGATAATGGGCACGAGGGCCCAAGCTGCTCCCGCCAGAAATCCCGTGAGCAGGCACACCGGGAGATGGATGAACGCGGGCATCTTAAAGGCATAGCCCACATAGGTCCCGAAAATCGCGCCGATGAGAAATTGCCCTTCGACCCCGATGTTGAACATGCCAGTGCGAAAGGCGATCATAGCAGCCGTGGCAGTAAAGATGAGGGGAGTCGCGCGCTGGATAGAGATAGCGATACTGCGCGGCGTCCCTACTGCCCCCTTGATCAGGAGCGAGTAGACCTCAACCGGGTTCTGCTTGTAGAAGAGCATCAGCAGCGATCCAACGGCCACTGCGGCCAAGATGCTGAGAACGAGGGTGAGCGAACGCTGAAGAGCGCTGGAGATCTGAGACCGTACCGCTGGGCGTGTCCTAGTCATGGCTGACCTCCTTGTGATCGGCTCCACCCTCGGTGATGCCTGCCATCCACAGGCCCAGGGATTCCTCGTTTGCCTGGGAAGCGTCAATGACACCAACGATTTCGCCTTCGTAGATCACAGCGATGCGGTCGCTCAAGGACATGACCTCCTCCAGCTCAGCCGACACCAACAACACGGCTGCGCCACGGTCACGGGCATCCACGATTCGCTGGTGAACGAACTCGATACTGCCAATATCCAGACCGCGGGTAGGCTGGGCAGCGATGAACAGGTCCGGCTGGGAGCTGAGTTCTCGAGCCAGCACGACCTTCTGCAGGTTTCCGCCCGAAAGCGTGTTTGCAGGGACGTCCTTGCCAGTCGTACGGATGTCGAAAGTCTCAATGGCCTGGTTGGCATATTCGGCGATCCGACGACCGTCCAGCAGGCCCGTCGCCTTCTGGGCCATAGGAGACTTGTAGTAGCAATTCACGATGAGGTTGTCCTCGATGGTGCCGGCCAAAGCAATTCCTCGAACATACCGGTCCTCTGGAACACAGGCCATCCCGGCCTCTCTGCGCTCGCGAACTGAGTCGGTCGTGATTGGCCGGCTACCGATACGAATCGAGCCACTGACGGCCGGCCGGAGTCCGACGATGGCCTCGACCAGCTCCCGCTGTCCATTTCCTTCCACCCCGGCGATTCCCAGGATCTCCCCCGAATGCACCTGAAACCCAATACCACGAACAGCCATCAGGTCGCGGCTGTCCCGCACAAAGAGGCCATCGATATTGAGGATGGCTTCACCGGGCTTGGCGGGACCCTTCTTGACCCGCAGTAACACCTCGCGCCCCACCATCATTCGGGCCAGCTCTGGAGGGCTTGTCTCCTTGGTCATCTTGGTTCCGATGACCTTGCCATCGCGCATGACAGTTACGCGATCCGAGATCTCCATCACTTCGCGCAGCTTGTGGGTGATGAA
>DDYO01000083.1 GCA_002348045.1 Anaerolineales bacterium UBA2232
AAACGTTGAATCGTTATCGATAACAACGACGTAGAAACGGCATTTGGGCCCGACTAACCATGCCTGTTAAACCAAAAGGGCGGACTCTGTGATGAGTCCGCCCTTTTGCATGTGATGTGCTGTGTTAGTCGTTGCTGTACATTTCGGACTGGATCGCGTCACGGATGACATCTTGCAACGCGGTCGCTTGTCGCGCTACACCAGCTAACACACGTTGCCAGTCCGCTGTCATGCCATCGCTTGCCTTGCGCGCCATGGTGCGCGTTTTGCCTTGCGCGTCATATGCTGCAGCAAGGCAAGAGAGTCTTTGCTTACGGGTCATCTTGTCGGGCGTCATGACGTCGCATCCTTGACGATGGCAGCAAGTCGCGCCGACAATGCCGCGCCGATTCCGCCTTTTGCTTCCGTTTTCTCATCATCCTTAATCTTCTGGTAGACATCGTAAGCAGCTTTGGAGTTTCCATCCGCAGACCCGTTGAACCAGACACTGATAGTCACGGTAGCGCGTTCGGGAGACCCGTTGACTACAACGTCCGATTGCGTAGTCCCAACCGCGCCTATCGTACCACTTTTGCTTATGGTCATGGTTAGATTCTCTGGCAACTTCACGTCGACGGTACGCAACCTCTCTGGCATTCCCAACAACTCCCAAAATTTTGACCTATCCATTGCCCTATTCCCCCTATGGTAGCGCCGCGACGATCCCGATTGCCGTCGCCGACAAGGGCAATCGTAACACAACGGGATACGCTTGTCAAGAGTCAATTTCACTCCAATTTTTCGCGCTGGGCACCCGGGCCCATTGCCCTTGCCTGTTTTGCCGGCAGCCGACCGTTTTCGCGTCCTCATTTTGCCGGCAGGTGGCCCGGTTGACGGCCGATCGGCAATGAGTCACCCAACCATTTCATCCATCCCCCCCTCTCCCCAGCTGGAGCGAAGACTGGTACGGTAGAAGCGGAAGCTGGGGAGAGAGCCACCTTCTCTGGCTTCGGTGCACCCCTGCCCCGATAAAAATGTGAGAGGGCAGTCAGTGCATCCTCTCACGCATCGGGGGCGCCCCTGGGGGACAAAAAAAGAGAGAGAAGCTCTTACGGCGTCAGCCCGGCTTCTCTCGTGGGCTGCGGCAATGGGCAGCCCGGCACTCATTGCGTCCTATGTGAGGTGCGCTTGAGTTCGTCTTAGTATAGCATGGGGTGTCAAGGGGGTAGTGAGGTTAGTTGTAGGACCCCCCCCTATCCCCCCCCGCTGGGCGAGAGTGGAGGGGGAGGTAGCCATAGGGCAGCGATATGGATCCGCACGGGCCTATGGCTGGTGGAAGGTCTCGGCGTTCACTGGGTAGTGGGAGGCTAGCCTATCCCTCCTGGTGTGGTGCGTGTGTAGTTGTATGACGACAGCCGTCTGACGACAGAAGGCCTCAGGGGGTTAGCCTGAGGCTGGGTAGGTGCAAGTGCAAGCGTAGATCAGGACCCATTCACGTTGCCCAGGCCGACATAGTCGTCGGACGTGTGCTCGACGATGACGTTCGTCTTTGGTTCGGCGGCATCTTTCTCCCAGTACTCGTGCTTGGCGAAGTGGTCGGGCTTGCAGGTGCAGCGGTGTTGGGTGAGGGTCCAGCCGTAACCGTTCTCAAAGGTGAGCAAGCCTGTGAGCGGCCGGCCACAATCCTCGCATGTACGATCCAGGGTGGTGCTCACTTCATCATCGCCGCCAAGGCGGAAAACCTGGGCCAATTTTCGATTCGAAGTCTCGTAGACAGGTTTTGGTTCGCTCAAGGGGCCTCCTTCCGGAGAAAGAGGAACCAGCGGAATCAGGTGGTTGCCCCAGCAGTTTGCTGGTCCCTCGCCAACTCAGTGTACACCCGAAAGCAGTGGGGAAATATGATCTAGATCATATTGTGAAGATTGCCGCGATCCTCTTGACAGGCTGTGGTATGATAGGTGCATGGACAAGCACGAATTGGTGGCCGAGGTTCTCCCTGCGCTGCGCGGGGGGTTGTCGCAGGCTGAGAGGGAAGAGCTCGACGCGCTGCTGTCGTCGTTCTCTGAGCAGAACTTGCGCTTCATTGCGACCAGGCTGCACACGGACACGGACAAAAAGGCTTACGAGCGTCTGCCCTTCACCAAGGGCACGGAGCTGCGGCGCAACAGCGGACCGGCGAGGATCAACCGGGCCGTCTGGTTGATGCAGAAGGCCACTCTCATGGAGAGTCACATGCTCTCCATCGAGCGCATCTGTCGTCTGGTGCCCAAGGCCATCGACGTGCTGGAGGAGTTGCTGGACAACGATCTGCCTTGGCTGCGACGCCAAGCCGCCATTGACATCCTGCAGACCTCCAGCGTGGCCGGTAGCTCCAAGGCGATTCATGAGGACCGACCCATCGAGGTTAACGAGCTGGCCAAGTGGATAGCGGCGGCCCGGTTGGTGGAGGAGAATGACCAAGCAAGCCTTACCAGTGGTCGAGACGGCCGGCTTCTACAAGAAACGTAACAAGCGTGGCAGACAGCCCAACCAACTGCTCATCACCAATCCCCAGGACCCTCTGCCAGTCCCTCAACGCTGGCCCTCCTTCGCCGAAAAGCAGCGGGCCTGGGGAGCGGCCAAGGTTACTCTCTTCCCTTCCCAGACCGAAGCGTCCAAAGTCGTCGTCGGCAACCGTGATCGCACTCGGGTGGTGCTTACCATGGGTGGCGAGCGGGCCGGCAAGAGCCAGTGGACCGCCTACGAGGTCTTCGCCCTGGCGCCCTGGTGCGACCTGATCTACATCACCGGCGCCCAGTACGAGAACTGCGAGCCCGAGTTCAGGTACCTGGAGGCTTTGCTGCGCGCCAGCGGCATGGTCGTCGACTCCAGGCGCCCCGAAAGCGGCCAGTGGTCTATGACAACCGTGTGGGGTTGCGAGATCAAGACCCTCTCCTATGCCCGCGGCGGCTCGGATGTGCTCGTTACCACCGGTCGGGCGCCCGATTTGGTCGTCATGTGCGAAGCCGGCATGCTCTCCGACGACATTTTTCTCACCGCTATGACCAGAATTGCCGAGCGCAGGGGCGCCGTCGTCATGTCCGGGACCCTCAAGCGCTCCCGACCGTGGTATGTGGCCCTCTACCAGCAGCTCAAGGGCGCCAATATCTACAACGGCGCCTCCATTTCGCTCCCTTCCTGGGAAAACACCCAGGTTTACCCCGGTGGGCGCACCGATCCCGCCGTGATTCAGCTGGAGGCAGCCCTTGGCGACATCCGTTTCCGGGAAAGAATCGCCGGCGAGCCCGTTCCCAGCCCCTTACTGGTCTTCGGGCGGGAGTTTTCCTACGATCTCCATGTCGAAAACGTGGATTTCGACCCTGATCTGCCCATTTTGCTCGCTTGCGACCCTGGTTACGCTGGTGGCTACGCTCTGCTGGTGGTTCAGTCACCGCATGACCAGGATGTGCGGGTCATAGACGAGTTCTACGCCCAATATTCGACCTGGGACCAGGCCGCCAGGTGGCTGCGACAGCGCCCCTACATCAAAACCGACAGCAAAGGCTTCATCACCAACGTCCTGAGAGGCAACGCGGTCATGGATGTCGCCGGCAACCAGCACCATGGCGACAAAAGCCAGATCGAACAGTGGCAAGCCAGCACCGGCATCCGCTTCATCGGCAGAAAGGTGGGCATCGAGGACGGTATCAACCGCCTGCGCGACTTTCTGCGCTCTCCCTTCGACTGGGAGGAGACCCGCATCCTCATCAGCCCCAAATGCGAAGGCCTGCTGTGGGAGTTGTCACAGGGCGAGCAGTACCCCAAGGACCAAGAGGGTAATCCCATCAAGGAGAACCCGATTGATGCGAACAACCACAGTCGGAAGGCGCTCTCCTACCTCCTCGTCTTCCGCTATGGCATGGCCGATGGCAAAGAGGCTCGTCCACCCCAGTACTACGGCGACAGATTAGGCATAAATAAGGTCGAGAGCGTAGACTTGGCTAAGCAGGATGGCAGATTGATCTGGCGTAAGAAACGAGTCGCCGCCATGGAGGGCATGACATTTCGATGAAACGCAAAAGCGCTCCCAGGGCCGAAGACGTGATCGACCTGGTCAAGGGCCTGGTCGAGGATAATGAGCAGCGGGACCGCATGTACGACCGCATGGACCGCCTTTACGACCAGACCACCACCACCAGTAAGCAGTACTCCCAGGACGAAAGCGTCAAGCGCATGACCATGCCCTATGCCACCAACGCCGTGGACCTGGTCGCCGACCTTGCTTCCCAGGCGGAGATGTCCCTCACCGTGCCAGCTATCCGCGAGACCATGGACGCCAAAAAGGACGCCGATGAGATCGAGCAGTGGTTACTCGCCGTGCGCAAGGGCAACGAGCGCCGCTCTGACGAAACCTTCAACGCCGACCTGGCTTGGATCACGGCCCAACGCGGCTTCTGCTGCGTGCGCACCCTCTTCACCGACGCCCTGGTCGAGAAGACCTCGGAAGGCTACAACGTCAACACCGTGCCCGTCATTATGCAGGTGAAAGACCCACGCATCATCTACCCGCAATGGACGGCAACCGGCATTGATTTTGTGGCCGAAGTCTGGGATCGCCGGGTTGGCGACATCCGCCGCCTCTACCCGGATGTCCTAACCGACAAAAGCTATGAGAACGCCACCAAGGTCGAGTGGGTCGAATACTGGGACGACACCTACCGCATGTACTTCGCCGATGGCTACCCCGTCCTGACCAAGGGCAGACACGCCATCCCTCACGGCTATGGCGTGGTGCCCTACGCCTTCGGCAGGGCCAGGGGCACGCCGCGTAACGAGCCGGAGGAAAGATATCGGCCTCTGCTGCGGGGAGTCGAGCACACCATCAGCAACCTCGACGTCTGGTTCTCTATCCTGGCTACGGCCGGCTGGAGCGCCGTCTCCAACGCCTGGGCCGTGTTCTCCGAGACCGTCAAGGACCTGGACCTCACCCCCGGCGCCATCAACTACCTCTCGCCCGAGGATAAGATCCAGGGCCTGCAGCGCGACGCCCTGCCCAGCGACTTCTTCCAGCTCGGCACCATGCTCATCCAGGCGCTCCAGCAAGGCACGTTCCCCTTTGCCCTGTACGGGGAAAGCCCCGGCGACCTGGCCGGCTATGCCATCAACCTGCTCAACCAAGCCGGACGCAGACCCCTGGCGCCCATCTGGTCAGCTATCCAATCCTGCTACGAACGGGCGTTCTATAACGTCGTCCACATTGCCAAGAACAAGGTGGCGCCGCTGGTGGGGAATAAGGTGCCGCTGTCAGTGGTGGTCGAGAGTGGCAAAGCAGATATGGCGTCCAAGTTGATCAAGCGCAAGCTCACCCTGGACACCAGCAAGGTGGACAAGTCGTTCGAGTGCACCGTCAAGCTGACCGACCCGCTGCCGGCAGACAAAGCCGGCAACCTGCGCATGGCCGTCGAGGCCGTCACCGCCAGGCTGCTGTCCAAGGAAACCGCTCTCCAGAAGTTCGAGATCGTCACCGACGCGATGGCCGAGATGGAACGCATCAGCGCCGAGGACGTGTTCGCCCGCCTGGCGCCCTACGAAGGGCTGCGGCTCGCCATCGAGCGCGGCTACGTCGCCGACAACCCCGAACTCCCACCCGGCTGGATACTGGACGAACAAGGGCAACCTATGCCCGCTGCCCTAATGCAACCGCCCGAACAAGCCAACCCCACCGCTATGAACGCACTTAGTGGTCAGCCTGAGATGGCCATGCTCAACCAGTTGGCGGCTGGTATGCCTACCCAGGAGATCCCGCAACCGATGATGCCGGAGGAAGAGATACCACCCATCATGGCTGGAGGCGCCCTGTGACAGACACCCTGATGAGCCAACGCCTGGGCAGGGTCAGACAGATAGCGGACAACAACCTGGAACGCATGGACAAGGTCCTGCCGCCCAGGGGAGATGCCCAACCGCTCTACCGCTACCTGCCCAACGCCATCGCCCGCGCTCAGCAAGACCCCGAGTTCGGCGCTCAATTGGTGGAATCTCTCCAGAAGTATGCTCTGTTGCACCAGGCTTTCTGGGGAAAGAGGAAATGACATGGCCAAAGATCCAACTGGCGGTCTCGGCGGCGGGCGCATAACCCAACCCAGCGGACGCAGTGCCAACCCGCGGGACGAAGAAGACGCCGAACAACGACGACGTCAGGCAGCTATGCGCCAGCAACAGCTGGACGACTACTTCAACCGGCTGCTGGGCGCCACCGCCAAACCAACGCCCACGCCCACCCCGACGCCGACCAGGACTCCGACGCCCACGGGTGGCGCTGGTCCCACTCCGGCGCCTGTGCCGACACCGACACCGACGCCCACCCCGGCGCCACCTATGCCACCGGCGACGCCCAGCTTCACGCCGCCGCTGGCCAAAGTCAAGGACGTCTTCACGGTCAACCCGGCGCAAGCGGCAGCTGCGCGCGCCGAGCAGTCCATCAAAACCTTCGCCAATCCCTACGTCCCGCCGCCGTCCATGGCGCCCAGAGTGGCTGCCACACCCAGCGCACCCCAACCGGCGCAGACGCGCGCCAACTGGTGGGACAAGATCCTGGAGGGCATGGCCATCCCGCCTGCCACGGCGGCTCCGGTGCAGCACACGGCGACTCCCGGCGTTGCTCAGCAGATGGCAGCCATGGCCAGAACTGCCCAGGGCGCCACACCCAGCTGGGTGGCCCAACAGATGGCCCAACGCGACGCCGAGGCGGAACGGCTCATGAAGCAGCGCATGCTGCTCGACACCCAGGCCGCCCTGCGCAACAACCAGTACACCACAGGGCAGCCATCTGACATGTTCGGCCCGACGACTGCCCCCTACACTAACGCACCCGCCCAGGCGCCGGCAGCAGTTACACCACCTACTCCAGCCCCAGTACCGTCCTTCATGCAGAACATGATGAGCGGCGGTCCTTTGAACGCGGTGAGCCAGTGGTTGGCCAGCGGCATCGCCGGCAGGCAACTGCCACCTGTCACTGCGCCCGAAAACATCCAGAACACCATGGATATCATCGGGCGCTATCTGGAACCCGCCTTGACCGGCAGCACGGCGTTCGGGGGTGGAGCTTATCCGGCGCCCAGCTACGCTCCTGGTCCGCCGCTGGAGGTTCCGAATCCACGCGACGAAATGCGAGCTCCTGGAGTAGCCGGGCCTGTCCGATCATACGGCCAGGTTCCCGGTTTGCTGGAGTCAATCCGTGACGTGTTCACCGGTGGTGAGTACCCCTATGCTGTTGCCAACATGGGACAGGGTCTCGAACGCGTGCCCCTGCCCGCCAACGTCGCCAACTATCGCCCTATGAATCCCGGCCTCAACGACTACCTGGCGGCCATGGACACCGGCGCCGGACCCATCCCTTCCGGACCCACCACGGCAGTGCCGCCCAACATGCCTTTCCTGGGCCAAGCCGGCGACGCTGTCAGGAGTTTCTTCGCCAACATGTTCCAACCGGTGCAGGGGACCAGCAATCAACTCGCCCAGGCGCTCAATGATGCCAGCAGCGCGCTGGGCGGAACGCTCAGCAACACCTCGGCTAACCT
>DDYO01000213.1 GCA_002348045.1 Anaerolineales bacterium UBA2232
ACCTTGATCTCCAAGGCGTCTTCCAGATTGCGCTGCTGCCTGGGCGACAGCTCGTCATCAAAGATCACTGCATCCAAAGCGAGCTCTCGGCTCAGGAACAACAACTCCTCTACCTTGCCCTTGCCAATATAGGTGGCACTGTTGATGGCCTCCAGCCGTTGCACGGTCTCGCCAACTACTGTGACCCCCGCCGTATCAGCCAGTCGTGCCAGCTCAGCCAGCGAAGCCTGAGGAGACCATTCGGACCTTAGGCTTGGGACGTGACCTGTCACGAGGTAGGCGCGCTCCGCAGTCATTTGTGAACGCCCTTGTGGTGTTGTGATGGTAATACCTCCCCACAGTGGTCAATGCAAGGCCAAGCAGCAACTACTGGATGCCCTGCTCAAGCCAGCGTTTCAACACCCGACCCACCCTCTCCAAGCTGTCCGCACTCACTTTGTCCGGTGTATCTTGAGCAGTATGCCAGTAAGGGTAGTCAAAGTCAANNATCAATGATATCGGCAGCAGGAATGCCCCTTTCCCGAAAGGGAATGTGGTCATCGATAATCGCGTAGCGGTACTGCGGCACAAAGTACTGCTGATAACCTAGCTCAGCCGCTACTGCCCACAGCTGCCTCAACAAGGCATCGTCGGAGTTCTGCTCCCAGAAAAAGGCCTGGTCGCTGTCGCCAACCATATCGACAATGACTACGTAGCGCGGGAGCGTAGTCAGATTATCGGCCATGTATTGCGCCCCTACCGAAAACGGCCACTCGTTGATCCCACCCTGATCCTCCGCATCAAAGAACGCCAGCCAGATCTCGCAACCCGTTGCGTTTACGTCCAGTGTTCTCGCCAGTTCCAGCAGAACGGCAACCCCACTAGCACCGTCGTTGGCGCCCAAGACCGGCCTGGTGGCATCGAACGGATCGCGATCAGCTAGCGATCGTGTGTCAAAATGTGCCCCAACCAGCACCAAGGGTCCATGACCCTTGGCTCCAATCACATTCCGTACCAGCACTCCGCGGTACTCGAACTCCTGGAACTGAGTCGTCCAGCCCGAACCACGCAATTGCTCCTCGATATACTCCGCCGTCTTCTCATTCTCTTCAGACCCGACCGGCCTCGGTCCGAACGCGCACTGAGCAAGAACGTGCTGGTAGGCCAGGCCTCCCGTGAACTCCGGCGCCCTGCTCTGACACCCAACTATCAACACTGAAGCCAAACCTATCAACAGCAACCGCACTGGAGGCACAACTCCGCTTCGCATAGTCTATGTTACCTTCTTGCCATGGTATTATCGGCCTTTTGGCGGGGATGGGTGGTGGCTACACGAATGGCCACCCTGCGCTCCTGTGCTTCTCTCCCCCCATGGGACGTCAAAGCAGAGCCAATTCCTGCCCTCTAGAGATGGTTTTGGGTTCTGAACGCCTCAATTGTCGCCAAGGCGCGGTTTGCGATTGCATTGTGGCGCTCGCGCCTGTGCTGCGGTCCACCGTGCAGTGCCTGCAATAGACCCATATTCGCCTTCATCGGTTGAAACGATGTGGGGTCGGCGTGGGCTACGTAGCGACACAAGGCACCGATCATAGTGGTCTCCGGAAAGTGAAGCACTGGAGAGCCAGCACACAAGCGAGCCGCATTGGTCCCAGCCACATACCCGCTAGATACCGATCCCACATACCCTTCGGTGCCGGTAATCTGGCCGGCGAAGAAGAGTCCGGTCCTGGTCCGAGCCTCTAGGCTCTGGTTCAGCATGGCGGGAGCATTTATGAAGGTATTGCGATGCATCTGCCCAAAGCGAACGAATGTCACACGCTCCAGGCCCGGGATGAGAGAGAACACCCGCTTCTGTTCTTCCCATTTGAGGTTCGTCTGGAAGCCCACCAGATTGTACAACGTGCCCGCCACGTTGTCCTGCCTAAGCTGGACCACGGCATGAGGACGAGCACCGGACCTCGGGTCTTTCAGGCCAACGGGCCTCAGTGGCCCGAACGCTAACGCATCCCGCCCTCGACGTGCAAGAACCTCAATCGGCAAGCAGGCGTCAAAGAAGTGTGGGTCCTCCTGCTCAAACTCCTTCAGTTCATTCGTCTCTGCTCCGGCGAGCTCGTCCACAAACCTGCCGTATTCCTCTTCGGTCATGGGGCAGTTGATATAGTCATCCGATCCTCGCCCGTAGCGACCGGCGCGAAAAGCGCGAGTCATGTCCACCGAATCAACCATAACTATTGGAGCCATCGCGTCATAAAAGTACAAGTGATCTCGTCCCGCGAGGCCGGCGATCTCCTCTGCCAGCGCAGCCGAGGTCAATGGGCCCGTAGCCACCACAGCAACACCAGCCGTCGGTAGCGCACGTACCTCCTCGCGGTAGATGGTCACTGACGGGCACTCACTGATCCTCTTGGTGACTAGTTCGGCAAACGCTTCGCGGCCAACAGCCAGGGCACCGCCAGCGGGAATGCTCGTCTCATCAGCGCAGTCAATGATCAGGGAGCCCAACACCCTCAGTTCCTGTTTCAGCAAGCCTGCCGGGCGATCCACCAGGTTCGAGCCGAGGGAGTTGCTGCACACCAGCTCCGCAAGCAACGGCGTCCGGTGCGCAGGCGTCATGAGCGTTGGCCTCATCTCGTAAAGCGCGACTTGCACCCCCCGGCGAGCCAGCTGCCACGCTGCCTCACTTCCGGCCAGGCCGCCGCCAATCACCACGGCTTGAGGCTTCACCACTGCCCCACTATCGCCACAGAGAGGCAATCATGCCCCATGGAGTGCCCTACCCTCAGCGGCCAAATACGCTTCCGACAGCGCCTCGCTCAGAGTAGGATGTGGATGCACTATTCGCTGCAGGTCAGTGAGCACAAGGCCAAGGCCAACGCCAAGAATTCCCTCCTGGATCAGATCGCTGGCGTGGGGTCCAACAATATGCATTCCCACCAATCGCTCTGTGTCCCCGTCGAAGAGGACCTTGGCGAATCCATCGTGCTCCCCATACGCCAGCGCTTTCCCATTCGCCCGGAAGGGGAACTTGGCCACGCGTACGTTGAAACCACTCGCTTGTGCCGCTTGTTCGGTCAGACCCACCGACGCCACCTCTGGCGAGGAAAACACGCAGCTGGGAATCGCCGTGTCATCTACTTCGCGCAGGAGCCCGGAGGCACTCTCGGCCGCCACCACCCCTTGATATGAAGCCACATGGGCCAGCAAGTGCCCACCGGTAACATCCCCAACCGCATATACATTAGTCGCCGTCGTTCGCATGCTCCGGTCTACCACGATGCCCTTGTGGTTCGTCTCCACGCCAATCGCATCGAGGGCCAAGCCCTCAAGGTTGGGCCGTCGTCCCGCGGCGAGCAACACGCGGTCCACCGTAATGGTCTGCGCATCCTCGCCAGCGAGAATGGTCACCTTCAGTTTACCCTCGGACCGTGTTACATTGGTGACCCGCGTGCCAGTGTGCACCTTCACACGTGCTTTGCGGAGTCCACGGTCCACCTCAGCACTCACATCAGCATCCAGGGTAGGCAGTATCCTGGACAGGACCTCCACAATCCAGACCTGAACCCCGCAGGCACGAAAGAGCCTGGCAAACTCCACCCCAACGGGACCAGCGCCAACAATGAGGATACTCGCTGGAAGCTGGTCAATGGCCAAGGCGCCATCGCTGTCCAGCACGCCCGGACCATCGAGGCCAGGGATCGGCACTGTGGCCGCCCGGGAACCGGTGGCGATCACATAGTTCTGCGCGATCACTCGATCCCTGCCCGCGGCCGTCTCAACCTGCAGGACACCATCGAGGCCGAAGCTTGCACTACCGGCAATCATCTGCACCTGCGCGCGATCTAGCAGCAGCTTGACACCGCTTGTCAGCCGACGGACAATCCCCTCCTTGCGACGCTGCGCCCGTTCCCAGTCCAGACGCACGTCGCCCGCCCTGACGCCATACTCATCGGAATCCCTTACGAGCTCCAGGACCTCAGCCGTCCTCAGTAGAGCTTTTGTTGGGATGCAGCCCCAATTAAGGCACACCCCACCAACCCTGTCGCGCTCGATGAGAACGACCTTGGCACCCAGCTGAGCGCCTCGGAGAGCGGCCACGTAGCCGCCAGGTCCCGCTCCAATCACAGCCAGATCAGCAGCAACGGTCAAAGGATTCCGCCCTCACTTCCTCCACGAGCATTGGCAGGTCCGAGCCCTGCGCGTCAGCATCTGTCATCAGCAGACCTCCGTGTACCAGGCTGGCACACGATGACACGCCTGCTGATCACCCGCGACGCCAATTATACCCTGTGAGGTCAGGCTGTCAAGCCCTCGCTCCCACAACCAGCAGCTCGACTTGACCAAGGTGACGCCATGACTATAATAAGGTGATTGTTATGCGCGAACAGCGCCGTCCGTCAGGGGCGGCACCGTGGAGCCCGAAGGAGGAAACAACCACTTGACAGATCAAGACAAAAGACAACGCCTAGAAGTAACCGGAACTGTCGTCGAGGCACTTCCGAACGCCATGTTCCGCGTTGACCTCGACACTGGTCAGCATATCCTAGCCTACCTCTCAGGGAGAATGCGTCGTTTTTACATCAAGGTCCTGCTGGGTGATAGGGTCCGAGTTGAGTTGTCGCCGTACGACCTCGAAAAGGGAAGAGTCGTCTACCGGTACAAGCAGCGCCAGGAGTAGTCGTTGACTCCTCCAGTGTGCCGTTCGCAGGAAGGCCCAGCATGAAGGCACGCTCGCAATAATCCATTCTCGGAAGCGGTGAGGTGCTTGGCTGGGCGATCAGCATATCTCAATGTAACAGCGGGTTATCCCATCAATCACAGGGACACCCGCTGTTTTCATTGGAATCCAAGTGCCTGCATGTCTAGCTCAACTGGGTGCAGCGACCACCAAGATGCCCGGCCATCCGTCCATGTCAGCTCTTAACCACCCTGAGTCGGCTTTCCAGGTGCGGCCGGGCTATATGGGGTCGGGATAAACTCGACCGACGGGCGTCGCTGTGCCGACTGCGGATACAGATCCATCAACGAATAGATTTCCTTGGGCAGTTCCTCGGACACCGGAAGTCCCAAATCGCGCGCTTCATCGACGGAAATCGGATAGTCGTGCGTCCAGTAGCCCTCGCTCAGTTGTTCGGACAGGGCCGCAGCCTTGTCCGGTGCCATGCCATTCCCGACCAGCAAACGATTGACAGTGGCATTGACCTGGCGGATTGCCTTTTTCGCCACATCAGCCAGAATCAGACTCTGATCATCCCTGTTGGGATTTGGCACTTCCATGGCCGCCAGAATGGATGCCGCTGGGACGTACGCGCCCCCAGACGCGGCAAGCTGCGGGTCCACGGGTCCCAGCACCGCGTTCGGGTCCATCACGATCTCATCAGCAGCCAATGCGATCAGGGTTCCTCCCGACATGGCATAGTGGGGCACAAACACGGTAACCTTGCCCTCATGCCGACTTAGGGCACAGGCTATCTGCTCGGCCGCCAACACCAAGCCGCCCGGCGAGTGCAAGATCATGTCAATAGGGACTGCAGGCGCTGTCAAGCGAATGGCTCGCAAAACCTGCTCCGAGTCCTCAATGTCAATGAACCGACTGATGGGGATACCCAGGAAACTCATGGTCTCCTGCCTGTGGATCAGGGTGATCAATCTAGTCCCACGGGCACGCTCAATGGCATCGATCACCATGCGCCTGCGTGCTTCCACAGCCTTCCGATTCAGGATCGGGACCAACGTCGAAATCAGCAATAGAATCCAAACGACGTTCAGTATGTCTCCCATATCGTGCCCTCCTCGTGCCAACTCAGTCTATGCGATTTCAAGGAGACGGTCAAGACTGCCCTCCCGGAACTGCCGACGGAATGCGACCGTCTCGTGCACCAGGTCCCGCAGGTCTCTCCAGGCATCTTGGGCTGCCTCTTTGCTAGCGACCCCTCCGGCCGCTACGGTAACCCTGGGGCCGACAAACGATGGCGTTGTGATCATCCCAGCGGCCTCCAGCCAGCGCAGCGCCGCCTCCACCGTAGCACGCCGATGACCCAACACCGCCGCCACAGCATCCAGGTCCATTTCACCACCGCGGGAGGAACTGGCGTGCTTCGTCATCGCCGCCACCCGCTCCATGACGCGTCGCGCTGAGTCCTCTGGCCGACCTGCTGCGAACACAGTAACCCTCGTGGGTTCAACTCGCCGCAGTACCTCGCGGATTTCACCCATGCCTGGTGGAGTTGTCCAGATGACCAAGTGGTCAGCCGCAGCAAGTTCCAGACGGGTTCTCCCCGCTGCTCCGGCCGAAGGCTCCCCTTCGGCCCAGACTTCCACTCCACCGCTGGCCGAAATCCTGCCCAACGCGCCCAGGGGGTCTGGGATCTTGCGTTGATCAGCAATCGTCAAGGCGCGGGATGCTACCTTAATCGGTTCCTGCAGTGACGTAGACCGAGCGTCCACCCAAGTAAGCGATAATTCCGTGCGCCCGCCAAACCACGCGGTTCGCAACTTGAAGGCCAGGCTAAAGGGTTCAACCGGCAGTTCCTCGTGGGCGGCATGCCATCGGAAGACATTCATGGTGTGTCCTTCGGCATCCTCAACTGAAAGACGAACGTGCTCCTTACCTTTGCCGACATTCGCCCGCTCCAGTACGGACAGGCCCTCGCATGCGAGGCAAATCGCAGGATTCCCCATCCCAAATGGTGCCAATGCCCGCAGCTGTTCGGCAAAGGCGATCGTCAAGTCACCCAATCGAACCCAGGCATCGATTGCCAATTCCTGCTCCGGCTGCCCTCCTGGGAACAAGGCATCAAAGTATGTTTCCAGACCCTGCGTCAGGACTGGCACCAGGTCGTCCCGAAGTGAGAAGCCGGCGGCGCCCGGATGACCGCCAAACCCAGCCAGGAGATGACTCTGCTGCGCCAGCCCATGAAGAACATCCACACCAGCCACCGATCGCGCCGAGCCACGCGCCAAATCCCCAGCAGGGGTGGTTATCAGGATGGTCGGGCGCCCATAGCGCTCAGCAAGCCGCGCGGCGGCGATCCCCAGCACACCGGGCGGCCACTTGGAGTGAGTCACGACCAGCACTGGACGGCTGCGCAGAGCCAAGTCACGCTCTACCAACTCAACAGCTGCTGCCACGACCTGCCGGCTCAGAAACTGGCGCCGGGCGTTCATCGCCTCCAGCTCGGCCGCTATCGTTCGCGCCCGCACCCAGTCCTTCGTCAGCAGGAGCTCAACCGCAGCTGAGGCCTCCTGCAGCCGCCCCAATGCATTAAGCCTTGGCGCCAAGACGTAGCCGATCTCCTCCTCCGTGATCGGTCCCCGTCCAATATCGGCTGACTCGATCATCGCCCGCAAGCCAATCCGCTTTGGTTCTGCCAGCTCTTGGAGTCCGCGCTGCACCAGGTACCGGCAATCGTCCACCAGGGGAACCACGTCGGCCACCATGCCCAAGGCCACCAGGTCCAAGCCACCTGCGCCGGCGCCCACCGCTTGCGCCAGCTGGTAAGCGACGCCCACGCCTGACAGGTTGTACAGGGCATGCCCTGGTTCAAGGCGCTTCGGAGTGACGATAGCAGTGACGCTGGGAAGGGTCTCGGGCAGCTCGTGATGGTCCGTGATGATGACGTCGGTACCAGACTGTTGCGCGAGGTTAAGGGCATCCACGCTGGACACCCCGGTGTCACAAGTAACCACCAGGTTGGTGCCGCCATCCAGAAAGGGTTGAAGCGCGGACCATTGGACACCATGGCCTTCCGACATCCGGTCCGGAATGTGCCAGGCGACGCGCCCCCCCAATTCCGTCAGGGCCTCCACCAGCAGTGCTGTGGCTGTCAGCCCATCGGCATCAAAGTCTCCCCACACCAGAATCTGCTCGCCCTTTTGCAGTGCGAAGCGAAGGCGCTCCGCCGCCACAATCATGTCGGGCACCTCAAGCGCTGACCGCGGGTGATAGCAGGCAGGGTCCAGGAAACCACGAACCTCCGCAGCCGTCCGCAAACCTCGTTGTGCCAGGACGCTGGCAATCAACTTGTGGCCGCCCACCGCCTCGACCACTTGATCTGGCACTGCAATATCACTGGTGTCTCGCCATCGCATGCTCAACCGCCCGCATCAGAATGGCTGGGGCACGACGGTGGCCCAGTCGAGGCCGTCGGGCTCGTCATCATCCCTTGGTTCGGCCTCTCTGTCTAGCTCACCAACAGGCTCGTCCTCATCCCAGCAGAGGGAGCGATACACACAATGTGGACAGACCTTGCGGTCCACATCCTTGCCGAATGACTCATCATCCCGCAAATGGATCTCATCAATCGATTCCCGGAGCAATCTGGCGTCTGCATCGTACTGCAGAGGACCATAGTCAAACAGCTCAGGCAAGGTCGGGTAGTTCGCGAACCAATACAGCGTCTGCACGCGCTCCGGAGGGATAGCAACTCCATCGTTGATCTCGGCGCCGCCGGCCGACAGAACGTACGGATAGACCCTCGTCTGCATCCGTCGCGCGAGCCAAGGCCGAGAGGGCCTGCGCCCACCCGTCTTCCAGTCTATGATGATCCAGTCTCCACCAGGCTCCCCCCGCAGCAGATCATACTTGGCCTCCAACCGAAAACGCCCCACAGGCACGGACAAACTGGATTCCACCATGACCACCGGTGCGCTGACGGACGGTGGGTCCTCCTGGTAGTGGTGCCACCAGCGCTCAACCTCGGCATCTGCGCTGGCAGCCGTTTCCAAGAGCTCCCGCGGGACACCCGAGTGCGCCTGAAGCATCAGTCGGTGAAACAGGTGCCCTCTGCGGATCCCGATTTCGGCGTCCAGCGCATCCTGAGACTGCATTCCAGGCCACTGACAATGAAGGACGTGCCGCAGCTGAAATCGCCGCTGGCAGTCCATATAGTCCTGCAGGCTCGTCTGGCTGAAAACAAAACCGTCAGGAAGGGTCATCGGTGGTCTCCGTTGCGCGCTGTTGCTGCTCCCACCAGGTCTGAAGCACCGTGAACGCCAGTGCCGGGCGCTTGGGGTCGCCAGCGGACTTGCCCGAGTTCCACGTGACGACAAGTTCTTTGCGCGCCCTCGTGATGCCCACATACAGCAATCGCAAGCGCTCACGCACATAGTCCATGCGCGCGTTTTCAGAAGCTGCACCCTCGACATAGCAACGTTCGCTTGCGCCCAGAACCTCCAACTGCGCTAGAGCCTCCGCCAGAGGACTCACACCCGGGCGGGCGTACCAAGGTTCCGACCGGAACCGGTCCCTCTCCGAGGCAGGAAAGTCATAGTTGTTCACCGCAGTCAAGTGTACGCGATCCCATTCCAGGCCCTTTGCCTTGTGAACCGTGGCGACCACCACCCTACCCCGGTGCTGATCCGGGTCAAAGCCCATGTCGCCTTCCGACAGTGCTGAGAAGCGCCTGTCGCTGCGGGCCGCCCGCACCAGCTCCCGAGCCAGCTCCGAATGTCGCCAGTCCGGGTGAACCGCTGCGTACTCACCCAGCATGACCCCAAGATGGTAGCACAGGGCCACTTCGCGAGGTTCCACAAAGAGATCCTGTGCGAGCAGCAGGACCAACTGGTCAATGGGCAGGCCAGCCGCTTCTTGCCAAACCTGCACGACGTTGCGAAAACTGGACAGCACTTCCCGTATAGCATCGTCGCCCAGGCTCAGTAACCAGTCCCGTCCCAATCGGGGCCAGCCAAAGTCCTCCAGGTGCTCGCATTTGCCCAGCTCTGCTACCATCCCCGACACCAGGTCATCCTGATCTAGGTCCAGCAGCTTGAGTCCATAGTAAGCCCCACACGCGCTGGCCAATTTGATGGGATGGGCGGGGTCGCCAAGGTGCAGCAGGATCTTTGCCAGAACACCCGCCGTGTCCCGTGTCTCGGAGGCGCTGCTCAGTAGCTCCAGGCACTCCACGCCCCTCTCGGTTAGGGCACCGACAAAGCGGGTTCCCCGTTCGTTGTCCGGAACGAGGACCGCCGCAGTCTGGTCACGATGCTGAGGCACCCATCGCGCCAGTGCATCGGCCACCTGCCGCACCTCTTCCTCAGGACTTGACCGCGGCGCATGAAAGTACACCCGGCAATCCTCGGCCCTGGGATTGGGCTGCGGGTCACCCACCGGCGTTGGTCTCATTGCCTGCAACCGAAAGGCCTGGCGCGCTGCTTCCAGAGGATGCTCCCTCACGGTCCAGCTCACCAGGTAGTTCGCTAGGCCCATGATGCCTGGACCGCACCGCCCTGACTCTAGCATTTCCACACGCTGTACCCCTGGACTATCATAGAACTCGCGAAGCAGACGAGGCTCCGCCGTCGTAAAGGTCTGGTACACGGCCTGATTGGTATCTCCGACCCGAACCCAGTTTCCGCCGGGACCCGTCAGCAGCGCCAACAACTCCTGTTGCAGTGCACTCGAATCCTGCGCTTCGTCCTCAAGCACAAAAGGCCACCGCGCCCGCAGACTCTGCAGGAATCCGTCGTCCGATCTCATGGCATTGATGGCTAGCCTCACCAGATCGTCAAAGTCGAGTTTGCCCCGATAGGTCAATGCCCGCTGATAATCCGCATAGACATCACAACAGAACCTGGCCAAACCCAGGTCGTCGCCGCGGGCGGCCAGCCGGCTGATGAGCAACTCCGGTGTCCACTGACGATCCTTCGCCCGTCTGATGAAGGCGTTGGCTACATCCCGCACATCCCTCGGCCACCACCGCTTGGCGACGCCTGGCCTTTGCCATTCCTGTATCGAGGGCCCCAGGTACTCGCTGAGCAGGTCAGGATATCGATGAAGCCCAGCGCTTACCACGTCATCGAGAATCGCGCCAGCCTCCAGTTCGTCGGCAATGCCAAAGTCCTCAGCCAGGCCAACCAGGCCAGGACGGTCGTGCAGCATGTCGCTGCAAAGCCCATGCAGCGTGCGCACGCGATAGCCCACGCCCGCCAGAAGGCCGTGGTCGCGCTCCAGACACCTGCGAACACGGTGCGCAAAGTTCTCCACTGCCGAATTGACCAGCGTAACAATGAGCACTTCTTGCTCATCCTGAAGCCAGCTCGCCACCAGCCGGGCCGCCAACAACGACAGAACCTCGGTCTTGCCGCTGCCCGGCACGGCCGCTATCGCCATTTGACCACCGGCATAGTCAAGAATGGCTTTCTGGGACTCCCGTGGGACAAACATGACCTAGGCCGCCGGCGATGAGGAGTCTCGCAGCAGCCTCTGAACCCATCTCAGCAATGGCCCCCGCTCCTCGTGACCCCGAATGCTCAGCTCACTGCTGGCAAAATAGACCCGTGAGCGGCAGCGGCGCACCAAACCCAGCACCAGACGACGCAGCGTTTCCACCGTCGCATCATTCTCATCCTGTTCGGTCCACTGACGCTCGACCGGCCAACGACGCGACAGAACAAAGGGATGGGTCAAGGGCTGGTAGAGGCGCCGACCCCATGTCAGCGCCTCCGTGTTCAGCCAGAACTGGTACCCGACTAACCTATTCTGGGCCAGGAAGGTGTGCACAGGCGCCACAGTCACCGCTTCCGCCTCCTCTGCATCCCTCGCCAGATACTGAGCTGCCATCACTCCCGCGTCAACCATACTCAAATAAGAGGGACCCAGGTCATCCGGGCTCGCTCCTCCCAAGGCCCACCGAAACTGACGTACAGACTCAAGGAGGCTGGCAGATGCTGCCGCAGCATCCAGATTACGGTGCATTCCGAACCCAGGTCGCGCCAGGACATCCTCAAACAGCTTTGATAGGAATATGTCCAGGGGCCAGCCGGTTCCCGTGTGGTAATCGTGGATATACTTGACCAAGCGATCGTATCGACGACCTGCATCAAACGTGATACGCTCCTGGACTTCCGCCTTCAGTTGACCGAAGCCCGTAAGACGTGGCCGGTGTCCCTTCCTCTGGTAGGTTATCGCAGCCAGGTAGCTCGCGCGCGTCCAATCCAGGCCTGTGACCGCCATACTCAGAGCCTGGGCGACGTCACTCGCCTCGGGGCACATCCCCCATTCGGGATGAGCCAACCTGGCCAGCGTCAGCAGACACCTTACTGCAGGCTCTTCACGCAGCGCGCGAGACGGCCGGTGGGTGCGTACTGGGATCGCCGCGCGGTCCAACTCCCTGGTGAGGACAAACCGAAGCATGTCATCGACAAACGGCGCTACAATTGCCACGTCGGAAGGACTCACCTGCTCATCCTTGATCAGATGAGCGGCCTCGTCCACGACCACCCGGATCGCATCGGTGAAGTAGCGGGTTCGCAGGCTGGCGAAACCTACGTCCGTTTGTCGTTCAGCCAAGCGCGTCGAGGGCCTCAAGTCCAGACCCTGGGTGGCCGACCAGGACGTGGCAAGCGCGTTAACCTGGGGCGAGGTGACAAACGAGTAGGTCAACAACACGCGGCGATCACTCAATTCAGCCAGCAAGGCGGCGCCCACAGGATCAGCCCCAAGGTAGGTACGGAACCCTCCGTCATGGTCCACGATCAACAGCGACTGTGCTGCTTGTCCCACCCATGTCCGCACAATGTCATGGGATACGGGTGTATCCTCCTCAAGGTTATCAGCAATTAGATAGCGATACTTGGCGGTCAGCCGAGCGCGCAACCCAGGATCCATCCAGATGTTCCGCACAAACGTATCGAGCTGAAGGGAAAAGTCCAGCACGTTCTTGGACAAACACAGAGCTCTGAACGACGATGCAGCCTCCTGGACGGCCTCAAAAACGCGCAGCCGACTGCTTGCGCCGGTCCACGCTGACGACAACCGCTCCCCTATCTCTTCGTGCGAAAAGCCCACAAGTGCTGATTTGTTCAGGTTGTCCAGGATCTGGCTCGTGAGCCGCTGCCGCCCTATGACCACGTCGCCAAACGCGCCTCTGTCCCACAGTGGCTGAATGGCTTGATCGGCATAGTATTGCGCCGTCTCAAGGGTCAAGAAGGCAGGAGGCTGTCCTGGCTGGAAGAAGCCAGCCCTCTCCGCCACCATTGGCCAATAGAGGTCTATGGATCGGCGGGCGAGACCACTGAGGCTGAGGACGTCCACCCGGGGCCCGGCCGGAGCGCCCGGCGACTTGAGCGCCCGGGCATAGGGCAATCCCAACGAGCGCTGGGGCACCCACACCAGAATCGCATCACCCCGTGTGCCACTTGCCAGGAGATGCAACAGCCGGGCCACTGCGGCCGTCGACTTGCCGCCGCCGGCGGGACCTTCCAGGAACGTGCACAACGGAGCTCCCACCGGCGCCTCGGCCACCATTCTCTGCTCCGGCGTCAGTTCGAATTCTGTCATGCTGGGCAGTATAGCATACCGGCACGCGGTCTAACAAGCCGTATTGGCGGTTGTCGGATAGCTGCCGGACCATCGATCCGTTGGACAGGATGGCCGACTGTGAGTACAATCGCCGCAACACGAATGGTTAGAGTGGCCAAGTAGCTCTCAGTGAGGTTTGAATGGCAGGGACTGTCGTCATCTGGGGAGCAGGCAAGATTGGGCGTGGCTTTCTTGCCGAGATCTTTACCTTAGCGGGCTTTCAACTTGTGTTCGTCGTCCGTTCACCCACCCTGCTCCAGCGGCTGGTGGACGCTGGTGAGTATGAGATCGTGCGGAGTGCGCCAGACGGCCAACGACAGACTACCGTCATCCGCGGCTATTCAGTGATCTTGAGCAGCGATGCAAGTGCGGTCACCCAGGCCATCAATAATGCTGACTTGGTGGCAATGCCGGTGTACCCCAAGGACTTTGGCCAGATCGCGGAGCAACTTGCCCCAGCCCTTGTTCAAAGGTCTCACGCACGGCCTGATGACCCATTGGACATCATCGTTGGAACGAACCTCGTGGATGGGGTCATGGAGTTTCGCCGGCACTTGATGGCTGTCACCCCACCAGCATACCACGCCTATTTGCACTCCAAGGTC
>DDYO01000177.1 GCA_002348045.1 Anaerolineales bacterium UBA2232
AATCCGGTTTACCCAGTGGCGCACACGACCGCTTGGCGCGCGCAGCTTCCCTGTTACCTGGTGCACAGCAATGCGGTGACCCACAAGATCATCCGTGACAACCTGCACCTCTCTCCCATCGCCTCTGGTTTCATCAAAGGAGCAGGTCCACGCTACTGTCCGTCCATCGAAGAAAAGACCGTGCGCTTCCCACATAAGATGTCCCATCAGCTCTTCCTGGAACCCGAGGGTTTTGCCACCAACGAGGTGTACGTACAGGGATTCTTTACCGGCTTGCCAGAGGACGTACAGCTGGCTATGCTGCGCTCCATCCCCGCCCTGGCGAGGGCTCGCATTACGCGACCAGGCTACGCCATTGAGTATGACTTTGTCCCACCAGACCAGGTCACCGCTTCCCTGGAAACCAAACGAGTGGAAGGGCTGTTCCACGCCGGGCAGATCAACGGTACTTCAGGGTACGAAGAAGCAGCGGGGCAGGGATTGCTGGCCGGAATCAACGCGGCCCGCCGCGTTCAAGGCAAGCATCCCATGGTTCTGCGGCGAGACGAGGCGTACATCGGTGTTCTCATTGACGACATCGTGACCAAAGAAGTCAACGAGCCTTATCGTCTTCTCACCTCACGCGCAGAGCACCGTTTGATGCTGCGACACGACAACGCCGATGTCCGTCTGAGCCACCTCGGCCACGAGATCGGCCTGATTGGCTCGGAACGATTGGCTCGAGTTGAAGCCAGGGAGAGGCAGGTTGCCCAAGTTCTGGACCGCCTCGCAAACACCTGGTTCCCACCTTCAGATGCGGTGAACGAGGTCTTGAGGGGCTATGGTGTCGAGCCTCTGAACAGGGATGCCAACGCCCTTCAGCTTCTCCGTCGGCCCCATGTCCCATTTGCGGTCATCAGCGCCCTCTGTCCGGGTCTCGCGCCGACCTCGGACGCCGTGGCGCAGAGGGTCACCATTGAGGCGCGCTATGAGGGATACCTGCGCAAGCAGCAGCAAGAGATAGAGCGCCAGCGGCGACTGGAGAACTGGCGCATCCCACAGGATCTGGTGTTTGAGGGTTTGACCGGTTTGCGCAAGGAAGCCGGGGAAAAACTCCAGCGGTTCCGGCCTGCGACCGTTGGCCAGGCGTCGCGCATTCAGGGAGTGGGACCAGCTGACATCTCAGTCCTGCTGATCCACTTGCAGGTCCACAGCAACGCCCAGTGTTCAGCCCCCACTGGGGCTACGGAAGTTGGTGCCTGACGATCAGCGGTAGCGCCGCCACGTAGGCCAAGCGTGAGTAGTACACATTCAAGTGCCCCTGGTCGGTACGCTCGCACCACACCGCATGCAACTGGCCCAGGGAATCGGTGACCAGACTCAGGTTGCGAATCGCCAAAGTGGCGCTGGCAACCGTAGTTTGCTCCGTCCACTGCACGCTGTTCGCTGACCTCTGGCGGTAACGTGCCAAAGTGGCCTCGTCCCACCCCACGTACACGTTCAGTCCCCTGCCAATGGTGATGGTCGGCAGATACGCCTGCGATTGAGGCGCCGACACGCTCTCCGGAAGTGACCAGGAACCAGACGTTCCAAACGAAACTCGGACGGTGTGGGTACCGGACAGCCGCTCTTCCCACACCACATGGATCGTGCCCAACCCATCACTGGCTGCGCGAGGGGCCAGCGACTGCTCGCCTGGCGAGTCCGACACGTTCTCTGGCAGGGACCATGTGGTTCCCAACAGTCTGCAGCAAAAGATATCGTACGGGCCTCCCATCCAGTGGTTGTCCTGCCACACCACGCATGGCGACCCATCGCGCGCCATGGCCACCATGGGAGCTCCTCCCAGTGCGTTGGGTATTGGGGCATTGGTCCAGTATGCGCCCGTCCACTTAGCCCCGTAGATGACGCTGTACCCCGGTGTATTGTCCGACCACACCGCATGGAGCGCACCGTCGCTGGAGGCCGACAGGGACGGGGCGGTCGACACTCCAGTCGTACCCGAGACATTCCGGGGCAGCGTCCATGAGGAACCGTTCCAACGGCAATGGTAAACCTCGAAATTGCCGCCGAACTCGTTGACATAGATGACGTGGACGATACCGTCCGGCGTGATCACAATGGAAGGTTGCTCTCCGGCAGCCACACGACGCACCGCAGACCAGGCGCCTCCGGACAAGAAACGGTGCAAAATCTCGGTGCCCTCTTCCCACACTACGTGCACCTGATCGCCCCTGGCGGCAATCGCCGGCGAATGCGAGTCGCGGTCCGACGCAGAAACGTTGAGTACGCTGAGCAGCACCGGTCCCGGAACCGTTCGCAGGCCAGCGTCGCCAAGCGGCAGCGCTGCTAATGCTGGACTGGCACACACAGCCAGCAGCCACCCCACGCAAGTCACGATGATCCAACGCCTGGCGATACTCACCCTGGACCTCAAGCGCTCTCCCACATAAGTCAGACTCGCTGCGTGAAAGACCTCATGCCACCACACTCGTTAGGGCCGCGACAAGCGAATACGCAGAGCCGTGAGGGTCTCTGCTGACAACCGCGCCTTTGCCCACACGCCAATTTCGGCCGGAGCGCGGCCATCGTCCACCAAAGTACGCGCATCAATCGCCACCGACTGACCGCCGATGACCCACCGTCCCGTCTCGATACGTTCCACCAGTCCCTCAATGTTCAGAGTGACCGCGGCCGCCGCGCTCTGAATGAAGACGTACTCAGCCAAGATCACTCCGTTGGGCTGCTGCACTCCTCGTACCTGCACAATCGTCTCGGGACCGGGCTCAAGGCCCATGGGTGGGAGCCCTTCGAGAGCGGTGACGGCACCGATGGCTACCGGCACTCCTCCAACCACCCAATCGTTGGCGATCATGTCGTCCAGAGGACCCTCAAACTCGACTGTCGCATAGTCAAAAGGACCCACTATCGCCACCAACGTCGCCAGCAAGCTATCGCCCACAATACGAATCCCTTTGACTACAGCTAGTTCCCCTACGGCCGGCCGGCCCGTTACGACCGTCCGATCGTCCACAAAGACCGTAAAGCCGTGTATCCGCCAGAACCGAGGTTGCATCTCCTGAATCGGGCCACGGAACTCGATCACCGTACCGTTCAGCACCCTGACCTCACCAAGGGGTGCCAACGTTCCCTCGCTGCCCATAACGCCAGTAAGCGCAACGTACCTCTCCAACAGCTCTGGCCAGGATCCAGCGATTGGATGAGGACCA
The DNA here is from genome assembly GCA_002348045.1 of Anaerolineales bacterium UBA2232. The sequence goes on from DDYO01000177.1 coordinate 3,210, forward strand.
ATATGCCAACCAGTCTTGGGGTCGTGAGTCAGCCATCCCGTCAGGCGCACAGGTCGTTTCGCGGGGTCGGCATCGGGTGGCTTTTGGTATGCTGTCGGCGTCTCGCGGCCGTTCGGCGCGAGCGATTCCGCCGACGCGACAACCGAGCCCGCCACAGCCGCAAGAAGCATGAGGATTACCATGACCCACGGGGATAGCACGTGACGTCTATGCCAGTGCTCCACGGGACGAGATTCCTTGCGTTGCATTTCCAAAGCAGACCACCGCACTTTCACGCCGTTACCGGTTGTCCAATCACGTCACCAGGGATGGCCAAATGGCCTACCCCCATTGTAGCATCAATGGCAAGACGCGGAAAACCAGTGCGACCGTCAAGCCCGCAACGCTGCTCAGCCAGCGACGCTTACTCCCCGAACCCCTGCGGCTTCCTCAGGCGGGCGCACCACTACGATGCTGCGGGCAAGAACCGAGCCGTCCGGCAGCAAGACTCCCTGGACTTCCACAGTAGCTCCGACGGCAGGATTTCCTGTTACTGATGTGTACGCGTCCAGGCGTACCGTCGTCCCCTCCACCACCCAATACTCTGTACCGATGAAGGCAATCCTGCCCTCAAACTGCACTTCTTCGGGCACAACCACGGTGATGCGCTCAGCGTGCAACTCACCATTGGCCTGTTTCCATGCCCTCACTCGGGCCAACAGCCCTTCCTCAGGATTGCCTTCGATGGTAGTTCCCGGCAAGACTAGCACCACCCGGCCGCCTATTACCCATTGAGTCGGTCCCCACAGCTCGATTTGAGCCTGGAACTCTATCAGCTCCGGTTCTGGCGCCGGCTGGGTAGCGATAGACAGTGCCAGCAGCGTGCCATCAGTCCGGCGAACTGCCACCACCATCGCCCCCGTGCCCGTTTGCGCGCTTGCCTTGCTGTCATCGATCACCGTAGCGCTGTTGACATACACGAGCTGTCCGCCGATTCGCCAAACCTGCTCCTCGATGCTCTCAATCATTCCCGAAAAGACCACCTTGATCTCGCGGGCGGGCGTATTGGTGGGCAGCACAGCGGTCGCAGTCGACGTGGGTACCCGCGTGCGGGTCGCCGTTGGCTCAGGCGTGGCACTGGAGGTGAGCGCCACCATGCCTGCTGATGATGGGGTGGGGCTGCTCGTTGCCTCTGCAGGCGCCATGGTTGCAGTCATCTCTGTCGTCGGGGTGCGCCCAGGGGTAGCTGTCGGATGAGCACCATCGGCCTCTCGCACAATCTCGAGGGCGAGCAAGCTACCATCGGGAAGGGAACGCAGTCGCACTTGCACCAGGGTGTCGACGTCAATCCCATCGCCCACCCGGGTGTCTTGATCGATGTTCAGCGTCAGGCCCCAGACGACCCATGCGCCTTCCGCAATGCTATCCACCCGGCCTCGCAGTGACATGACCGCGGAGCGCTGAGCGCTCGTCACTGCTGCCACTTCTTCCCTGCGGCGAAGGTCAAACCGCCCCTGAAGTTCCATCCTTGTCATCGGATTCAGAGCCAAAAGGAGCTGGATGTCCTCGGAGAATAGCTTGACGGGATACAACACATCCCCTGGCAGGCTGCTGGCCGATGCGATCGTGATCGTGCCTCCCCCCACCAGGGCCATGACCAGCAGCACTGACACCAGCTTGACCAAAACTGGCTCGCTGCGGTGGAACCACTGGCGGACAAGGCCGAAGACGCCACCCTGGCGTGCGTTTTCGGCCTCTTTCATGCGGACTGCCTGCGAAAGCATACGCTGGCGGGCCGCTGCCATGGCCTGGCTCGAAGGTACCTCTAAGACCGAGAGCTTTTGCAGCTCTTCAGCCAGCTGGAGCATGGGTTTGAGCTCACGCTCCACATCAGGGTCTTGCTTGTCAAGGCAGGACTCGATGCTCTCGCCGCGCAGCAGTCGGCTCAGGGCCTCGTCCAGCGCAGTGGCGCGATCAGTGCTCACAGCTCTTCCTCATCCATGATGCGACGCAATGCCGCCAGAGCCCTGAATTGCAGGGACTTGATCGCTCCTTCTGACTTGCCAACGATACGGCCCACCTCCGCATTGCTCATGCCTTCTAGAAACTTGAGGGTTATCACCAGGCTCTGTTCCTCAGTTAGTTGTGCGATAGCCTGACGCAAACGCAAGTGTGTCAACGACCGTTCTGCGATGTCGGCCGGTCGCTCGTCGGACGCCAGTGGTCGTCCATCAAGCGGTACGTCCTTGTCCTGAAGGCCACTGCGAAAGTGGTCCACCACCAGGTTATGGGCAATTCGGTAGAGCCACCCAGAGAAAGACGTCTGCCACGCTTTGGAGGAACGAATCGCCTCCAGCATGCGCAAGAATACGGTTGCGGTTAGGTCTTCGGCCAGGGTCACGTTACCCAACCTGCGATATACATAATTAAAGATCCGCAGAGAGTACGCATCGTACAGTGCTCCGAGAGCCGCCTGGTCATATTCCCTGGCCTTGCTTAGCAGGTCCGCCTCATCAACCGACTGCACGCTGGGGCCGCTCTCCTCTCTTCATGACGTTGCGAGTTGGGGAAAGATACGGAACCCAAGACCACTTTGCCGCTAACCGTCCAATGCCTCCACCGTAGTATAGGCTGAAGGAATAAGGGGGTCAAACCCTGCTATCAGCGCCCAGCGCCGTGGTAGGCCTGCCCTTGAGCCCTTGTCAGTGCGCCTGCTGCCGTCAATCCTGCGTCAGCCGTCCTACCGCGGTGCTCAGGAAGTTTAGCACGATCTCCGCACAGGTGACCATGTCCTTGATGGCGACGTGCTCGTCCAGAGTATGGACCATCTTCATCCCCGTGCTGAGGTTCACCACCTGCATCCCCGCGTGGTTAAAGATGTTGGCATCGCTGCCACCGCCAGTGGGCACCAGAACCGGCTCGACGCCTGCTGCCCGGCAGGCGGCCATCAAACGCCTGACCACGGGAGTATCTTGGTCGAATGTGTAGCCCTCGTAGGACCGAGTGCAGACTGCTTCCACGGTTGCCCCAAACTCCGCCGCTGCGGTTTCCAGAGCAGAGATCATTGCCTGGGTCTGCGCCTCCAGTTTATACACATCCCTGCTGCGGGCCTCGCCCAGCAGCTCAACCCGGTCAGGAACGATGTTGCGCGCCACACCACCTCGTACAATTCCTACGTTGGCAGTGGTCTCAGCGTCGATCCTGCCTAGAGGCATGCGATCAATCGCTCGCGCAGCGGCTGCGATAGCATTGACGCCTTCCTCGGGGCTGACTCCTGCATGAGCAGCCTTCCCGTGAATGATGGCCATCAGGTGGCTGTGCGAGGGTGCTGATACGGCGATGGTTCCTGGAGCACTGGCTGTGTCGAAGGAAATCCCCAGCCTGGACCGCAACCGGGATCTGTCCAGGCCCTTGGCGCCCAGGAGCCCCACTTCTTCCTGTACCGTGATCACCACCTCAAGGTCGGGATGCGGCGCCGACCGCTCGCGCAAGGTCTCCAGGACTTCGAGGACAATTGCCAGTCCCGACTTGTCATCGGCGCCCAGAATGGTTGTTCCGTCGCTGTAGACAACGCCATCGCGGACCTGGGGATTGACACCGTGACCAGGCATCACCGTGTCCATGTGCGCCGCCAGCAGAATCGGCTCTCCGTTGCCTGCCAGGCGAGCAATCACGTTGTTCATGGCATCCAGCTCCGCTGTCAGTCCAAGCGAGGTCAGTCTCCCGACCAAGTCATGAGCGATGGCCTCCTCTTCCAGCGAAGGGCTATCGATGCGCACCAGCGCCAGGAATGTCCCTAGTAATCTCTCTTGATTGACCACTGCACCTCCCTGTGACCGTTCCTGAAATGAGCACTCGCCTTGTCTTGTGTCATCCTGTTGTCCTCATGCACTCCCCAGGCAGGGCACCATGAGTTGTTCGAAATTGACTGGCCATGCTATAATAGCGCAAATACTGGAGAGGTCGCATAGTTCGGTCTAGTGCGCGCGTCTCGAAAACGCGTGAGCAGTAATGCTCCGTGGGTTCAAATCCCACCCTCTCCGCTGGGATCAGCCGTCTGCGCCTGGTGCGGATTCGGCTGGTTCACGTACCGGACCCGCTCTAGTTCTCACCACGGCCAAGCCTGTGGAGAAGGAGCCACTTACTGATGTCGAACCATGTCCCTTTGGGTCAGGAGCGCAAGGTCGAGCTGATTGGTGGACCGTCAATTGCTGGGGCCCCAATAGCGTACATCATCGTTCTGGCGGCAGTGGTAGCCGTGTTGGCTTATGTTCCCATACCTGTATCAGCCATCCTGGGCATCGGGGGAGCGTTCCCAATGAGCCAGGCAGTTTATCCTCTGGTCGGGATTATCCTGGGGCCGGGGGCTGGGGCTTTGGCGGCTGGGATTGGACGGCTGATAGGGGTATTCCTGGCCCCACACACGGCCAGCACCGGTCTCCTGTCCACCTTGATTGCGATGGTCACAGCCGGATCTGCAGGGCTGTTCGTTCAGCGCAAAGGCCGCACCTGGCTGTTGGCTGTCGCGCTCTTCGTCATATCCCTCCTGGCCTATGTAGGGCGAGGTCTCACCGTGGACGTGGACCTGGCTTTGGGCCTTCAGAGTACGTGGGTGAACATACTGGGCATTGCCCTTTGGCTGCTTCCAACCAGAGGTTGGGCAAGCTCTCGAATAGCGGATGAGCGGCCTGGCCGTTTGACGTCCGGGCTCGCCCTCGCCTGCTGGATCGTGAACACCTCGAGCTATATCTTTGCCAATTCGCTCATGTACAATCTGCTCTTCCGCTGGCCTGCCGCCCAGTGGCAGCTGTTGACCGTGGTTGCCCCCATCGAACACCTTTTCCGAACGATCGTCGGTACGGTCATTGGCGCGGGAGTAATCCTGGGCCTCCGGGCCATCGGCGCCATCAAGCCGGCCGGCGCAGGATATTGATGCAGCGCCGCGAAACCGGTCCCATCCGTGGCCGGCGATGGTCAACAGCACGTCCGGCAGCAGGTGACGATCCCTGGGAAGCTGGGGGCCGGATCCCGCGCTGTGGACCGCACTAATAACCAACTGATTCGTGTCGTACAGGGACCACCATGACGTGGCACATCATCGGTTCAGCCAAGCAATCCCCTTTCGCCAGGCTTGACCTTCGGTCCAAGCTCTCTATCATGGGCATGGTAACCTTGCTGGCCTTTCTGTGGGAGAGCACGCTCTTCAGCGGGGGCTTGGCCCTCGGCGTGGGTGCCGTGTGCCTGCTGGTCGGAGTTCAGCGTTCGTTCCTGATTCGGGTGATCCGTACCATGCTGCCCTTTTTCGTGATACTCCTGCTGCTCCATGGATTTGCCAACACGCACGTGGGCCATACGCCTCTTTGGACCGCGCCCCAGAACTGGTGGATCGTCGGCGGTCGCCTCCGCCTGACCAGCGAGGGCCTTGCCTTTGGAGCAATGATTGCCTTTCGCACGTTGAGCCTGGTATGGGCGCTTCCCTTGGTCATCTTTACCACCGATCTGAACACCCTTGTGGTAGGCCTTGTGCAGATGGGCATTGCCTACCGCGTAGCTTTTGTGTTCTCGGCGACACTCCGCTTTGTCCCGACCCTGTTGAACGACGTCCAGCTGATTACTGAAGCACAGCGACTGCGTGGGCTTGCCGTAGAGGAGATGGGAATGCTGCGCCGCCTGGGAGTGTACTCGCGGATCGCAGTGCCGCTTATCCTTGGAGCGCTGTCCCGCTCACAAGCAACGGAAATCGCCTTGGCAGCCCGCGCCTATTCGGGAAGCAGGGAGCGGACGTACCTTCACGAATCGCGACCGGCTGTTGGCGACTATCTGATAATGGCTTGCTGTTTCCTGCTGGTCGTCGGCGCCGTCTGGCTGCGGTTCACTCGTGGAGTCGGTGGGCTATCCTGAGGATAGAGACCGTGGCTCAAGTTCCATCGGCCTGAGCCACGGTGGCTGATACCAGGGCCTCATTCCGGCGCACCTCCCAATAGTCCAGCGCCACCGATCAGGTCCTGAATCTCGGACGTGATGGCCTGTTGGCGTGCCATCTGCACGTACAACTGCAACTCCTCCATCAGCCGCCGCGAGTTCTGGTCTGCCCCATCCATAAGCTGGTAGCGCGCCGAATGCTCTGCTATCGCCGAGTTTAGCAGGACCCGGTACACCAGCGTGATGATCCACATCTCCACAGTGCGCAGGAAGAGCGGCCTGGGGTCAGTCTCCATGATTGGAGGCCAAACTGCCACCGTGCCCGATGGCTCCGGCAGGGGTGGGGGCAGCACTCGGGTCGTGGTGGGAAAGTGCCGCGCCATGCCCCCATAGGAGAGCGCCACAATGTCCACGGCGTCGGTTTCACCGGCGTCATAGCTCGCTAACCAACTGGTCGTTAAGCTGGTCGCCAGGTTGAGCGGGGGCAGAGCGGTCAATGGCAACGGTGCAGACCACGCCGGCACCCGGTCATGACGTTTCATGGTTCGGACCAATCGCGAGCCCAAAGCCATCCAGGTTACTTGAGTGCCTTGGGCAGTTTGGCGGTCAATCTCAGCCATCGCGTAGTCAGCGACAGCCTCATTGATTGCACCGCAGTAGCCCCGCTCGGTACCGACCACAAGCATGGTAAGCTTGCCCGGTTTGGCTCCTGCGCCTGAGCCGATCGCGGTCTTCCGGCTTGAGACCGCGCCTTCACGGGCGTGGGTTGCACTCAACACCAAGGAGCGCGCCAGGTCCTCACGAAAGGCATCCAATCGGCGTGCTCGATTCAGTCCCTGGCTGCGGCCGCCCAAAGCAATGGTACGCAGGGCGCCAAGCATCGGTTGCACCGAGCGGATGTTGCGCAGGCGGGTCGTAGCTCGCTCCAGCTCCTCCATGGCTCTAGTACTTGTGGAAGCCCTCCAGCTCCCAAACAAACACCACAGCCCCTCCAACCTCTGCCGTGTGCGGCTGGCCTGGAGGCAGACAACCATCTCCATCGGCGTCCTCGACCATTACCCCCGAATGACAGTAACCGCGCACGATTTCTAACACCGAGTTCAGATCGTTGTCCTCCACAGCAATGTACATGGTCACCCGGGACTGATGCAGAACGCCTCCCCTGCTCTCCATATAGGTCGCTGTCTGGCCGTTGGCCACCAGTTGATCCAGTACACCGCCAGATTCTTCCTTTGGCACCACAGCCATCACCATTTTCATGACTGCTCTTCCTCTCTCTTCAACCAGGCCGTGCGAAAGACGGCGAACTCCTTGCTCAACCTCTCTTGTATCTCATCGGTGAGCTGGCCTCCTCTGTTGAGGTCAAAGTACACATCGGCATGCCTGGCCTTGACGTGGCGGACCAACTCCCGCTCAAATAGCGCCGTTGCGGCGAGTGGAATCTCGTCCAGCACGCCGCTACTAACGGCTTCCAGGATGATCACCTGGGACGCCAGGTCCAGGGGCTGGTTCGGTGGCTGCGTCAGAATGGCTCGCAGCCGCTCTCCTCGGCGGATCTGCTTCTGTGTAGCCTCATCAACCTCGGTACCGAATCGGGTGAACCTGGAGACTTCTTCGTATTGAGCCAGGTCCAGGCGCAGGTTACCAGCGATCTTGCGCATGGCTGGTGACTGGGCAGAGCCTCCCACCCGAGACACCGACAAACCAACATTGAGGGCCGGCTTGATCCCTTGATTAAACAAGTCCGTGTCCAGCACTATCTGACCATCGGTGATGGCAATGACGTTGGTGGGGATGTACGAGGACAGATTGCCGGCGGTGATTTCGACTATCGGCAGAGCAGTCAACGATCCCCCACCGGCTTCTGCGACCAGTCGTGAGGCCCGCTCCAAGAGGCGGGCATGCAGGTAAAAGATATCCCCTGGGTAGGCCTCACGGCCGGGCGGGCGTCTCAGCAGCAGGCTCAGCTCCCGGTAAGCATCGGCATGCTTGGTAAGATCGTCATAGACGATCAGCGCATCGTGGCCCTCGTCCATCAGGAACTCGGCCATACTGCAGCCGGCATACGGTGCCACGTATCGAAGCGCAGGAGGATCGTCAGGACTGCTGACCACCACGGTGGTGTACTCCAGGGCACCGGCTTCCCGCAGAACCTCCACAACGCCCAAGGTGGACGATTTCTTCTGACCGATGGCCACGTACACGCAGAGTACGCCAGTGCCCTTCTGGCTGAGGATGGCATCAACCGCCAGCGTTGTCTTGCCACTCTGCCGGTCCCCAATGATCAATTCCCGCTGTCCTCGGCCAATGGGCACCAGGGCATCGACTATCTTGACACCAGTGTGCAAGCTTACGCTGACAGGTTCCCGCTCAACGATGCTGGGCGCATCACGCTCCAGTGGTCGCAAGTCCGCAGCCTGGACAACGCCTCGCCCATCCAGCGGCTCGCCCAAAGGCGAGACTACGCGGCCCAACAGACCTCTCCCAACCGGCACCCGCAATCGAGTGCCAGTCCGAGTGACCAGATCGCCTCCCTGGATGCCCGCATTAGAACCCAGCATGATCACGTCAATGTGATTCTGGCCCAGATTGAGGACCATACCCATCACGCCAGTTGGAAACAGAATGATCTCATCTGTGGCCGCCCGGGGCAGGCCAGAAATCGTCGCCACACCGTTTCCGATACGCTGTACCGTACCGACATCCCGGATGCGCACCGGCGAAGCTTCCAGAGCACGGTCCACAAGGCTGTTGAACAGGGGGTCCGGGTCAAAGATCGGCCCTCCGATGTGCACCGCGTCACATTCCTCCGCCTGGGTACGAAGGGACTCTAGAAGCTGGCCCAGGTCAAGGCCTCCGTCCAGAGGAAGACAGGCAATGGCCTCCCGGATCGCCTTGACTCGATCGGAAGGCGACAGGTCCATATCCAGCGACTGGATGCGCTCCCGCACCACGCGCTGGGCTTCGACTCGGTCAATGAAGGGTTTAGTCACGTGCGGACTGCTCCACTGCCGATGTCAACGCGGAGCCACCCAGGTCCTCCAATTGACCGGCGATGGAATCGTCGATGACCACGTCACCCAATCGCAGGCGCAGGCCGGCCACCAATGAGGGGTCGTGGTGCAGATCAATGCTAACGTGGCGGTCTGCCAAAGCAGTCAGCATCCGCGCCAACTGGCCCTGCTGCTCTACCGTAAGCTCCCGTGCCGACGTCACGTGGGCAACGGGCTCACGAGCGGTGAGGGAGCGACGAAAGGCCTCCACCCGCTGCATGTCACTGCGGCCCATCTCCCGGATACGCTCGACGAGCTGAGTAACCAGGGTATCGTGCATCTGAGGCGGAGCGGCACGTCCGATCAGAATACCGCTCACCTTGACCACGGTACTGAGCAACTGCTGACTGCTCTCGCGAACCGCTGTCTGCTTGATCCTGCGGGCATCCATCTCTGCCTGAACGAGCAGTCGCTCGGCCTCCGCAGTCGCTTCTTTGACGATGGCCTCCCGCTCGCTTCTCGCCTCTTCCCGCAAGCGCTCAAAGCGTTCTGCCGCCTCTTCGTCGAGATGAACCAGTCTTTGTTCCAGTTCTGTTCGCACAGCCGAAGCGAGCTTTTTCTCTTCGGCCAACTCGCTCAACAGTTGCTCCTTCTCCCGAAGGCGCTCCTCGGCGCGTTTCAGAACCGACTTGAAGACCACTCGGTTCAAGACGTACGCCAGCACCACAAAGTTGATTGCCTGAAAAACGATTGTAGCGAGATCCAAACCCAACATAATACTCGCTCGCTAGAACACTAGGTCAATCAGCGGGTTGGCAAACAAGAGTATTAGGCATACCAGCAAGACGTAGATAGCCACCGATTCCAAGAGTGCCATGGAGATGAACAGCGTTGCCCGCAGGCGGTCCGCCACCTCCGGCTGGCGGGCCATGCCCTCCAAAGCCTTTACTACGGCGCGGCCCTGCATCAGGGTCGGCACGATCGTGCCAAGAGTGATCGTGACCGCCACTGACACGATGGAGACAACAACAATCATAATCTGAGAATCCACTGTGCTCCTTTCTTTAGTCGGCGCTCGCAGCTACCGCGGCTCCAATGTACACGGCCGCCAGCACCGTAAATATGTATGCCTGCAACAGCCCGGTGAGCAGACTGAAGGCCATCAACGGAATTGGAACGATTAGCGGCAACAGGGAAAACACTACCGCCACCAGGAGATCGGTGCTCAGAACATTGCCGAACAGCCTCAGTGTGAGGGACAGAGTTCGGCTAAGCTGGCCGATTAATTCCAAGGGCAGGGTAACCAATGGTGTAGCCAGCCCTTTCAAATACTCCTTCACGCCCTTTTCACTGATTCCAAACCAGTGCACCGAGAAGAACACCACCAGGGCCAGCGCTGCCGGGGTGCTGATGTCGCGGGTCGGCGACATCACCACTGGCACCACTCCCACTGTGTTGGCCGCGGCGATAAAGACCGTCAGGCTTCCCAAGACCGGAATGTACGGAGCGGCGGGGCGGCCGATCATGGCTGACACGTTGTCGTCCACAAATTCCGCCAACAACTCTAGCGTGCTTGGATAGCGCCGGAGCAGAAGGTGGGATCCCACTGTGAGAATGACCATCATCACC
>DDYO01000223.1 GCA_002348045.1 Anaerolineales bacterium UBA2232
TTAATCGAGTGGCAGGTGCTCAAGAACTGCCTGGTCCAGTGCACGATGATGCCGTACAGCCGGGAACAACTGGAGGACCTTGTCAAAGCGGTAACCGGGTGGAACACGTCGGTCTTGGAGCTGGCCAAGGTGGGGCAGCGTGCCCTGGCCATGGCCCGGGCGTTCAACTACCGTGAGGGCCTCACGGCCGCCGACGACGTGCACCACTGGCGCTTTGCCACCGAGTTCCAGTCCGGCCCCACCAAGGGCGTCAAGGTTCCCGCGGATGTCGCACAGAAGGCCATTGAGCTGTACCGGGAGATGCGGGGATGGGACAACAAGACCGGTGCGCCCACGCGAGCAACGCTTGAGGAACTGGGTATCGGCTGGGTCGCTGACAGTATCTACGGCTAAGCCTCTGCAACAAGACCGGCAGCGATGTGCTGCCGGTCTTGTTCTTGTCCTCAGAACCGATCATCGACCGTATATCCGCCTAGACTGACCGGCAATCAACAGCCGCCAGCAATCCACCGCCCGGATGGGCGCAACCCTGCCATGGGTCCTCAGGTCGAGCCGTAGTGGGCCGTGTGCTTCCTCTTCTCACGGCCGCGCGCTCACATGGCCGTATTGAATTGGAACCCCCTACCTAACGGTGCCCACTCCCTTTCTATCCGCATGATTTGGCCAACGCGCACGCTTTGTGCCATAATGCATCAGAGGCGGCACGCCTTGAGCAGCACATGTGCAGCTCGTGGGAGCCATCACTATGGAGGAGGAAGCAGCGACATGGCAGGAGGGTTTTACAACAAGATTCTGCGGGTCAACCTTTCGACCGGCAAAATCGACATCGAGCAGCCGGGCGAAAAGTTCTTCCGCACCTACTTTGGCGGTTGGGCGCTCATTGCCTACTACCTGCTCAAAGAACTCAAGCCGGGCACGGATCCCCTCGGTCCAGACAACCTACTGATCTTTGCGCCAGGCGTCATCACGGGCATTCCCGCCGGCGGTTCGGGCCGTAATGCGGTGGGCGCCCGTTCGCCCCTGACCGGGGGCTTTGGTGAGGGTGATGTAGGCGGCTTCTGGGGCGCCGAGCTCAAGCGCGCGGGCTGGGACGCGATCATCGTCACCGGCGCCGCCAAAGAGCCGGTCTACCTGTGGATCAAGGATGACCAGGTCGAGCTCCGCGACGCCAAGCACCTGTGGGGCAAAGAAACGGCCCCGGTCGAGCAGACTCTGCAGCAGGAACTAGGCGACAAGCGGGTCCGCGTGGCCCAGACGGGCATCGCTGGCGAGAACCTGGTACGAACCTCGGCGGTGATCAACGACATTACCCGTGCGGCCGGCCGAACGGGACTGGGCGCCGTGATGGGCTCCAAGAAGCTCAAGGCTGTCGCTGTAAGAGGTACTGGCCAGGTCCCCGTCGAGGACAAGGCCAAGGTCCAGGAGATCGCCAAGTGGTTGACCGACAACTGCATGGAAATGGACATGACCCGGGGCCTTCATGACCACGGCACCGACGGTGGACTCCTGGGACTCAGCGCGGCCGGAGGCCTGCCGACCCGCAATTTCCAGCAAGGTTGGTTCGAGGATGCCAAGAACATCACCGGCCAGACCATGACTGAGACCATTCTCGTCGACCGCGATACGTGCTTTGCATGCCCGGTTCGATGCAAGCGAGTGGTCAAGACCAGCGGCCGTTACGAGACCGATCCGGTCTACGGAGGACCTGAGTACGAAACCGCCGGTTCGCTAGGGTCTGTCTGTGGCATTGGCGACCTAGAAGCCGTTGCGTATGGCAACGCTCTGTGCAACGCCTATGGGCTGGACACTATCGGCGCGGGCATGACCATTGCCTGGGCCATGGAGTGCTTTGAGCGTGGGATGCTCACCAAAGAGGATACCGATGGCCGCGAGCTTCGCTTCGGCAATGCCCAGGCTATGGTCGAGCTTCTGGGGGACATCGCCCACCGCCGTGGCTTTGGCGATTTGCTGGCCGAAGGCACCGTGCGCGCCGCCCAAAAGATCGGCAGAGGCACCGAGAAGTATGCGATGGTCGTCAAGAGCCAGGAGCACCCCATGCACGAGCCCCGCATCAAGTTCGGACTCGGCCTGGGCTACGCCATCTCCCCGACCGGCGCCGACCACGTTCACAACATTCACGATGTGGCGTTCACGTCGGAAGCCGGAATCTCTGACCTGCGGACCGTCGGCATCCTCGATCCTCTCCCCATCGATGATCTGGGGCCGGCAAAGGTGCGCATGACCAAGTACCACATTGAATGGCAGGTGCTCAAGAATTGTCTCTGCCAGTGCATATTCATGCCATTTGGTCGCAAGCAGGTGGAAGAGCTGGTGAGAGCTACTACAGGATGGAACACGTCGATTCTGGAGCTGGCCAAAGTAGGGGAGCGCGCCATGGCAATGGCCCGGGCGTTCAACTACCGCGAGGGCTTTACCGCGGCCGACGACGTGCACCACTGGCGTTTCGCCACCAAGTTTGACTCGGGACCCACCGAAGGCGTCAGCGTGCCCGCCGACGTTGCTCAGAAGGCTATCGACCTATACCACGCGATGTCCGGCTGGGACAAGGAAACCGGCGCACCCACCCGCGCCACCCTAGAGGAACTGGGAATCGGCTGGGTAGCCGACGTGATCTACGGCTAATCTATATCAACATGAATCAAGACCGGCGGCCATTGGCCGCCGGTCTTGATCTCGAGAAGCAGAGCAGGTTGGTCAGTACTGGCGCACCAGCAGCCTCACAAAGTCGATGATCAACAGGAACACCAGGACCGGCTGGGCCAGGGCCAGAGCCACCTTGAGCGCTACTTCCACGCCGCTGGGCACCTGAAACGGGAACACCGTCAACAGGATGTACATCCACAGCAAGGCGAGAGCGTTGAGCACCAACTGGATCAGCCTCCTAAGCCAGGGCCGTCGGTAAAACATCAGAACAGCGTTGGCCAGGAGGTTCCCAAAGATAGCCAGGTCAGCCGCCCAGAGGGTATCGGCGAACCTGGGTGTAACAAACGAGAGGTTCCATGATGGCACGCGGTGCAGGACTCCGAGCAGAATGATGTTCAGGATAATTGCAGCCATGTGACCAACGGGGATTACCGTCTTCACCTTTTTGCCGCGACGACGCGACGACATCCCTACCTCCTGTTGCCATGATCCACAGCGATTGTACTCGAAGAGCATTAGACCGCACAAGGGGAGCAAGGCGCCGCATGCACGAAGCTACCATCGTGCTATTGACCGACACAAGCCCTACACCCCGACTACTGCTAGGCTGGAAGAAACGCGGCTTCGGGCAAGGCAAGTGGGGGTCGCCCGGCGGAAAGATTGACAATGGTGAGACGCCTGTAGCAGCCGCCGTCCGTGAGCTGTGTGAAGAAACGGGCATCACAGTACTGCCCGCTGACATGCAGGCAATGGGGCTGCTATCCTTTCAGTTTCCCCACCGGCCCGAATGGAGCCAGCAGGTGCATGTTTTCAGCGCTACACAATGGCGGGGCGACGCCACAGAGAGCAGCGAATTGCTACCCCGATGGTTTCGCACTGAGGAGATCCCCTATCGGAACATGTGGAGCGATAGCGTGCACTGGATTCCCCAGGTGCTGGCTGGACTGACCGTGCACCTCCGGTTCGTTTTCGGCGCAGACAACGAGTCTGTTGAGGAGGTCACCGTCTTGCGTAGAGATTGACCGTCTGAACGCGTGTACAACGGCGGCCTGGGGGCTCTCATTGCCTGCAGAAAGATGTAGTCACGATTCAGCCGATTACCAGAGCGAGCCAGATCAGTCAAGAGCTGAGGCTCTCCCCCCTCATACGGAGGGAGAGCCTGACAGGACTTGATTGGAGAACCTGCAGGACCTAGCCCACGACCACCGGCGGTTGCCGCCTAACCACATCCTCGTTTAGCTCAATGCCCAAACCAGGAAGGTCTGGCACTTTGAACCGCCCGTTCTGAGGCTGATAGTTCTGCTGACAGATGGCTATGTTGGACGGCTTGAGCTGATTGGTGTGATGCTCATGGATGAGGAAGTTGGGGATGGCCGCTTCCAGCTGGAGTGAAGCCGCGAGTGCCACCGGGCTGCCACATACGTGGATTTGCACCGATGCATCATAGGTGTGGGCCATGTCGCAGATCTTCTTGGCCTCGGTGAAACCGCCCACCAGTCCGATGTCGGGTTGGATAACAGCAACTGCTTGCGCCTCAAGGTAAGGGCGGAAGCCCCAGCGGGTGTACAGCCGCTCACCGGCAGCGGTCGGTATGCGCACGCTGCGGGCCACCACCTCGTGGAGCTCCGGGCTCAGGTACTGCACCGGCTCCTCGTAGTAGAAGCAGCTGAACTCTTCCCAGATGGCCGCCAGTTGGACCGCGTTGTTAGCGTCCAGCAATGAGTGTGCCTCGATGATAATGTCCACATCGGGACCAACTGCCTCGCGCACCGCCTTTACCCGATCACGGTAGAAGGCCAGGTCCTTGTTGCCCAGGACCCCTCGCACGGCGTGAATCCGCTCCCCGTGCCGATTGATGATAAAGGGGTCGAACTTGATGCAGTCGTAGCCCTCCCCAATGGCTCGCCGCGCAGCATCGGCGTACTGCTCAACCGTGTTCAGTGCCTTGCGCTCAGGCTCCCACCCAAACTGGATCTGGCTGGCATAAGTGCGCAGGTTATCGTTGGTCTTGCCGCCCAGCAGTTGGTAGATGGGCACACCAAGGGCCTTGCCTTTGATATCCCACAAGGCCATGTCGAGGGCGCTCATGGCCCCATAGACCACAGGACCGCCACCCCTTCCCCAGAAAGTGGCTCCAAACATCTCCTCCCAGAGCATCTCGGTCTGGAACGGGTCGGCGCCCAGGATGAAACGCTCGGCAAGCTCCTTGGCCATGGCTGCGCCGGCGGAATGCCCAAATCCGTAGGCCAGGCCCACCTCTCCCAGGCCATGAATGCCCTGGTCAGTGTGCACCCGCACGATCACCGGATGCCAGCTAGGCGGGATGCCTCCATCGAGGTCAAAGATCTCCACTCGCGTTACTTTCATTGCATCGCTCCTTTTGACAGGCTTAGGACGCCGCTGCTTCGCGAACAAGCCATCGCGTGTCGTTGACAATCTATACCACGCGTTTGCCTGCCTGTCAACCGCAGGGGCAGAGCGAGGTTGCCCACCTGCGCCGCGAGATGGGACCTGCCTTCCAGCTCACCGCAAGCGCGAACAGGCCCCTGACGGCGGTACCGTCCGCCATCACGTGACGGGCTGCGAGCACTTATGTCCAACGGAGGCCGTTCAATCCGATGGCCGACCCCGTTATGCTTGGTCCCCACCTCGCGGCGCCATAGAAGCCATTCCAGTCGGGGCCTTGCGCCAGGGCTACAGAGTGAACCGCCCGTTGTCCATAATCTGCTCGCCATCGGCCCAGATGCTCACCCCGACAGGAACTACATCGACGTGCACAGGGCTCTTCCAGTCCCCGCCGGTGACAGGATAGGGGTTGCCAAAAGCCACATGGAGGCCAGGGTACTTTTCGTCCTGCAGCAGATTCCCTGTAAGCTCCTGAAGGAACTCGTTGGTCCCGATGGCAAACTCACCCGGGCGTCGTCCGTTGTCGGCGTTGCTCAGGAACTCCCAAATGTCCCGAGCAACCGCGGCGTCAGGGTGCTCCACTCGGGTCAGTTCACCGTTCACGTGCATCATCACTGGCTCGTCCAGAAGGCCATACCGTTCGCTAAAATAGTCCCCCAGTACCTGGGCGGCAATCACGCCTTCCAGATGAGCAGGACAGGTAAAGGTCTCTCCTTCTGGCAGGTTGCCCCACTGTCCAGACTGGTGGTAGAGGCCCGTCCAGGGATACCAGTGATACCGGGGCGGGTCCAAGTGAGCAGTCAGGTCCGTGCCGCGCGCGCTAGTGATGCGCATGGTACGGACATCCTTGACCCTCTCGCACACCTGAAGAGTCCTGACCGCTACTTTCGCATAGTCCGCCAGCATGCCGGTGCGCATGAGCTCGGGCGAGATGCCGATCATGTGCCCGTGGCGGGCACCCAGCTCGGTGGTGGCCAGCCCCACCCACGGCACCCGGAAGCGGAACTCACCGGGCTGGGCCTGGGCGGCGTAGAATGTGGCCGTTGGGGCAAAGTCACGGGTCCGTTGGAACATCACTTCGCTGGGCGCAGAGAAGGGACGCTGGCCCAGCTCCTCCAGCACCAGCAGATGGACAGCAGCCCCAGCCTCCAGAGAAGCGGCCTCCAATGCCTCGCCGATTACCCGCGTTTCCTCATCGGTGACCACAAACACCCTATCGACTGCACCAATGTTCAGACACTGGCGCACGGCTGTGCGTGCGCCAGGGAGCATCTCGTCCATCGTGGCAGGACTGGTATCATGTCCTCTCATCAAACGTCTCCCCCACTGATCTCAACTCCTCCCCTGGCAGATGGCCTCGACGACATCGGGGTTCCGATCAGGGGCCGGCAGCAGCCGGTATCCTTTCTCTGTGATGACCAAGCCGTCTTCCATGCGAATGGCGATCCCCTCATCGTGGATCATCAGCATTGGCTCAAAAGCCCAGGCCTCATTTACCCGGTAGGGGGTAAAGTCGCCAAAGCCAAAGTAGTATCCATCCTCCACGTTCAGTCCCACCGGGTGGTTATTGCGCCCCAGGCCGTACTTCTCCAGCCCAAACTGCTGGTAGTATGCATACACCGCCCGGCGAGCGACATCGGGCGTGGACCCGGGCTTCATGGTGGCCAGGCCGCGGTTCTGCCCCTCCAGAACGATGTCATAGATCTCGCGTTGCCGCTTGCTGAACTTGCCGTTCACCGGCCAGGCCCGTGTGATGTCCGCCGAATAGCCGCGGTAAGAGACGCCGCAGTCCACCAGGATCAGGTCGCCGTCGCCGATGGTTTGGTTGCCCGCCCAGTAGTTGTTTCGTGCGCCCCTGGCGCCTGCGGATACGATGGGCCCAAAGCCCATGCGCAGGTCTTGTTCGCCTTCCTTGATCCGTGCATGGACCTCGTACTCAAAGATAGCCTTCACCTTGGCCTCATTATCGCCAGGCTTGACCTCCCGCATGCACCGTTCCAGGATATCCTTGGTAATCTGATACGCCTTGGTGATGCACTCGAGCTCGTAGGGATCCTTGATGCGTCGCAGGTCGTGGACGATCGGGGCAATGTTCTTTAGCCGGAGCCAGTAGAACCTGTCCCTGATCTCATTGATTCGAACGACATCAGGGGGAACCGGCTGTCCCAGCTCGGGCGTCACCGAAGTATTCACCCATAGCACGTCCTCCTCCATCACCGCCTGACGGAGTACCTCCTCCATGTCCATCAAATCGTACACCTCGGTCATGCCGGACATGGCACGGTATTGCTCCAGGCTGGGCATCTGACGGGTAACTACCGTGCCGTCGTAACGATCGTGGAATTGCGGCACGAACAAGGCTTCATGAACAAGATGGCCCCGTCCGTACTCTGAGCCCTGGGGGGTCGACCACCAGATGCCGCAGTGTGCTACTCCTCCAGCCAGGAACCCTCTGCGGGAGAGCAGTAGGCACGCGTCCGGGTGACGCACCCCCGTAAGGTACTCGACATTGCGACAGTGACCTGAATCGAAGGACTGACCAGATGAGTTTATCCAGGCCAGACCTTCACCCATCCGAGCCAAAAGCTGCTGGCGTCGCTGGGCGTAAATGTTGCCCAAATCCCAGTTGGACACGGTATCCTCCTTGACAATCGCAGAATGGTGGTAGCGCGCCGAAGGCTAGGTGCGTTGGGACCTCGATCCCTAGGGTTCGCCCGCCAGCGCGATGAGATCGATCTTGAGCAACGAGTCGCCCGTGATATCGGGTGCACTCAGCACCGATCGGGTAGGTGGCTCAAAGTTGGCAAAGATCTTCTTGGTCGCCTCGTTGAAATCGGGGTACTGCCCACCGCCCATAAAGACACTAAGTTTGATCACGTTGGACAGCGCGCTTCCAGCCGCCTGAAACTGTCGGTCAGCCTCTGCAAAGAGATTGTAGGTCTGCTCGGTGAGCGTCTCCCCAGGAGCCGAGAGACCGTTGATCATCACAAATGGGCCACTGCGCACCAGTCCCGGCTTGTGGCCCCACGGTCGCAGAACCTCGGTTGCCTCTTCGATCGTGATGTTGGGATCAGCTAGCGCAATCCAGTCCAGCTCGAGCAGCGCGCTCATGGCCATGCTGCGCACGGGTCGAATGTGCACCAGCGGTGGCTCATAGCCCAAGAAGTCAACGATATGCTTGCGCACGACATCCTGGCGCTCAAAGGGAACCAGGAAGGCTTCCACCTCCACTACGCGATCCTTGGGAGCACCCCCGGCAAGGGAAAGCTGCTCGGCATGCCGCAGACACCAGTCGGTCTGCTCCTCCAAGGTTGGGGCTAAGGGAAGGTGCTCCCCCGGCTGGCCCAGGGGCGAGCCAATGTGTCCCCCGGTGAAGACATAGCCTGCGGCCGTCATGCCATTCGAGCGGTATCCGAGGCTTGAAGGGGCATTATCGGTTTCGATACGGAATCTTCGATCCACAGCTGAACCTCCAGTCTGGTATTGGTTTGGTCACCTTGCTTCACGTGCCGGGCTGCAATCTAGGTGTACGCCACAGCCGATGGCTCGTACTTCTCGTAGAGCCTGTTCTCAACGACTTGCTTGAAGCGCTGCACTGCTTCCCATACCTCACCAAAAGAGATATAGAGCGGCGGCAGTCCCACGCGAATGCCATTGGGCGGCCGGAACTCGACCACGGTTCGCATGTCCTTGCCCATGGCCTCGGTAATGCGATAGGCTTCGTCGTGGAGGAGTCGGACATGGGAGCCTCGCTGAGCTGCTGAGCGAGGCGAGCCAACGCCAAAGCCCAAGGGAGTCAGTATCTGGTCGGTCAGGAAGATCATGTACTCGGTCAATGCCACCGACTTGTTGCGTAGCCGTTCGACGCCCACCTCCAGGGTAAGATCAACCCCTTCCTCAACCGGCAATAGCGAAAGGACCGGAGCGGTGCCCGCCAAGTATCGGGAAATATCATCGGCCGGGGCATAATCGAGGTCAAAGAGGAAGGGGCGCCGATGGCTCCACCAACCCTGGACGGGTGAGAGCGCTGCCTTCTGGAGCTCTTTGCGCACATAGAGCCAGGCGGTCCCCCCAGGTCCACCGTTAAGGTACTTGTAGCTGCAGCCCACGGCAAGGTCCACTCCCCACTCGTCCAGCTCGACCGGCACCACACCGGCGGCGTGGCACAGGTCCCAGAGGACCAAGGCACCCTTTTCATGAGCTCTTCTGGTGATGGTGGCCATATCATACAGGTAGCAGCTCTTGAAGGACGGGACCGAGGCCGTGAACAGAGCCGTATCCTCATCAATCGCGCTGCACAGCGACTCGGTATCAAGGTGGGTTCCGTCGGCCGAACGCACCAAGTGCAGGCTGTAGCCCTCGCCCTTCTGCCCGACCACGCCTTGCAGAACATAGAGGTCGGTGGGGAAGTTGAACTCATCGCTAACGATCTTGCGCCGTTCAGGACGCATGGCCACGGCCGCCATGGTCAGCTTGTACAGGTTGATCGAGGTGGAATCAGTGACAACGATCTGTCCCGGTCCAGCTCCCAGCAGCCGGCCCAACTTGTCACCGATACGGCGCGGCCCCGCGGCCCAGCCCGCGCCGCGCCACCCTCCGATCACCTTGCCACCCCACTCGTCGTGTACGGCTCTTCGCAGTCGCTCTTCAGTGCGCTTCGGAAGGCGTCCCAAAGAGCAGCCATCCAGGTAAATCACATCAGGGTCGTGAATCAGAAACTCG
Source organism: Anaerolineales bacterium UBA2232 (assembly GCA_002348045.1). The sequence goes on from DDYO01000223.1 coordinate 9,793, forward strand.
TGCCGGCACGCCGCCAGCTCATCCTGAGCATCCATCTTCTGCGCCCAGTCCGCGCCCAACTCAAACTGAGGACTCTCCATAGGTTCGTGCTCCTTTCTGCAACATTGCAGGTCATGTCTCATGACCTGCGCCTTCGGCTAGGCCAAGGCCACCATGTCTACCCGAAGCAGGGAATTTCCGGTTATCTCCGGCGCCACCAGCACCGAACGGGTAGGTGGCTCAAACGAGGCGAACGCGACCTTGGTCGCCTCGTTGAACTCGGGATATATGTCAAATTCAGCCAGGAACACGGTGAGTTTGACCAGGTTGGCAAGAGCGCTGCCCGCACCCTCCAGTTGGCGAGCGGCCTCGCGGAGGAGGTTTGTGCTCTGTTCTCCCAAGGTATGCCCAGGCGCCGTCAGTCCATTGATGAACACGAGCGGTCCGCTTCGGACCAGTCCCTGTCCGTGGCCAAAGGGCTCCATGATGTTGGCCACATCCTCGACCTTCAAACAGGGGTCAGCCACGGCGATCCCATCCATCTCCAACCAAGCATGAGCGGCGCAGTCAGCGACCGGCAGTTCGTGATAGAGGGGAGGATCAAAGCCCAAGAAGGCCCGGGTACGTTCACGAACCACCGTCCTCCTTTCCCAAGGGACCATGAACGCAGATATCTCGACCGTTCGTTCCTTGGTCGCGCCACCAGCAATCATAAGCTGCTCGGTGTGGCGAAGGCACCAGTCAACCTGCTCTTCCAGCGTCTCAGCGGGAGGCAGATGCTCGCCCGGCTTGCCGAGCGGTCCTCCTATGTGGCCGCCGGTAAACAGAATGCCCGCGGCAATCATGGCATTGGAACGGTGGCCGGTGCTGGCCGGTGCATTATCAGTCTCGATGCGCATTTTGTTAGCCATGGTCAACTCCAAGCCGAGAGATCCACCAGGGGCAGAGCCAGTGTCCTACCCCCCTGGATCACCATCTCAACATGGTTCCGAGCCAAATTGCGGATGTCATCCAGAGGATTCGCATCCAGGACCACCAGATCGGCGATTTTGTTCTCCTCCACAGTACCAATCTGGTCCGCCAACCCAAGGATACGGGCGGGTTCGCTCGTGGCGGCAACGATGGCATCTTGGGCCGACATGCCGACCTGGCACAAGAGCTCGCATTCCTTGGCCACACCGGCATCAGGGTGCACGGTGTCCGTACCCGTGGCGATGCGCACGCCGGCACGGTAGGCCTTGGCCAGCGCCCCGCTGGTCTGCGCATCGACCTGTTTACCCATCTTGGCGATGTAGGGTCCAAAGGTAACGTACTCCGCAAAGCTCCAGCCCGCCGCGCGAGTCGGCACAATGGGAGTGTTGGTCTTGAGCAGCATGTCGATGGCTTCGTCATCGAGGAACGTGGCATGGTCCAGCCAGTCGGCGCCAGACTGAATCGCCTTCTTGATGGACACCGCATCGCCAGTGTGCACGGAAGCGAGGCGTCCGGGCCGGTGGGCCTCTTCCACAATCGCCCGCATCTCCTCCAAGGTCATCTGCTCCCAACCCGAATGGCTGACCAGACGCCCGCCTCCACCACCGATGCTCGAGGCGCCATAGATCTTGAGCACGTCGACGCCAGCCTTCAGCTGCTGACGTGCCGCCCGGCGAGCCTCGTCAACGCCGGTAATCTCTATGCCAAAATGCTCGTTGCCCGCCCGCACGCCACCGGTTTGGGTGATGATTGAGCCGCTGGCAATCACCCTCGGCCCCGCAGTGTACCCTTCGGCGATTGCTTCCTTGATGGCCACGGCGAAATTGCCGCCACCGCCAGCATGGCGAACGGTGGTCACGCCAGACTGGAGCCACGCCTGGCCGGCAAAGGCCGACTGAAACACCTTGACAGCAATTAGGTCATCCTTGCGCAGGCTTGGATCGGCGCCCTCGCCCCGCTTGGGAGGAAACAACCCCATGTGAGTGTGCAGATCGATGAGGCCGGGCAGAAGCGTGCTGCCAGACAAATCCAACACCTGCGCATCGGGAGCCTCCATGCTCTCCCACGGCCCGATACGGGCGATACGGTCCCCATCGATGAGCACTGATTGCTCCTTGCGAGCAGGCCCGCCGGTGCCATCGATCAGCAGCCCCACTTTGAGCAACAACAACATCGTTCGCTCCTTCCATTTGGTAATTAGGCTTTGGACAAGGCGATTGGTCTTCTGATGACAGGCTAGGTCTTCATCCACGGATCCAGAGCATCACGTAAGCCATCGCCCAGGAAGTTAAAGGCCAGAAGCGTAGTCGAGAGCAGCAGGCCCGACGCCAGCAGGAGGTGTGGGTACGAGCGTATGTTCGTCACGCCCTCTGCAATCATGATGCCCCAGCTGGGCGTGGGAGGTTCCACACCCAGCCCCAGAAAACTAAGCCCAGCTTCCATCGTAATGGCGGCAGGTATGCCAAACGTGGCGGAAATCACGATGGGAGCAAGGACATTGGGCAGAAGGTGGCGGACGATGATGCGCCTGCTGGAAGCTCCCACGCTGCGGGCAGCTTCGACGAACTCTTTTTGCTTCAGTGACAGGACTTCTCCTCGAACCAGGCGGGACACCGTCAGCCAGAACACCAATCCCAACGAGATAAAGACGCCCATCAGGCCGCCGCTCGCTGAGTTAAGGCCGGCGATTAGCAGCGCGACGGGACCTTGAGCGGCGCGGAGCGCCGCCTTCAAATAAGTCATGATGACGATCATGAACAGCAGGCTGGGGAAGGCATAGAGGACATCCACAAGCCTCTGCAAGACCATATCCACCCACCCGCCGTAAAACGCGGAAATCAGGCCAACCGGCACGCCGATGAGCAGGATCACGAGCTGGGCCACGATGCTGACGCTCAAGGACACCCTGGCGCCGTACATCAGCCGGCTCAGGACATCGCGTCCCAGGCTATCCGTCCCCAGGACGTACTCACTGGACGGCGGTTGCGTGATGGCGTCAAAGTGCACTTTGTCATAGCCGTAAGGGGCAAGCATCGGCGCCAGGATCGCCACCGCGGCCAGCAGCAGGATATAGACCAGACTGACCATCGCGGCCTTGTTGCGCTTGAGTCGCCTCCAAGCGTCTTGGGTCAGGCTGGTGCTCCGGGCCGCCCGGGCGGCCACAGCCAATTCGGTTCTAGCTGAAGCGGACTCTCGGATCGAGGAAGACATAGGCCACATCCACCACCAGGTTCATGATCATGACCAGACCCGCATAGAGCAAGGTTGTGCCGATGATCACGGGATAGTCCCGGGCCATGACGCTGCTNNGTCCAATGCCGGGTACCGCACACACTGATTCAACGAAGAAGGAGCCCGTCACCACATCGGCAAAGGCAATGCCGCCGACCGTCACCACAGGGATGAGAGCGTTGCGCAGGGCATGCCGCACCAGAACAGCCCGCTCTCGAAGACCCTTGGCGCGCGCGGTCCGGATATAGTCCCGGCCCAACACATCCAGTACGCTTGATCGCGTGTACCGGGCGATCAGGGCAAGGGGCCGCAGGGCCAGGGCGGTTGCCGGGATGATGATCAACCTTGACGAAATGCCCTGCCAGCCACCAGTCGGCAGCCACCCGAGACCAATCGCAAAGAGAATAATCAGCAACGTTGCGACGACGTAGCTGGGCGTTGAGACGCCCGCCACGGAGACAAAGCTGGCAGCATAGTCAATCCAGGTATTGTGTCTAACTGCTGCCAGAATGCCCAACGTCAGTCCAAAGGCGACGGCAATGGCCATGGATACCGTGCCCAGCTGCAGCGAGACCGGAAAGAAGTTGGCCAAGATGGTGCTCACGTCTTGGCCATAGCGGCTGTACGAAGCGCCCAGGTCTCCCTTTAGCGTGCGACCCAGGAACATGACATACTGCTCCCACATGGGCTTGTCCAGTCCGTACTTGGCGTTCAGGTTATCGATCGTCTGCTGCGGCAACGGACGGTCACCGCGGTCCCAGGGTCCGCCGGGAGTGCCTTGCATCAGGACAAAGGTGATGGTAAACACCACGAGCATACTGGGTATCAGTAGGGCAACACGGCGCACCACATAGTTGACCATGGGTAGTTACCTCGCAGGAGTTTGCGTGGCCCCGGAAGGCCGGGGCCACGCAAACTCACATAATGTGCCTAGCGGACGATGTCCAGTCCGGGCGGCTGGGCGACGCGGTGGAATGCCACCAACGCCGTCGTGATTTCGGCAAAGTTCTTGAGATAGGGCTTGACTACCAGCAAGGTGACATCTTCCGTCACCGGGATGATCGGGCAGTCGCGGTTGACCAGGGCTTCGGCCTGCTGGAACATCGCATCACGCTTCCCCAGGTCGCTCTCCTTCTTGCCTTCGCGGATAAGCTCGACGTACTCCGCGTTGTCGTAGCGGGAGTACCGCACGTTTCCGGCTGGATCCAGCTGGGCATTGTGGAACTCGATGGGGTCCAGGATGCCGCACACGTTCCATGCATAGTAAACATGGAAAGGCTGATTAGCCCGCGAAATGCGGTAGTCGCGCATTGCCGCAGGCGCGAGGGGCACCAGCGACGTATTGATGCCAAGATTCTCTTTCCACATCGCTGCGATGGCCTGGCACTCCAGCGACGCTCGCTGCACGTTCCAGTGGGTCAGCTCGATGGTTGGGAACCCTCGACCGTCCGGGAAACCAGCCTGAGCCAGCAGGTCCTTGGCCTTGGCGACGTCGTACGTGAGGAAGGTGCTGGGGTTGTAGCTGGGCAGTGAGCTCGGGCTGAAGCTTGTTGATGTCAAGTAGGCGCCTTTCAGCACTTTTTGGGCCAGTGTTTCACGGTCAATGGCCATATTCAGTGCCTGGCGAACCCGCACATCATCGGTCGGTTTGTTCTTGGTATCAAAGATGAGCACCGTCTGCCCAGCGCTAGGCACCGACAGGATCTCCTTGCTCATCGTCGGATCATTCAGGACTCGCTCGTACTCAGTGGCCGGGATCGCTGCCGCATCCACTTCGTTGGCTTCGTACTTGGTAAGCCCAAGGGCGGCGGGATCCTGCACGAGAACAAACTCGATGCGGTCCACATGGCGGGTGTCCTTCCAAGGACCATTGTAGAAGGGGTTGCGCTCAAAGACGAGGAGCTGATCATGCTTCCACTCCTTGAGCATGTAAGGACCGTTGCCAACGTGATTGCCGGCCTCCATCCACTTGTCGCCGTGCTTCTCCAGGACATCCTTGCGCACCGGGCAGTAGTCCGTCATGCCTACGTAGCGCAGCCAGTACGGCGCAGACTCCTTAAGGGTGACGACCAGGGTGCGAGCGTCCAGGGCCACCAGCCCGACCTGACTCGGGTCCGTGATCTCGCCCTTGTTGAACTGCTCACCGTTCTTGATGGCATAGAACTCGTCCGGAACGTAGGACCCCGTCGCTGGGTCAAGCTGTCTCAGCCATGAGAAGCGGAAATCTTCAGCTGTCAAGTCTTTTCCATCGCTCCACTTGAGCCCGGACCGCAATGTGAACGTGACCACCAGGCCGTCGGGTGAGATCTCGAACTTTTCGGCGGCCAGCGGCTTGATCTGCCCGTCGGCGGAGTACGAATCCACCAGCGGCTCATACAGGTTCTGGAACTCCTGGAATCCTGGACCGCCTTTGCTCGGGTCAAGGCTGTCGGGTTCCATGGCTGCCTTTCGGAACACTTTGGGCTCTGGCACTGGCGTAGGCGGAACGGCCGTCGGCGGCACCGCCGTCGGGGGTACTGCGGTAGCTGGAACCGCTGTGGGAGGCACCGACGTAGGTGTAGCTGCCGGAGCACAGCCAGCCACCACTGCCACTACCAACAGCAACGATAGAAGAATGCTCACTCGCTTACTCATTGGATCTGTCCTCCTATACTGATTGGGTCCACCCCATCGACTAGGACTACCGTCCCCATCCATGGCTGGCTCCCTGTTGACACGAGACGTGTTCTGTACTGGGCGCAATCAATCATTGGACTCTGCTCTGCCGTTAGCCTCCTTTCGATCAAACACGACCTTTCCCTCTTTGATTACGATCTCAACTAGACGAAGGTTGGTAATGTCCTCCAGAGGGTTTCCCGCCAGGAGCACCACATCAGCCCAGCAACCAGGCTGCAGCGTGCCCAAGTCCCTGTCTTGGCCCAATGCCTGCGCGGCCACTGACGTAGCAGCTCTTAGCGCCTGATAGGGACTCCAACCCATCTCAGCCAACAACTCACACTCATCCCACAAGGACATGTTCCGATCGCCAGCGCACGATCCGCACACGACCTGCACACCTGCCTCCACTGCCCGTCGCAAGGCCATCCGTCCTTCGTCCCACTGCTGCTTGGCATTGGTGATCACAGAGTCACAATCGCAGCACCCGTCGTCCGGGACGCTCCATGCCCTGGCGCTGGCCAGCGCGGGGAGGTAGTGAGCGCTGCCCTGGCTGAGCAGCGCCAACGCCTCGTCATTCAGTGCCGGCGCGTGCTCAACCACGTTCACACCTGCCATCAAGCATTTTCTGACGGCATCGGCGGAGCCGGCATGGGCGAACACCGGCACGCTGGCATGGCGGGCCTCGTCAACCACCGCCCGTAGTTCATCCTCATCCAACGGAGGAAAGCCCGGCATATCTACCCAGCGGCCTTCGCCCAGAAGACCGTTGGCGAATACCTGAAGCTGGTCTGCCCAGGACTTGATTGCCAGGCGCGCCGCTCTCCGGGCTTCGTCAGGACCGGCCACTTCCCAAGCCAGAGTAGGATCACCGCCAGCTCTTGTCCGCGCGCCAGCAATGGGCCTGCCTGCAGCAAAGAGCCGCGGGCCCCGCACGCTCCCACCGTTGACTACATCGCGGAGCTGGATATCCAGGTTACCGTGGGCGCCGGGAACTCGGGCGCTTGTCACGCCACGATCGAGCCAGCAGCTCAAAGTCTGCAGCGCCTCGTGCACATTGCGGGCAACGGACCGCTCGTGCGGTGCCTGCAGCGCAGAGAAGCCCACGCGGTAGACCGGAAAATGCAGATCAATCAGCCCTGGAATGGCGTACAAGCCGCTGGCGTCCAGAATGTGCCCGTCGACAGCTTCGTGTGCTGCAACGTGGGCCACCACCCTACCATCTTCAACGATCAGCGTGCCACGCTTTGGTGTTGTGGCTGCCGCGGACGTATCAACGACCAAAGCGCCGGAGATGACCAGTCTAGCCATGCGCCACCTCCTTGTCCCCTGCCATGGGTGAAGCCACTATTCGACCTGCCTTCCACACGCTGACAACCCTGCGAATGTTCCGGATGTCCGCTAGCGGGTCTCCGTCGATGAGCACCATGTCGGCCCAATTGCCTGGCTGCAACGTGCCGTACTGCTTGCCCGCATCCCCCATGCATGCTGCCGCCCGCTGCGTTCCACAACGAAGGGCCTCCATTGGCGGCAGTCCAACGTCAACCAGCAACTCAACCTCGGTCCAGTAGTCCATGTCGGGCATAACGGCATCAGTCCCGGTGCCAATCTTGACCCCTGCCTCGAATGCTTGTCGAACGAGGCGCGAGTTGAGCTCCCACCGTTTGCGTGCCGACTGAGCATAGACCTTCCCAGTCTCGCTGTCTTCCTCCCGGCGGTGAGGCCGAGCCACAGACAGGGTCGGCACCAGCGTGGCTCCCGTCTTGAGGAACAGGGATATACACTCGTCGTCAAGTTCGGAGCCGTGGTCAATGGTGTCCACACCACCCAGCAAAGCGATCTTGATGCCGAACGTGGGGGCTACGTGAGCCGCCACCGTGCGACCAATCTTGTGCGCTTCATCGGCAACCGCTCGGATTTCCTCCACGCTGAGCGATGCCCAGCGCCCAGGGTCTGGGGCGTCCTCTGGAAGGGCAAGCTTTCGCTTGAGGTAGCCCGCAACATCCTCCTCCAGCAAAGTCGTGCAGTACAGCTTGACCAGGTCAGCCCCTCGGGCAAAGTGCGCCCTGGACCAGCGCCGAGCCTCAGCGGCACCGCTGACTTCCTCCTTCAGCACGTCCCATGGCGTGCGCTTACCGCCGGTCATGGTCATCATCCGGCCGGCAGCCACAATGCGCGGGCCCAGGTCCGGCCGTTGTGCGACGAGCTCCCGCAGCCCAAAGTCCAGGTCAAAGTGAGTACCCACCACGCGAGCCGTCGTCACTCCCTGCTCCAGCCAGCTGCGCGCAGCCTTAAATCCGAGGGTCACCATGTCTACTTGATTGGGATTTTGTTCAGCCTTCTGAAACTCGCCGTGGATGGGATAACAAAAGTGGCTGTGCAGGTCAATGAACCCCGGCAGCGCCGTGAGGTGGGAATAATCGTACACGAGTTCCTGGGACTCGGTGCCGATCTGGTCCTTGCCCACTCGCGCAATTCGGCCGTCCTGGATGTGCAGCTCGGCCCCGCTGATGGGAGCAGCTCCAGTACCGTCTATCACCGTTCCTACACGAACAATGGTCATGAGCTCGCCTCCCCAAACCAGGTGCATAGCAATGGCTGCAAACGAGGAGCCAGGCTCTCCGCGGGCAGAGTCTCTGGTTCCATGGTGGAATGGATCATCAAACCGTCAATCAGAGCGCCCAGACAAGCCGCTGCCATCTCCGGGTCAACTTTCATCTTGCCGCTGCGATACGCTTCGCTATCCCGTAGCGTATCAGCAACCATCGAGCGGAACTCCCGATGCATGTTTCCGATACGAGCACCGATGGCAGGGTTGCGCATGCCATGGGCCATAAACTCAACGGACAGCGCCCTCCACCGGGCATCCTGTCGGGCAAAACCAACCAAGGTCTCAAAGACGTCCTTGAGCCACTCCCCACAATCACCCTGCCACGGGCAAAGCTCCGTGATCTTTTGGTGATTACGACGCAAACGGCCCTCCAAGAGCGTGAGGAAGAACTCTTCCTTGCCGACAAAGTGGTTGTAGAACGCGCCCTTGCTGCAGCGAGCCGCGGTCACAATGTCGCTGACGGAGGCCGCTCCGTACCCTTTCTCAGCGAACACGGATAGCCCCGCCACCAGAAGGCGACGCCGGGTCTCTTCAGGATCTCGAAGTCGCGTCCGCTTGGTATGGTTGATCACCCTCACTAGCCTTCGTAGAGACTCGCTTTAGATACCGACTGGTCAGTCTGTATCTATGATACCATCATCCGCTCTAGCAAAGTTGGGGATTAACTCGTCGATACAAAAAAGCGCAGCAACGCCTCGGCTATGGAGGTCGTCGCTGAGCTCCCGGTATCACCGTATGGTGCTT
>DDYO01000231.1 GCA_002348045.1 Anaerolineales bacterium UBA2232
GAATGAATTTGACCGGTAAACCGGCAAAGAGCTTTTCCAAGTCGCGGCGGGTGTAGACGTTGACATGCGGGCAGAGTTTATCTCGCCAGGGCCGCGGCAAGTAATTTATGAAGAGTTTATTGCCGAAGTGGTATTTGCCCCTCCAGTAGATACCGTGGGTCTCAAAGGGGTACCAGCGGTTCGGCGCGAACACAACGATGCGTCCTCCTGGCGTCGTGACCCGGTATGCTTCGAGGACGGCTTGTCGGTCATCATCCACATGCTCCAACACCTCGTGGAGCAGAACGATGTCCAGTGAATTGTCGGCAAATGGCAACTGCTCCGCCGGCGCTTCATAGATCCGCGCCAGAGACCGTTGCGCCTCGGCCACCTTGTCAGCGTCAATGTCCACACCGTAGACCTGGTCGCTGAAGGCGGACAGCTTGCGTACGTAGGCGCCGAGGCCGCATCCCACATCGAGGATGCGCTTGTTGTCAAGGGGGGCATACAAGCGGATCAGATCGAGGCGGCGATCCTGCCCGAAGCGCCATACATAGCTGGGATGGCCTAACGTGATGGCCTTGTCGATCACTTCTTCCCGCACTGCTCAAACCACCTAGTTTGCGAGTATGTCGACTATCTTAGCCTAATCGTTCCCCGGCGGCAACTTGGTCCCCAATGCTTTTGTCAATAGTGGACAAAGCCGGTAGAATGGCTCTGATCTTGAGCAAGGGGGAGTCCATGGAACAGGTAATCATCCTGGGGTCCGGGCCCGCAGGCCTGGCGGCTGCGATCTACGCTGGTCGCTCGCTTCTGAATCCGCTAGTGATTACCGGGAATGCCCTGGGTGGACAGGCGGCAACTTCGGCCGACATCGAGAACTACCCTGGTTTTCCTGAAGGCATCAGTGGTATGGACCTCACCCAGCTGATGCAGCGTCAGGCTGAACGTTTTGGGGCACGTGTCGAGATGGATGAGGTGACTGCCGTTGACCTCACCAGGTACCCCTTTGCCATCAGTACATTCTCGGGCAGCATCGAGACGCGGACCTTGATCATTGCCACGGGGGTTGCTCCGCAACTGCTGCACATACCAGGCGAGACTGAATTGAAGGGACGAGGAGTATCGTACTGCGCGACCTGTGACGGCTTTTTCTACAAGGACAAGGTGGTGGTGGTCGTCGGTGGTGGGGACTCGGCTGTAGAGGAAGCGATCTACCTGACCAAGTTTGCCGCCAGGGTGTACCTCGTTCACCGTAGGAACCAGTTGCGGGCGCAAAAGATCGCCCAGGAGCGCGCCTTCCAGAATGAGAAGATTACGGTAGTGTGGGATTCTGTGCTCACGGCCATTCTGGGTGAGGAGCAGGTAACAGGAGTAGGTCTCCGCAACGTCAAGACCGGTGAGCAAACCGAGCTCGTGGCCGACGGCGTCTTTACGTACGTCGGGAACGTGCCGAACACGCAGTTTCTGCAGGGGCAGGTGGACCTGGATCAGTTGGGGTACGTGATTACCGATCGCCGCATGCATACCAACGTGCCTGGAGTGTTCGCTGCTGGGGACGTCCAGGAGCTGGTACTGAAACAGGTATGTACGGCGGTGGGCAGTGCGGCCACGGCTGCGATGGAGGCAGAAAAGTTCTTGGCTGAAACGGAGGGTCGTGCCTACCCTCCGAGAGACTCGTAAGTTCAGCTTAATCGTAAGAAGATAGGAGTGAATGGTGAAGATAACAAAGAGTATGCCGATTGGTGAGGTTGTTCGTTTGTACCCGGAGACGATACCGGTGTTCTTGCAGCATGGCTTGATGTGCTTTGGCTGTGCAGTGGCAAGGTTCGAGAACGTGGAGCAGGGAGCGCTTGCCCATGGCATCGATGCCGATCTGCTCATCACGGATTTGAATGCGGCGGTGGCCAGCCCGGCTGAAGCTTAGCAGTCTCCGGAGTCGCTCTTGTGTTCTTTGAGGGCCTGATCTTGAGTGCAGGCCCTCGTTTCTTGACAGCGCGGTGAGTGAAGCCCGTCCGTCGATACCGGGAGGCGTGGCTTTGGACCGTCATAGCAGAACTTGAACCAGAGTGTGATGACATCATGCAATTGTGAGGCAACCGAGCTTCGTTCGCGCCCTTGCGACACTCCGGTGTTGGTCATGATGTCGGGGCTACCGGGCTCTGGCAAGTCATACGTCAGTCGAAGGCTGGCGGCGCGCCTGGACGCTGTGGTTGTAGAGTCCGACTGGGTGCGAAAGCTGCTTTTTCCCCAGCCGGACTATGGGCCTCTGGAGAGCATGATCACTCATGGCGCGTGCCGGGTGCTGATTCGGCGCCTTCTTTGGGCCGGAAGGGGTGCTATCTATGACGCCACCAACCTCATTGAGGCTCAACGACAAGTGGTGTACGAACTGGCACGCTCGTGTCATGCCGAGTTAGTCATCATTCGCACCGTTGCCGCTCCTCAGGAGATCATGCGCAGGCTGGCAGCCAGAAAGCATCGCCCCGAAAGCAACTCCGACGCTGACTGGAACGTCTACCTGCGGCTTGCTGAATCCGCGGAGCCAATCCGCACACGGCACATCTGTGTCGACACAACGAAGCCAGTTGAGAGTTGGCTGCTGGAGGTTGATCGGGCGTTCGCAGTTTCCCGAGCATCCGTGAGCGTACCGAGGCCTACTCTGTGAGGTGAGCATCGTGGAACAACAGGAATACCGGGCACAGGGATTGTACTTTGAAGACATGAGAATCGGCGACCGAATGTCAAGCCCTGGACGCACCGTGACCGAGGCGGACGTGGTGATGTTCAGCGGGCTCTCCGGTGATTGGCACGAGGTTCATAGTGATGCTGAGGCTGCGAGGAACAGCCTCTTTGGCCAGCGCGTTGCACACGGGGTGCTTGGATTGTCCATTGCGACGGGGCTGGCTGGCCGCATGCCTGGCCTGGCTGGGGCGGTGCAGAGCTTTATTGGACTGGATTGGCGCTTTAAGAAGCCCATCTTTCTGGGGGACACGATCCATGTGCAGGCAGAGGTATCCAAGAAGAGGCCTGTGAAGGCTTTGGGTGGAGGGTTCGTGGTGCTCAAGATGGTCATCATGAAACAGGATGACCAAGTGGTCCAAGAAGGCGAGTGGATTGTGCTCTTCCGAGGACGGCCCGATGGGAGACAGCAGGCTTAGAACAGCAACTCAGAGGAACCTGTGCCGTGCAGGTAAGCTGAACACGCGCCGCGCAGCAGTGCCAAGGTGATCATTCACCTTGGCACTGCTGCTGAGATCAGGACTAGGCCTGTTCGGTTTCTTGTTCGAGCTCTTCCAGGAGTTCTTTCTTCTTCTTGGTGGCGGCTTTCTTGCCTTCTTCGACGGCTTCCTCTACGCGAGCGACCTGAGCCTCGATGGCTGCGCGGCTCTCCTCCTGCCACTGCTCGGCAGTCTTGCGCGCTTCTTCCGTCACCTCGATCATTCGCTCCTTGACTTCAATGCCCTTCTCCCGCAATTGGGCACGCGTCTCATCGCCGCGTTGAGGCGCCAAAAGCAGCGCGACAACAGCGCCGACCAGGCCGCCGAGGATCGCTCCAACCACTAACTCCCCACCTCTGTTCTCATCACCCATGCTCATGCTCCTCTCTTGCGTTACGACTTTGCGGCCAGCAGCCCGCTATGATTCCTTTTTCCGGGCAACGCCACGTACAAGGACCTCAACTGTGCGCCGGATGCCCGCTGACATCTGTCCAATCTTGACCGCCGGTGTAACCAGGGTCTCACTCACCAAACTGGTAGTACCCTGGACCATGCCAACCGTCCGTCGGGCAGACTTGAGGATCGGGCGTATCTCCTCCTCGAGCAGACGGGTTAGCCTGCGCACCTGGAGAATCAGAAAGATCATGGCGATGCCAATCACGATCGATTCCACTGCCAGGACGATGATGGCCAGGTCACGTAACAAAGTAAAGTCCATTGTGCACCTCGCTCTTATTATATCACAAACGCAGCCGACGTGCAAGAAGCATCAGAAGCCAGGCTCCTAAGGTCGAGGCGACCAGGTTCAACTCGCCGATCATTGGACCCCGCCACGAGAGGGCCATTGCAGCAAGCTGACCAGTGGCCGTGCCAACAATGGCTGCCAGCCAGGCTACCAGCAAGCCGCGGAGAACCCGACCGGTGAAAAGGTGGAACAAAGCGGCGTATAGGGTCGCCAACACGAGGGTTAGAATTAGCAGTGGCGAATTCCACATGTTCTAGGCCTCCTTGAGTCGAGCCGACGCGATGACGCCACCGCCGAGGACGACGTCATCCTGGTAAAACACCACAGACTGCCCAGGGGTAATGGCGAACTGCGGGTCGTCAAAAATGACCCGGACGATCTGTGCACTCACAGGAATCAGGACCGCCCTCGCGTCCCTTGATTGGTAACGGATCTTGGCCGTGATGGACCCTGGATTGGACGGCGCATGCCCGGAGATGTAGTGGACTTGACGTGCGATGAGCTCCGAAGCAAAGCCAGCGCTTCTGGGACCGACGATGAGAGCATTGCGCGAAGGATCGATTTCCAGCACATAGAGGGGTTCTGTCCAGGTCAGGCCCAGGCCCTGTCTTTGGCCAACGGTGTAGAAGCCAATGCCTCCGTGGTGGCCCACCAGTTCCCCGCGTTGATCAAAGATGGGTCCCTGTCGAACGGCGTCAGGCCGATGTTGCTCCAGCAGGTTGCGGTAGTCACCATCAGAAGCGAAACACAGGTCCTGACTCTCGGACTGGGAGGCGGTCGGTAGGTTCATCTGCTGGGCCATGGCCCTGACCTCTCGCTTGGTGTAGCCGCCGACCGGAAAGAGCGTCCTGGAGAGATCGGGCTGGTCCAGTAGATAGAGCATATAGGACTGGTCCTTGGATGAGTCGGCGCCGCGCAGGAGCTGGTACTGCCCGGATTGTTGTCGGACCCTGGCATAGTGCCCCGTCGCCAGGTAATCCGCGCCCAAATCCTGGGCAATCCGCCAGAGAGCCCCAAACTTGATACGTCGGTTGCAGACAACACAAGGATTGGGAGTCTCGCCTCTGGCATAGCTGTCGAACACATAGTCTGCCACGACTTCCTTGAACATCTGCCCCAGGTCAACCACTTGAAAGGGAATGCCCAGCGCCGCACAAACTCGTTCCGCGCTGCGGATTGCGCGCTGGGATCGAGGCATGCCCGACACGGTCTCTGGGCCTTCTGTGCCAGACCAGAGCCTCGCCGTGATTCCTTGCACCTCATAGCCCTGCCGCACCAGCAGCGCTGCGGCCGTTGAGCTATCGACGCCACCGCTGAGGGCGACGGCCACTTTGCTCCGAGCGCGGTCGGTCACCGATCGTCCTTTCGCTTGAGCACGGCGACGGATTCGACGTGGCTTGAGAGGACAAGATGAATGTCTTTCAACCTATCGGTTCTCGGGAACATATCCACCTCATCTTGTATACCCACAAGGAATGTGCATGAGCTAACAAGGACACGGTCCTTCAGTCATGCAAATTGGAATTTGTCGACTAGCACACAGTCACTCGTTAATCGCCTCGACGCCGAGACGTTTTAGTTCCTGAAGATAATCTAACATGTTCTGGAGTACCTCTGGAGAGTGTCCTTCCCAGTCCAAGACCTCGCCCACCACCCGTAGTGGATGTCTGGTTCGGTAGGACCTCGTCGGGTTCCCTGGGAACTTTTTATCCGTCAGATTGGGATCATCCTCGATGGGGCCGGTGGGCTCCACACGATAGATTCGATCTGGTTTGTCGCCCACTGCAAGTTCCGCTCCCCATATTGCTGCATCCAGTGTCGCGGTGAGGTAGACATAGTTGGCTGTTTTTTGCTCGCCATAATTAGAACGATGGTTGGGTTCCAGCAAGTCTCCCAGCTTCAGGTCGGCTTTTGTGCCGTGGAAGAAGGGCCCTGAATCCAGGCATCCGGCGCCCTGCAATATAGTAGTCAATTCTGTCACTTCCTCTTTGTTCATTTCAATCGAATATTGTCTATTCAGACTATGCCATCCTTACAGAATTCCTGTTTATCCCTGTGAAGACAGCCATTTGTACGTCAACATTCAACTCGATCATTTGTCAAACGAAACAGCCAATCAGTCCAGTTGTAGGAGTCCGATATCTAGCCTACTCTGTCCTCAAGCTATGCCATCCAATCTGACCACTGAACAACTGTTACTCCGCCGTGGACCTATTCCCACGACCCAAGATGGGGATCTTCGAGCCACGGCTTTTAACCCCGAAAATCTCAAGCCCCGATTTCAAGCTTTTTCAACTGTCTAACTTCTAGACTCTTGACATCAATACCACGCACTCAACATGGTAGGTCTGGGGGAACATGTCCACGGGTTGGACCCAGCGTAGGCAATACCCCGCCGCGATGATATCGCGTACGTCGCGGGCGAGTGTGGCCGGGTCACAGGAGATGTAGATGATCTGCTGTGGCTGCTGCTGGAGGATGGCGCGGAGTGCCGTTTTCTCCACTCCCGCACGGGGTGGATCCACCACGATTTGAGCCGGTTGAACCCCCAGCGCTGGCAGCACGTCTTCCACGGTACCATGCATGAACGACACGTGGTCCAACCCGGCGCCGTTGGCCTTGGCATCCAGAATCGCTGTGCCACTGGTCTCGATGCCAATGGCGCGATCCACATCGCCAGCAGCGGCTAGCGCAAAGGTGCCGACCCCGCAGTAAGCATCCACGAGGGTCCCAGGCGGCCCGTTCCTGATTGCCTCGGTGACGATGGCAACGAGCCTCTCGGCCTGCAGGGTATTGACCTGGAAAAAGCTGGTAGCCGAGATCCGGTAGGTCCGATTCGCGAGTTTCTCGTGAAAGTGGGGTGTGCCAACCACAGTTGTTACTGAACCATCGGGCGCGACCGACACAAACGAAGCTGACGGGTCCAACCGGGCAGGGCGCGAGGCCCGTGTCCTGACCTGCGCCACAATCATGAGCTCGCCTGTCCTGATTCCTGCCCGCAGGACCAACTGGCGCAAGCCTGCCAGCTCCATGTCCAGGGAATCCACGAGATGGGTCAGCAATGGGTCCAGGAGCAGACAATGCTTAATAGGTACTACCTCATGGCTGCCGGCAGCCATGAACCCCAGGGCGCCCTCCGGGCTGATGCCAAACTGTACATGGTTGCGGTACGCCCATGGCGTTTCCATCCCCATTGTTGGATAAACCTCGGCCGAAGAGACTCCCCCGATACGTTGGAGCTGTGCTCGAACGATGGAGCGCTTGTACTCCAATTGTGACAAATAGCTGGCGTGTTGCCAGTGACATCCACCGCACGTCCCAAAATACGGACAGGGGGGCTCCTGGCGAGAGGGCGAGGCAGAGAGAATCTCCAGGATCCTGCCGCGCGCCATGTTGCCCCGATCGTGGATCACCTGGACGCGGGCCACTTCGCCGGGGAGGGCAAAAGGCACGAACACGGCCTTGCCTCCCGGCGCCTCTCGCCCCACCGCCTGGCCTCCGTGGGCCATGTCTGTCAGTTCGATGGTCAGTTGTCTATCCATACTCCAATTAATGAGGGTGGAGCCCTGGCATGGCCAAGAAGGCTCCACCCTCGGCAGACAGGCTGGTTTTTCTCCGGAGTGCGTCTAGATCCAACCGCGCATCTTCACTGCTTCGGCGACTCGGCTGACTGCCACGAGGTATGCGGCCGTGCGATGGTTGATCTTGTACGCTTTGGCCATGTCGTACATCGCCTGGAATGCAGCGGTCATCTTGCGATCTAGCTGCGAGTGGACCTCTTCAATCGACCAGTAATAGTTGTAGGCGTTCTGCACTTGCTCAAAGTACGATACCGTGACCCCGCCCGCATTGCACAAAAAGTCGGGGAGAACGAACACTCCATTCTTGAAGAGAATGTCGTCGGCCTCAGGTGTGGTGGGACCATTCGCCAACTCGGCCAGGATCTTGGGCTTGACCTGGTCTGCGTTGCTGGCGGTGATCTCATTCTCCAGGGCGGCCGGTAAGAGCACCGTGACATCCAAAGTGAGCAGATCTTGATTCGTGATGTTCTCGGCTCCAGGTAGTCCCACGACCGAGCCCGTCTGGCGCTTGTGCGTTCGTACGGTCTCCAGGTCGAGGCCCTTTGTGCTGACAATTCCACCCCTCGAGTCACTCACCGCCACTACCTTGAGGCCGAGGAGCTTTTCTGCCAGCTCATGGGCGAACATGCCGGCGTTGCCATAGCCCTGGATAGCCGCAGGCTGTCCGCGCAGGTCGAGGCCAATCGCTTTGGCCGCCTCGCGAACCGCGAACATGCCCCCGCGTGCTGTGGCGTCGCCACGCCCACGCGATCCTCCCAGGCAAAGTGGCTTCCCGGTGATCACGCCCGGCACGTTGTAACCGCGCATGGCACTGTACTCGTCCATCATCCAAGCCATGATTTGCGGATCCGTGTAAACATCAGGCGCTGGCACATCAGACTCCGGCCCCAGAACCCGTCCGACAGCACGAATATACGCCCTACTGAGGCGTTCGAGCTCGGCTTTGGACAAGCTCTTGGAATCACAGATGACTCCTCCCTTGCCTCCTCCCAGAGGAAGGTCTAACATGGCGCATTTCCATGTCATCCAGGCGGCCAGAGCGCGAACCGTGTCGATGGTCTCCTTGGGATGGAATCGGATGCCGCCCTTGCAGGGACCGCGAGCGTCGTTGTACTGGACACGGAAACCCCTGAAAACCTGGGTGGTTCCATCATCCATGCGAACCGGCATGGACACGTGGAGCTCGCGCATGGGCTCGCGTAGGAAAGCGTGCATGCCGGGGTTGAGCTTCAGGACCGCGGCCGCAGCATCCAGTTGGCGCTGAGCAATCTCGAAAGGGTTGTGTTCCTGCTTGGTAGTCATACCGTATTCTCCTTTGAATCGGGTTGTCCATGGCTATGGTTCAGGTGTGGCAGTGCCAGGTTCACTGCGACCCTGTGATGACATCTCCAACGGTAGATGCCCATCACACCTACGGTGATTGTACGACCTATGCCGACGGCGCACAAATCAGCCCAATAATCTGCGCCTGAGCAGCTCTGTGACCTGATTGGGATCTGCTGTACCTCGAGAGGCCCTCATAACCTGGCCGACCAGAAACCTCAAGACCGTTTCTTTGCCGGCGCGAAACTGGGCGACGGCATCCGGATTCGCGGCAATGACGTGGTCAACCAGTACGGACACGGCAGCCTGATCGGCGACTTGAGCGAGGCCCTCGCGGTCCACGACCGCTCTGGCCGTCTGACCGCTCTCGAACATCAGGGGAAGGGCGCGTTTTGCCGCGGTCTGAGTGATCTGGTTGCGGACGAGGAGTTGCAGCAGCTCCACAAGATGGCGTGGCGAAACCTTGATGTCAGTGATCTGTTGTCCTTCCTGGTTCATCAGGCGGAACAGCTCACCGAGGATCCAATTGGCGATGATCTTGGGGTCGAGGCCAAAGGGTGCCGCGAGGTCAGCGCAGTGGTCAAAATAGTCGGCAACGGAGCGGGTATCTGTCAGCAGCGCGGCATCGTAAGAGGTGAGCCTGTACTGGGACTGGAACCGTGCCATTCGAGCTGCGGGCAGTTCGGGCATAGAGGCTCGGAGAGAAGAGATGGTCTCGGTGGGGACGGCGAGAGGGGGCAAGTCCGGCTCAGGGAAGTAGCGATAGTCGTCAGAGAGCTCTTTGGTGCGCATCAGGTAGGTGGTGTTCGTGGCTTCGTCCCAGCCTCTTGTCTCGCGGAGGACCGGGGCGCCGTCTGCAAGCAGCTGTCGTTGCCGGCTGATCTCGTACTCCAGCGACCGCAGAACCGATCGGAAGCTGTTGAGGTTCTTGATCTCCACGCGGTTGCCCAACGTCTTGGAGCCGGTTGGATGCAGCGAGATGTTGGCCTCGAAGCGCATGGCGCCTTCTTCCATGTTACCGGAGCTTACCCCGAGGTAGCGCAAGACACGATGCAGCTGCACGATGTACTCGCGAACTTCGGCGATGCTCACGAAATCGGGCTCGGTGACGATCTCGATGAGGGGAACACCGGAGCGGTTGTAGTCAACCAGACTCCTCCCCTGGGAATGCATCAGCTTGCCGGTATCCTCCTCCTGGTGCACCCGAGCGATGCGAATTCGTTTGACTTGCCCCTCACTCTCAATGTCCATCCAGCCACCGGGGCACAGGGGCAGATCATATTGGGAGATCTGATAGCCCTTGGGCAGGTCCGGGTAACCATAGTTCTTGCGATCGAACTTGGAAAACGCCGCAACCTGGCAGTTCAGGGCCAGACCAGTCATGACGGCAAACTCGATAGCTCTTTGGTTGATGACCGGCAACGCGCCAGGCATTCCGAGGCAAACCGGACACACATGGCTGTTGGGAGGCGCCGTCGCATAGTCGGCGCTGCACCAGCAGAACATCTTGGAGCGCGTCAACAACTGCGCGTGGGTCTCAACTCCGATTGTCGGTTCGTACTCCATCCAGCCCTCCACGGCTGCTGACTCGTGATCGTTTGCTGTGCGCCCCCAATAGCGGCGGCCGACGCAGCCTTCCTATCCAATGATGCGCCATACAAGCACACGCAAGCGAACATGGCCCGCGGCTGACCAGCGGCTCTCCGCGTCTCTGCATACACAACAGTGACTCCCGGCGTCGGCTTACAGCAGGTCCATCAGAGGACGATGGGGCAAACCAAAAGCCTCAGCCACAGCCGGGTAGGTGACATGCCCTTCAAAGGTATTGACTCCCTTGGCCAGGGCGGGGTCGGACCTGACTGCTTTGGCCAACCCGAGCCCTGCTAATTTCAGGGCATAGGGGAGAGTGACGTTGGAAAGCCCATAAGTCGACGTGCGGGGCACGGCGCCAGGAATGTTGGGTACGCAATAATGCACCACGCCGTCCACGAGGTACGTTGGTTGACTGTGGGATGTCGGCCGGGTGGTTTCTGCGCACCCGCCCTGGTCCACGGCGACGTCGACGATCACGCTGCCGGGCTTCATCTCGCTAACCATCTGCCGAGTAACCAACTTGGGCGCCTTGGCGCCCTTAACCAGTACGGCGCCAATCACCACATCAGCCCTTCGGAGCGCCTCAGTCAGGCTGTAGGGACTGGAGACCAGGGTATTCAGTCGACCATGCAAGACCTCTGACAAGTACCTGAGCCTATCCGGATTGATGTCCAGAATCAGCACATTGGCGCCCATGCCCAGGGCCACCATGGCAGCGTTGGTACCCACTGTGCCTCCGCCGACAATCACCACATCAGAGGGGAGGACTCCTGGTATGCCGCCCAGCAGCTTTCCCCGACCGCCGTGCGGCTTTTCCAGGCAGTTGGCGGCGACCTGTATCGCCATCTTGCCAGCTACCTCGCTCATCGGTGTGAGCAGCGGCAAAGAGCCATCCACCAACTCGACGGTCTCGTAGGCAATCCCCGTGACTTGATGCGCCAAGAGCTGGCGGGTGACCTCTTCGTTCGCGGCAAGGTGCAGATAAGTGTACAGCAAGAGGCCCTTCCGCAAGAGGGGGTACTCCTGCGGCAAAGGTTCCTTTACCTTCATGATCATGTCGGCTTCAGCCCAGACCACCGTGGGATCAGCGATGATCTGTGCTCCGGCATCGGCATAGGCATCATCGGAGAAACCGCTGCCCTGGCCTGCGCCAGCCTCAACCAAAACCTGATGGCGGTGTTCCACCAGTTGGTGGACGCCGCCTGGAGTTGCCGAAACGCGGTATTCGTTGTCCTTGATCTCCTTGGGTATTCCGATGATCATCGTCGACCGTCCTCCGTTTGCATTAGTGATGTGGCACCAGAAAGATCGCCGCTTGGTTCAGGGGAGCGGGTTCGTCTCCCGCAAGCAATCGGCGTCGAAAACACGGGCGTCCTTGTCTAGAACCGAGCTCTTACCCTGGTCACCCAGGGACCACGCACGGCAGCGCAGTCACCACAGACCCGCGCCGGCGAGTGACTAGACATAGTCGTTGCCGGCAAGGTCCACCTGGGATGAATCGCCTACGTTCAACCGCTGCGAGACTCCACTCACCGATGCGTCTTTGCCTATGATCGAGTGAATGAGGTTAGCATTCTCGATGTGAGCATTCTCGTTGATGATAGAGTCCGCGATGGTTGAGCGCAGGATGGCCGCGCCTGCGGCAACGCTGACGTGGGGTCCCACCACTGAATCAGAGATCTTGGCCGTCTTGTCAATGTACACAGGGGGCAGCAGGACCGAATTCTCCACCGGAACTTCTTGAGCCCCTCCGTGTTCCAGCAGGTAGCGGTTCGTATGGAGCACGGTTTCTGGTTTCCCGCAGTCTTCCCACACATCCACGGTCCGTGCCACCAGATGACAACCACGGTCTATCATGAGCTGCAGTGCGTCTGCTAAAAAGTACTCACCCTGGGTTTTGATGTCCTTGGCAATCAGCTCCTCGATGCACTGGATGAGCAGGCGCGAGTCCCTGATGTAGTAGAGCCCGATCACGGCCAGATTGGACACGGAAGTCGTGGGCTTTTCCACCAGGCGAGTGATGCGGCCATTCTCTGTGATGACGACGCCAAAGCGGCGCGGATCCTCAACCTCTTTCACATAAATAACGCCGTCGCTGGGCTCACGTGCAAGTACGCTCAGATCCGTCTCAAAAATCGTGTCCACAAAGATGATCAATACCGGGCCGCTCAGGTACTCCTTGGCCAAATAGAGAGCATGGGCTTGGCCCTTGAGTTCCTTCTGCTCGATGTAGCGGGCACCAAAGTCATAGTTGTCGCTGACATACTGACGGATCTGTTCACCAAGGTACCCAACGATAAACAAAAGCTCCTCGGGATCCAGTCCTACGAGCTTGTCCAGAATGTGTCCCAGGACAGGCTTGCCCGCCACGGACACGAGAGGCTTGGGCTTGGTGAAGGTGTGCGGCCGCAGGCGCGTGCCAAATCCAGCCAGAGGTATGATGACTTTCATGCTTGATGCTCCTTGAGCGTTGGTTTCCGCTTGTGCCATTCGGTGGCTTGCTCGTACGCATAGGCAACGTGCAGCAGCGTTTCCTCCGCGAGCGCAGGCGCACTGAGCTGAAGACCAATGGGCAGGCTTCCGGAGAAGCCACACGGCAGTGACACTGCACAGATTCCGGCGAGGTTCTGGGACAAGGTGAAGATGTCGGATAGGTACATTTGCAGGGGGTCAGCCGCTTTCTCACCGATTCGGAAGGCAACGGTGGGTGTGGTTGGGCCTGCTAACACATCCACCTGCTGGAAGGCTTGGTCGAAATCTTGCTTGATCAAGGTGCGGACCTTTTGAGCCTTGAGGTAGTATGCATCATAGTAGCCTGCGGAGAGGGCATAAGTGCCCAGCATGATGCGGCGCTTGACCTCCGGCCCAAAGCCGCGCTCTCGGCTGCGGCGGGTAGTCTCCCAGACATCAGGGGCATCCCTTACCGACAATCCGTAGCGAATGCCATCGTAGCGGGCCAGGTTGGCCGAGGCCTCGGCCGGCGCGATGGTGTAGTACACAGGAAGGGCATACTCGGTGTGCGGCAGCGATGTCTCCACAACCTCGGCACCCAGCTCTGCCATTACCTGGATGGCTTTGTCCACAGCCTGCCTCACGTCAGGGTCAACGCCCTCTCCACAGTATTCTCGGGGTACTCCAATCCGCAGCCCGCGCAGGCCCAGGCCCAGGGATTGGGTGTAATCGGGAACCATCTCGTTCAGCGAGGTAGAGTCCTTCGGGTCGTGTCCGGCGATTGCCCCGAGCAGAAGGGCGCTGTCGCGCACATCCTTGGTGATGGGCCCGATCTGGTCCAGGGATGAGGCGAAGGCGACCAGTCCATAGCGGGAGACCCGCCCATAAGTGGGCTTGAGGCCGACGGTTCCGCACATGGCTGCCGGTTGGCGGACGCTCCCCCCTGTGTCTGAGCCCAACGCGGCCAGGGCCTCGTCGGCGCAGACGGCTGCCGCGCTGCCTCCACTGGAGCCCCCGGGCACGCGCTTCAGGTCCCAGGGGTTGTGGGTGATACAGAAAGCCGAGTTCTCCGTTGACGAGCCCATAGCGAACTCATCGGTGTTAGTCTTGCCCACAAGAACGGCGCCCGCTTCCCGCAAACGCAGGATCGCCGTAGCGTCATAGGGGGGCACGAAGGACTCGAGCATACGTGAGCCGCAGGTTGTTGGGACTCCCGCCACGCAGATGACGTCCTTGATTGCCAGGGGTATGCCCAGTAGCGGATCGTCCGCTCCAGCCATGCGCCGTTCGTCAGCGGCACTGGCCTGCGCCAGGGCGACCTCGGGTTGGAGGGTGAGGTATGCCTTGACCTGATTGTCCACAGCTACGATACGATCCAGGACGGCCTGCGTGAGCTCAACGGAAGAGATCTGCCGAGCGCGCAGCAAGTCCAAGGCACCGTGAATGGTCAACTCGCAGAGATTCATGCCTGGCTCCTGACGTGCATGAGGCAGGCAGCGAGGCGCGTCCCCGTAACAGGGCTGGGACCTTGGCTCATTCCAAGATGGCCTTGACAGAGAAGTGTTCCTGGTCAACACAGGGAGCGTTGGCGAGGGCTTCGTCCTGTGACATCGAGGGTTCAACCTCATCAGCCCTCATGACATTGCAGATGGGAAGCACCGATGCGGTGGGCGGGATCGCCCCGGTATCCAGTGTATCCAGAATGGCCGCATACTCCAGGATGGCCGAGAGCTCTTTCCGCAAGCTCTCGATCTCTGTTGAAGTCAGCTCTAGCCTGGCGAGCTCCGCGACGTGCTTTACTTCCTGCGTGGTCAGTGCCATTGAATCATGTCCCCTACAAGTCAGTGTTAACCGACCAAGATCCAGGTCACAAAGCCCACTCCGACCAACAGAGTCAAGCCCGTCGTCAGGCATCCGGCTCCGGATCTCGATGAGCGCCGAGATCCAGCGGGTGTCCCTGTTGAGGAACGCTGCTTCGACTCCACCTGTTCGGAGAGCCAGCCTGACCCGGGCGCAAACGCGCCCTTGATGTCACGGAGGTGCTGGCTCGTTGATGGCGGCGCGGATTCACTGGGCGCCAACGTCCCCTGTGTGGGCTCCGGAGTGTAGAGCCAGGCCGGGAGCCGGCTTCGTGCAGCCGCACTCCTGGGCTCGACGGGAATGCCCGGTGGACGTTCTGCTCCCTGTTGCTGGTTTGCCGCTCGTGGCGCGGGGGAGGCTAATGGCTTGGCAGCAGCGATGCTGTCAGCCAGAGTCCCCTGCGCTGGTTCGACGGCACGAGCACCGTCAAAGAGGAGCGCTTGCGCCTGACCGTCTCTCTCTGACGAAAGGCCTGGCGGCTCTGCCTGGACCGACGCTTCGCTTGCGTTCTCGAGGCTCCGGTGCTGGTCGACGTCCCATGTGGTCGAGGCCTCAATCGGTTCTAGAGCCTTGGCCTCTGATTGGCCGGAAGGTGCAGGCATGGAATCGGGACCGGCCTGGCATGGTTGCGCTGGATGGGCCTCAGTGAGCTCAACCTCGTCAAGGAGATGGGAGCCACAGAACTGGCAATATACGTTGGTGCTGGGGTTCAATCGACTGCACGAGGGGCAGATGAGGCCAGCAGGCTCATCCAATTGCTGCCCACAGTTGCTGCAGAAGCGGCTACCCTTTCGATTTTCCGTGCCGCACGCTGAACATGCCGTCATAGGCTACGCTCCTTTTGCGGCATGGGGGCAGGCAGGCTGCTCGCGCGTAACCATGAGGGCCGCTGCTCTGCCCGAAGCCGGCGCTCGATTTCTCCCAATGCCTCGCGCGCTGCGCCAGCGAGGGATTTTCCGAAAACAACGGCTGAGTCATCCAATACGTTGGAGAGCGCAGGCCGCGCCTCCTCACCAGCTACCATGCCCAAGCCACGAACTGCCTGCCACCTCACGCCCACATCACCGTCGCGCAGCAGGGGAAGCAAAAGCTCTACGACCGAACGATCGCCCCCCCGGGCCAGCGCGCTCACGGCAGCCGCCCGCACGAGACCTTGCGGATCTGACAGCGCTTCCAACAGAGCGCTCCTGGCGTCGTTGTCGGCAAGGGACCCCAGCGCCAGGGCTGCCAGCCGGCGTACCTGTACATCTGGATCGCGCAGAGCTTTGAGAAGGCTAGCAAGGGCAGCGGGATCTGGAAGATGACCAAGCGCCTCGGCCGCACTTTGCCTCACCGTTAGCCGTCGGCTGGCAAGTGCTCGGCAGAGGAAAGGGATGGCGCGCTTGTCACCGAGCTTGCCCAATGCCTCACACGCAGCAGTCCGTGTTTGGCTGTTTCGACTGGAGAAGAGGCGCTCCAGAGCCTGATAGCACAGCTCCGTCCTGCATTGGCTGAGGCTGTCGATGGCAGCCCACTGGACAAAGGGATGCGGGTCCTCCAGTGCACCCAGGAGAGCCGCCAGCACGCCGGCATTGCCCACCTGGCGACCCAAGGCCTGGGCCGCTTCCCAGCGGTCACGCGGGTGTCCGTCAATCAACTGTGCCAGCAAGGGCTCAACTGGCGGTGAACTTTGTGGTAAGACAGCCGACAGGGCTGCCCTCAGGCGTGTGATCATCAAGAACCGTGGCCTCCGAACTGGCCAGATTCTAGCCTGCAGGCCATCAAACTCCAAATACGGGACCACTGGACAAGGGCGCAACCATTCCACTGCAGAACCCGCAACGGTCGCCTCGAACCAGGCACCGGTGTGCCACCCTGGGATGCAGAGGGTGGACTAGCCCATCGGGCGCCAGGGATTGGTGAATGAGTGGCGCGGGCAGAGGCAGCGTCACCATGTCTTGACCCCTTGGTCGCGACTCTGCTCAGAAGCGGTAGCCGGTCGGCCTGCTCCTCGTGGGCCAGGGTTGGCGTGAACGGGGCACGAACTAGACAATCATGGTGCAAGGAGGCATAGAGGCACAAAGGCATGATACCGTTGAGGCGAGTACAGTTGGCCATAGATGTCCGCCTCATTGGTTTGGGAGGGGTCGTCAAGCCAGGTGTGCCATGCAATCAGGTACGAATCATGGGATTGGCTGAAACCCAGTTGTGGCGCAGTCTCAGAGAGGCCGGTCGCCGAGACCAGATGACGAGATCCCAAGAAGGCACCGGCCCATGATAGGTGCTGGAGCTTGATGGAACTGCTGCCCGTCTCTGGGTCACCATCCCACCAGGCCAAGACGCACTCGGATTGCTGGGCATCGTAAACAGCCACGCAGTCACGCTGTGAACCTGGTTCCACAGCGATGCCCAACGCATCGTTGATGATCAGTCCGTCGGCAGTGAGCTTCTGTCCCCAGATATCGCTCCCTTGCCCAGGGTTGTTATCTTCCTGCGTCCAAAAGGCCCAGTATCCGGCATCGATTCCTCCAGACACGACACCGGAAACCAGAGCGTTGTCATGGCGCGTGATCACAGAGTTGGGACCGCGGAGTGAGCCGTCTCGCTCCACGATTTGAGCAGACACAGTCTGGTTCGTAAAGTCATCCCAAACCACGATGAACTCTTGCAGCATGGGGTTGTAGGCAACAACTGGAGGAGCCCACTGGGAGCTAGGCTGAGCACTGATGATGATGTTGTGCCCTCGCGATGCGCCATCGCCGCCAATGCGCTGGCCCGCAATGGCACTCGTGTCCATGTCCTCCCATGTGACAAGGAGTTCGTCAGCCACGGGATCGTAGCCGCAGGCAGGGACCCACTGCTGGCAGTCATTCCCTGTCGTGACGGGCATGGCGTGGCCAAGGGGAGACCCGGACGGTGACAGCGCTTGGAGGTAAACACGATGGCTATTTCTCTGCCGGTGGTGCCATACCAGCCAGTATCCCCGAACGGCAGGCCTGTAGACCACCCAGGGTGCCCACTGGTCGAACTCGGCCACGACCAAGGCAAAGTTGTCACCCAGGAGCCGCCCATCGGGGGCTATGCGCTGGGCATAGATGTCCAGGTCAGTGCCGTTGCGGCCGTCTTGCCAAACCACCAGGAACTCATCGCGATCGGGGTTCCAGGTCACGGCCGGATCGAGCTGAATGCCCCCGGCCGTGCTGATAGGCAGGCTGTCCAGGCAGGGCAGGTCGCTGGATATCGTTACGCTCCTGATTGGGCCGCGCGCTGGCCCCACGGGCAGCCATTGGCCTGCGATTGTGTCAAATCGCCAGTTGCGAACGACGGAGGCCGCGGTCAGCGGATAGGGTTTAGCCTCCAGTTGAGTCACGGACTCGTCGGCCAACGGAAACAGCGTGACGGACACCAGTAGCCAGGTAACGAGGATGGCACGCCTGAGGCAAGGGAGCCAGTTACGCAAGCTCATCCTGGGTCTCCGGCCCCAGCTGACGCAACCTGGTCAGAGCCTGTCTAATGGATTGCTCGTAGCCCAAGTCGCCAGGCCGATAGTAAGCTCTGCCTTGAAGGGCACCGGGCAGGTATTGCTGCTGGACCCAGTGCTCTGGGTAATCATGAGGATAGCGATAGCCGGTCCCATGCCCGAGGGCGACACCATCGCGGCTGGCGTCCTTCAGGTGTGCTGGTACCTCTGTGACTCCCCCACGTTCCACATCTTCCAAAGCACGAAAGTAGGCCCCACAGGAGTTGCTCTTGGGAGCCGTGGCCAGGTACAGCGCTGCCTGTGCCAATGGGTACTGTGCTTCTGGCAAGCCAACCCACTCCAAGGCCTGTGCGGTGGCGGTAGCTATCACCAGAGCCTGGGGATCCGCCAGTCCGATGTCTTCGGAGGAAAAGATGATCATACGGCGAACGATGAACCGGGGGTCCTCACCGCTGTAAATCATGCGAGCCATCCAGTACAGTGCTGCATCTGGGTCGCTGCCGCGCAGGCTCTTGATAAAGGCCGAGACGGTGTCATAGTGGGCGTCGCCGTCCTTGTCGTAGAGCAGCGCTCGCCTCTGTATCGAGTCCTGTGCCACCTGAAGATCGATATGTACGTGGCCGAGCCGGTTGGCAGGCGTGGTGGTAACAGCTAGCTCGAGGGCGTTAAGGGCGTTGCGAGCATCGCCACCGGCGACGCGAACCAAGTGAGCGAGAGCATCTTCTTCGACGGTGACCGGAATCCTGCCCAGACCACGCTCGGGATCGCCAAGGGCGCGGCGGAGAAGGGTCTGAATCTGCTCGTCACTCAGGGGTTTGAGCTGGAAGATGCGCGATCGGGAGACGAGCGCGCCGATGACTTCAAAGTACGGGTTCTCAGTCGTAGCGCCGATGAGAATGATACTTCCGTCCTCTACGTGGGGGAGCAGCGCATCCTGTTGTGCCTTGTTGAATCGGTGGATCTCATCTACCAACACGATGGTGCGTTGGGCATGCATGCCTCGTCGTTCCTGGGCCTCTTTCACCAGCCGTCGGATGTCTGCCACTCCAGCCATCACGGCGCTGATGCTCTCAAAGTGAGAATGAGTAGTGTTAGCAATGATGCTGGCAAGAGTAGTCTTGCCCGTGCCTGGAGGTCCCCACAAGACCATCGATGACACGCGGTCGGCTTCGATGGCGCGGCGCAGGAGCGTCCCGGGGCCCACAATATGCTCTTGCCCCACGAATTCGTCCAACGTTCGCGGCCGCATGCGTGCGGCCAATGGCTGCTCTTTCTGAATCTGGAGCTGCCGACGGTGCTCGAAGAGACTTGTCCCTTTCACCTCATCCTCTCCCCCGCTCACGAAAGAACGTGCCGCGCCCTGAGCAGTGTATCACAGGCTCCAGTCCGATGCCAAAAGGCGTTCCGACTCACAATTACTGTTAC
>DDYO01000192.1 GCA_002348045.1 Anaerolineales bacterium UBA2232
CCTTGCCGCAGTTGGGCAGGCCCCAGAGCTGCCAGTGGTCGGCACTGCAGACCGCATCGCAGCTTTGCCAGAAGTTGGGCGTGATGCCGGTGTAGTTGGCATTCTTGAGTAGTCGGCCCAGCTTGCCATTCTTGATCTCATAGGCCAACTGAGTGCCGAACTGAAAGTTCAGGCGCTTGTCATCGATGCTCCAGCTCTTGTTGATGGCGAGGTATAAGCCGTCGTCGGTGTCAGCAATCAGGTCAGCAAGGG
The DNA here is from genome assembly GCA_002348045.1 of Anaerolineales bacterium UBA2232. Next base: position 253 of record DDYO01000192.1, read on the forward strand.
TCCACGTGCCTGGCTCGAGGTTGATGCACGTCATGCGGATCAGCGGGATGCGGTTCCACCCGTCGGCGCGCATGGTGCCGTTGCTGAGCTGCCCCAAACGAGCGGCGGATTCCCGCGAGGTCAAGTATCCCACAAAGATGCCGTCCTGGACGATGGGGGTCCTTTGGCCCGGCACCCCTTCGTCGTCGAAAGCGAAGCTGCCCAAGGCTCCCGGAATAGTCGCATCGGCCGTGATGCTGACCAAATCGGATCCGTATCGGAACGTTCCCAGGCGGTCAAGGGTGAGGAAGCTGGTGCCGGCAAAACTAGCCTCTTCTCCCAGGACCCTGTCCAGCTCAACGGGATGGCCGCACGACTCGTGAACCTGCAGGGCAAGTTGGGTAGAGTCAAGGATGATTGACGTCACGCCGCTCGGGCACTGGGGCGCAGTCAGCAGGGCGACTGCCTCATGAGCCACCTTCTCGGCGTTGTCCACAAGGTTGGTCTCGGCAACCATCTCGTAGCCGCGCTTGGCTTGCTGTCGACCAAAGCTATTAGGAAAGGAACGCGTCTGCATTTCGTTTCCACTGACCGCGGTGGCCTCAATGCCGGCGCCGCTTTCGACCGATGTCTGCTCGATGAGACTGCCCTCGGAGCTGGCGAACAGCTTGTCTTCGTGGATGAACTGCATGGAGGCCTCGGTGACCGTGACGCCCTTGACACGGCGCATGGCGGAGTCGGCGGCCAGCAAGAGCTTGAGCTTGTCGTCCAAGGGCACGGCAAAAGGATCTTGCTGCATGGGGCTGTGGAATCTGCCGACGCTGGGAGTGAGCGGGGCCAACTCGACCGCGCGGTTGTTCACCGTGGCGCTGGCGCGGGCGATTTGGGCCGCCTGGCGAGCGACGCGGTCCGCCTCGGCGCGGGTCACGATGGAACTGCTGGCAAAGCCCCATGCGCCGTCGACGATGACGCGGATTCCAAGCCCCGCATTCTCGTCCTGGGACACAGTCTCGACGCGTCCATTCTTGACCAAGAGCTGTTGAGACCGCTCGTGAATGATCCTAACATCGGCGTAGGTGGCGCCGCGGAGCTGAGCTACGTTAAGGGCACGTTCGGCGATTTCTTTCACTATGTTCCTCCTTGACCGGTGCCAGACGATGGCGTAGAATCATTATACAGCAAGTTATGGTGAGGACGGAATACCATGCCAATCTACGAGTACGTATGTGACCACTGTCATTGCAGGTTCGAGCTGCTACGCGGGTTTCACGCTGCCGATGATCCTGCGGTGTGTCCCAAGTGCGAGCACAGCGGCGGTCGCCGGGCCCTGTCGCTCTTTGCGGCTGTGACCAAGAGCAGCGACGGGTGCACCCAGCAGTTATCGGGTGGCGGAGGCTGCGCTTCGTGCCAAGGGGGTTCGTGCGCTACCTGTTCGCACTGATACAGGGGCCTCCTGGTTGCGAACGTTGCTGGCCGCACGGAGGGCCTGATTGGTGTCCTTGAAGGTAGGGTAGCCAGCCAGCTTGTGCCGAGCTGGCTGGTGTTTTTCTCGGACGATGGCGAAGGACGATGCTCGCGAGCGGAGGGGGGTTCCATGTCGTTGTGGGGCGGGCGCTTCACGGCAAGCTTGGACGAGAGGATGCGGCTGTTTAACGATTCGCTGCCCTTTGACCGACGACTCTATGCAGCGGACATCCGCGGCAGTCTGGCATATGCTGCCGCCATCTCCAAGCTGGGACTGATTACTCCTGAAGAGCGAGACCAACTGCAGTCAGGGTTGCGTCAGGTTCTGGGCGAATTCGAAGAGAACACCTTCCAACCTCGACGTGAGGATGAGGATATTCACACGGCGGTGGAGAGGCGGCTGATGGAGCTGGTGGGCTCCGTGGCCGGGAAGCTTCACACTGGTCGCTCGCGCAATGATCAGGTCGCCACCGATCTGCGCCTGTATATGGTGGGGGTGCTAGAGCATCTTGAGCAGGACCTGATCAACCTGCAGACGGCCATTGTTGACAAGGCTGAGGCCAACCTCGACGTGGTCATGCCGGGCTATACCCATGTTCAACAGGCCCAACCCCTGCTGTTCAGCCACTGGCTGCTGTCGTTCTTTTGGAAACTCCAACGCGATCGGGAGCGCCTGTCGGGAGTGGTCGAACGAACGGCCGTCTTGCCGCTGGGGAGCGGCGCCCTGGCGGGTCATCCGTTTGGGCTGGATCGCGATTGGCTGGCCCAAGAGCTAGGGCTGTGGGGCGTGACCGAGAACAGCCTCGATGCGGTCAGCGACCGGGACTTTGTGGTAGAGTTCCTGTCGTGGGCGGCCCTGGTGCAGGTTCACCTGAGCGGTCTTGCGGAGGACCTGATTTGGTGGTCCAGCCATGAGTTCGGTTTTGTGCAGCTGGATGATCGGTTCTCCACGGGCTCCAGCCTGATGCCCCAGAAGCGCAACCCTGATTCGATGGAGCTCATGAGGGGGAAGAGCGGCCGTATGGTAGGTCACCTGGTAGGCTTGCTCACGGTGCTGAAGGGCTTGCCTTCGGGCTACAACAAGGACCTCCAGGAGGATAAGGAAGGCTTGTTTGACGCCGCAGATACCCTCGGCCTCGAGTTGCCCATCGCCGCCGATGTGATTCGCACCCTCCGACTCAACCCCGAGCGCATGGAACAAGCCATGGACGATTCCATGCTGGCGACTGACTTGGCCGACTACCTGGTCCGCAAGGGGGTTGCTTTCCGGCAGGCGCACCATCTTGTAGGGGAGGCGGTCAAATTGGCGGAGGCCCGTCAGTGTGGGCTAAGCGACATCGCCCTTGGAGACTATCAGGACCTGGACCCTCGATTTGGCGACGACCTCTACAATGTATTCGACTATGGGCAATCGCTGGAGCGAAGGTCAGTCAAGGGAGGTACGGCGCCCGAAGCCGTAGCCCGGCAAATTGGGCGAGCACGTGAGCTCATGGGCAGGAGTCAGCGCGAGGAACTCTAGTTGTCTTCGAGACTCACCCAAACCTGGCCATCCTGAACGCGTACGGGATACGTGCGCAAGGCCTGGGGCTTTTTTTCAGCATTTCAAAGGCTTTGCGGGTGAGGCCGTGTATTTTGGAAATCCAGGCCACGTTCTCACCGGTGCGAACGTCAAACTGGGAGCCGTGGGATGGGCACGTAACCACTGTTCCGCTGAGGGTTCCCTTGGCAAGGTTAGCGCTGAGATGGGGGCACTTGAGTTGGCTGGCATAGTATGCGCCGTCCACTCTGCAGATGAGCAGACTGACCTTGTCAACCGTCATCGCGATCATCTGACCATCGAGCAGCATGGACTGGGGGCCCAGAGAACGCCAGTCGGATATCATCAAACCCTCCTGAAAGGTGAGCTGGTGTACTGCACCGGATTCTAGCTGAGAATCGGGCTGTGGCAACTCGAAAGGGAGCGGGAGGACGGGATAACATGCGGGCGGTAGACATTATCTACAAGAAGCGAACGGAGGGTGAGCTGTCACGGGATGAGCTGGATTTCCTGGTGCACGGCTTCACTTGCGGAGATGTGCCGGATTACCAGATGGCCGCCTGGCTCATGGCCGTGATGTGGCGCGGGATGACTGACCGCGAAACCGTCGAGCTGACCATGAGCATGGCTGGTTCAGGTCGGATTCTTGATTTGTCGGCCGTTGCGCCGTTGGTGGCTGACAAACACTCAACCGGCGGAGTGGGAGACAAGACCACTCTGGTGGTGGCGCCACTGGTGGCATCGGCAGGCCTTCCGGTCGGCAAGATGTCAGGGCGAGGGCTAAGTTTCACCGGGGGAACGCTGGATAAGCTGGAGTCGATTCCTGGCTTTCGCGTGGAGATTGACGAAGAGCAGTTTCAAAGCATGATTCGCGAGCATGGGATCGTGGTGGCCGGACAGTCGGAGGACCTCGCTCCGGCCGACGGCAGCGGAAATCGCACCCGCCAAGGTNNTGCCAGCTCGGTCATGAGCAAGAAAATCGCCGCGGGTGCTAACGTCATCGTGCTGGACGTAAAGACAGGCAGTGGCGCCTTCATGAAGACGACTGAGGATGCTGTGGCTCTCGCTCAAGCCATGGTGAGCATTGGCCGAGGTGCAGGACGCAAGGTGGCGGCGGTGATCTCGGACATGGACCAGCCACTGGGCAACGCTGTGGGTAACGCTGTGGAGGTGGCGGAGGCCATCGCTACACTGAAGGGACAGGGACCTGTTGACCTGACCGATCACTGCATTGGGCTGGGCGCAGAGATGCTTCTGCTGGGCGACCGATGCCAAGTTGTGGAGCAAGGCCAAGAGCTGTTGCGACAGGCCATATCCCAAGGCCGGGCAATCGCCAAGTTCCGCGAGTGGGTGCAGGCGCAAGGCGGAGACTCCACCGTTGCCGACGATCCGGGTCGAATGAAAGGGGCAAAGCTTCATGTAGAGCTCGAGTCACCACGGGGAGGATACATTGTACGGCTGGGCGCCATGGACATCGGCCTGGCCGCGGTNNGCCCTGGGCGCCGGAAGGGCGAAAAAGGGCGATGCTGTGGATCATGGCGTCGGTATCATCCTGCACCACAAGGTGGGTGACTGGGTCGACGCTGGCGAACCCTTGCTGACGATCCTGGCCAACGATGAGGGAAGGTTGGAGGAAGCACGCTCGCGGCTGACCGCGGCGGTCAGCTATTGCGAGGAACCGCCTTCTAGAAGCGAATTGGTCAAGGCTATCATTCGCTAGACGGATTTGCCCATGCCTACTGGTCTGGCGGGGGCCAGAAGCGCCCAAACACC
>DDYO01000114.1 GCA_002348045.1 Anaerolineales bacterium UBA2232
TCCAGCTTTCAAAAGCGCCTAACAGCCCCAGCGTGAATCGGTAAAATGCCCGAAGACCGATCTCTTACTGGGAGGTGAATCCACCTTGGTGCGCGGCATCCCATCGTTGGGCAACACCTATCGGCTCTTCATGCGCGCTCCACAGACGGCGGACCTCGATCAGCTGGTCCGCCTGTGGTCCGACCCACAGGCCACGCAACACATCGGGGGCCCGCGCGATCGCGATCTGGTGCTGGGTTGCTTTGCCGAATATGCCGCTGATCCGGAAGCGTATGTTCAGGAGGAGCGTGAGCGCTGGTGGATCGTGGAGCATCGGACAGACAATGCCCTGGTTGGACTGTGTAGGCTGGCCGACGGAGATGAAGGCGACAGCAGCGAAGGCGAACTGGGCTACTTCTTTCTGCCCGAGCACTGGGGCCGCGGTTATGCCACCGAGGCCTCCCGTGCGGTACTGGACTATGCCTTCTCAGGCCTGGGAATGGCGGTTGTAAAGGCAGTGGTGCATCCTGAGAACGCAGCATCAGCAGCCGTTGCAGCCAGGCTGAGCATGCGTTGGCAAGGCGATGTCCCCCGCTCCGATGGTGTTGTCCGGCAGATCTACCAAGTACGCCGAGACGACGTGGAGCGGTGTCCCGGCTGCTCAGCCTGGTTCGCCAAGGCGGACGGTCCTAAGCACAAGACGTTTGGCTCCAGCGCAGGTTGCTGGCAAACGTATGGCGAGATCCTGGCTATGGAATACGGTCCATGGGGCTACCCATCCGTGCACGGAACGACGGTGCGTGCCTATGCCGCCCAACATCCTGGGTCGCCTTCGCCCGAGACGATCCAGTCGGTCGCGGCTCATCTCATCGGGCTACACCTCACGCTCAACCTGCAGGCTACAGAGTCGGAGGCCATTGATGCGTTGCGGCGGGTGACGGCTGCCAAGGGTGGTTTTCAGTGGTTGGACCCGCCTTTGGACAGACTGCGCGCCATCACCGTGCTGGATGTTCATGGAGCGCCGGACGTCGTGGAGCACACGCGGCGGGTGTGGGACTGGGCTCAGGCAGTGTGGGTGGCGTGGGAACCGCACCACCAGACGGTTCGCCGGTGGACCGAGAAGACAGTGGGGTGAGCGCCGTGACTGCCACCCCAGAGACGTTTGTCCCTCAGGCGAGAAGAGAAGCACCCTGACATGGATAACGCTGCACCTACCTTGACCGATACGGACATCTTGTTCCTGGTGGAAACGGTGCTTCCTCAGCGCAGCGACAAGGAGCGCCTGGTGGGCTCCCTGCGGGGCGACGCCAAGTTCCTGGAGTCCATGCTGGACGATCCGGCCCTCTTCCAAAGGCTGATGGCCGATGAGGAGCTGTTCCTGCGGGTATCCCCCACACTGTTCTTCCACGCCTTGTTGCGCCAGGCGCGCAAGGACATGCGCACCCAGCACTACACCATGGAGGTCCGGGAAGGCCAGCGGCTGCCCATCTTTGACTCACACCAGGTGGACGATCTCTTGGCTGACCCGCCGCTGCTGGATTATCTAGCACAGATGCTGGCTTCCTTCACGCGCGTTGAGAGTTTTTCCTACTCGGTGCGCGTACGCCGCGGTCAGTGGCGCAGGCATCACGTCAGCGAGCTGGATGTGGACAGCCTGATCGGCCTCAGCCAGGCAGTGGAAGAGGGCCAGCGGTTTGGCATCTACCGGCGCATCGGCGACCTCTGCCTGTTCCTGCCAGGGATCTTTCCAGAGCACGTCGCCGCCGAGGAAACCAGGTCGCGGTCAAACCTGCGGTATCGAAGAGGCCTGGAGGACTATGAGTTCATCGGCAGGGAGTCGTATCGCCTGGCTGCCCAGCACCAGACGGCCCATTTCCTGCGCGTGCAGGGCGTGTTGAGCACTCTCGCCGAGCAGTTTGCTCTGATTGAGAAGCCCCTGCAGTTTGTCTCAGAGCACTACCTGTCGCTGAGGAAGCACGCCCTGTTTGGCCTGTAGGGACGGGACTGGCGGTGGCGCAAGCCCAGCCGGGTGCAGAGAACGGTGACGCGATCACGCCAGGCGGTGACAGGTGGACGGTCAGGCGGCCCACGGAACACGGCCGACAGCAGTGGCTGGTGAATGTATGCCACGGAGTGGTCGGTCTGACGGCTACTCCTCAGCGTGTTGACTGATGGGCGCAGGCATTCCCTGGGGAGTCTCCAGAACCAGCAGGAAGCGGGTCGGCTCCCAGGTCACGTTGCACCACTGATGCGGTTGGCGGGCGTCAAAGAGCAGCGCATCCCCGGGGCCCACTGCGAACACCTCGTCGCCCACGGTATAGTCCACACGGCCGGCCAAGCCAAAGACCAGCTCCTGACCGTCGTGGGCAATGGTATCCCCTCCGCTGCCAGCTCCCGGCCTCAGGGCCACCAGGTAGGGCTCCAAGCGCTGTCCCGCCAGGCCGGAGGCCAGGTTCTCGATTTGGGCGCCGCCGATCTGGGAGGTACTGCCCTCGCCAGCCTTCATGAACACGACTGTCTGCCTGTCGGCCCCGCCGAACATGTCCACGACCCGCACGCCGAGAGCCGTCGCGAGACGGTGCAGAGACGACACCGTTGGCGAGGACTGGCCCCGTTCGATAAGGCTCACCGCGTTCACCGATAGGCCGCTTCTCTCCGCAAGGCCGCGAAGTGAGAACCCACGGGTTGCCCGCAGGGTACGGATGCGGCGTCCGACGTCAGGCGGTTGTGGACCGGTCATTGAACTGCCTCCTGCCCAGGTTGGCGGAACGCTCCGCCACGGATTCTACCACAAAGTCGCCCCCCCATCCAAGCTGCCCGTCTAGTCTGCCGCCTGATGGGTTGTGCACGCCGTGTACCCAAAGACTTGACGTGCGTACTATTCTATGATATACTCGGGTCAAGTGCTGGCCCGCAGGAATGGATGCCGCGGACAGCCACCGATGGAGGATAGAAAATTGACGGACAAGCCCAACGCAGCCCACAACAACGCAACCAATGATGACCGCAGCACAGGCCAGCCTTTTGCTGAAGGACAGGCAGAAAAGCTGAACCGCATCGCTCAAGTCTTTGCAGTCATGAGCGGCAAGGGAGGAGTAGGCAAATCGTCGGTTTCCGCCCTGCTGGCGGTTGCCTTGCGCCGCGCGGGTTTTCGAGTGGGCATTCTCGATGCCGACGTCACAGGTCCAAGCATCCCTCGCCTCTTCGGACTCAAGACCGTTCCTGGCGCGGGACCTCTGGGGATGATGCCACCCGTCACCACGACCGGCATCAAAGTGATGTCCATCAATCTGCTGCTGCCCAGCGAGGATGAGGCCGTCATCTGGCGCGGACCGCTGATCGCCAGCGCCATCCGGCAGTTCTGGACCGAGGTCTACTGGGGCGATCTGGACTATTTGATCATCGACCTACCACCGGGGACCGCCGATGCGCCTTTGACGGTCATGCAGTCCATTCCCCTCAACGGGATTGTGATGGTGACCTCGCCGCAGGACCTGGCAGGCATGGTCGTGCGCAAGGCAGCCAGGATGGCCGAGCAGTTGCATGTTCCCCTGGTGGGCCTTGTCGAGAACATGAGCTACCTGCTCTGCCCCCACTGTGGCCAGCGCATCGAGCCATTTGGCCCGAGTCATGGGGAGACCATGGCCAAGATGCTCCAGGTGCCGCTCATCGGCCAGCTGCCGCTAGACCCGCGGTTGTCCGCTCTGGGCGATGCGGGCAAGATCGAGGCCTACGATGCCCCAGAGTTGGGGCCCATGGTTGAGCAAGTTCGGTCTCAGATGCCCAGTGAGGCAGTGACCCCCATCATGCCTGCCCGGCACCCCCAGCCACAACAAAACTAGGAGGAACTATGAAAGTCGTTGTCAGTGCTCAGGAGCCCAGTTTGGATGCAGCCAGCAGCCCGGTTTTCGGTCGGTGTCCCGCATTCGTGTTCGTCGACACTGAGACCTGGGAAGCGGAAGGATTGGCCAACCCCAGCGTGACAGCTGGCGGCGGTGCTGGCATTCAGGCTGCTCAGTGGGTCATGTCGCACGGCGCTGAGGCAGTTCTCAGCAGCAATGTCGGTCCCAATGCCTTTGCGGTGTTCCAGCAGGCCGGCATTCCCGTGTACCGGCTGGATGGCGGCACCGTGCGCGAGGCAGTGGAGGCGCTCCGAGGCAAGCTCCTGGCTGCCATGGACAATCCGCAGATTGGCCCGCGGCCGGGACGAGGCCACGGCGGCTGAATAGATCGATCAAATCAGTCAGTTGAAGGGAGACAAACGATGTTGGGAAAAGGTACCCGCGGTTCGCGGTTGTCAGGCGGCCAGGGGCGTGGCGGCGGACCCAACGCTGCTGGTCCAGGCGGAAGTTGCCTGTGCCCCTCGTGCGGTCACAGACAACCGCACGTTCCAGGACAGCCCTGCACCGAAATCAAGTGCCCGCGATGTGGCGCCCGCATGATTCGGGAATAGAGAGGCACAGTGATCGTTGCGATTGCCAGTGGTAAGGGAGGTACGGGCAAGACCCTGGTAGCGACCGGCTTGGCCCGAGTGGCCATGGACCTGGGCTACCAGGGCGTGAGCTATGTGGACTGTGACGTCGAGGAACCCAACGGGCACCTGTTCCTGCACCCAGCTCTGACGTCAAGCGTTGAGGTTAGCGTTCCGATTCCGGAGATCGACCACGCCCTCTGCACGTACTGCGGCCGTTGCGCCCAGGTCTGCGCCTTTCACGCCCTGGCCGTGATCAGGGATCAGGTCATGGTCTTTTCGGAGTTGTGCCACGGCTGCGGGCTGTGCGCCAGCCAGTGCCCGGAGGGCGCCATCCGCGAAGTTGACCGGCACCTGGGGACCATCGAGTTTGGGCATGTGAACGGCATGGAGTTTGCCCAGGGCACTTTGGACGTGGGTCAGGCGATGGCGACTCCGGTTATCCGCGAGCTAAAGCGCCTGGCAGTGCCAGCGGCCCATGATGGCAGGCTCATCTTGCTGGATGCTCCCCCAGGGAATGCCTGCCCGGTGGTGGAAACAGTACGGGGCGCCGATGTGGCCCTGCTGGTTACTGAACCAACTCCTTTTGGCCTGCATGATCTGAAGATCGCCACAGAGGTGGCCCGAGATGCCCTGGGCGTTCCCGTAGCAGTAGTCATCAACCGGGCCGATCGTGGCGACCAAGGGGTGGAGGAGTTCTGCCTTCAAGAGGGTATCCCGGTCGTCCTGCGGATCCCGTTGGACCGGCGCATTGCAGAAACGTACTCAGAGGGCAACCTGTGGGTGGATAGCCTGCCAGAGTACCGGCCGGGCCTCAAGGACCTGGCCGATCAGTTGACCACGGTAGCGCGAGGTACAGGATGAAAGAGTGGGTCGTCATCAGCGGCAAGGGAGGAACCGGCANNACCACACCCTGCTACTGGCTGATGCGGATGTAGACGCGGCCAATCTTGAGCTACTGCTGTCCCCGCAACTCCTGGAGACGCATCCGTTTGTTGGTGGTCAAGTCGCCGTCATTGACAAATCCCGATGCGATGCCTGCGGGTTATGCGTCCAGGCCTGCCGGTTCGCGGCAATCAACCATTCCGAGGGCAAGTATTCGGTGGATGAGCTTTCGTGCGAAGGGTGCCACGCCTGCACGTACGCGTGTCCCAGCGACGCCATTGCCATGGTGGAGCAGTTGACGGGTCATTGCTACCGCTCCGGCACAAAGTATGGCACCCTGTTCCACGCACGGCTGATTCCAGGCCGCGAGAATTCGGGCAAGTTGGTCAGCCAGGTTAAACAGGCCGCCCGACTTGCTGGGCTTGAGTCTCGAGCAGACCTGTTACTGGTCGATGGCCCTCCTGGCATCGGTTGTCCTGTCATCGCCGCCCTCACTGGGGCAGACCTGGCCCTGGTGGTCACCGAGCCGACTGTGGCTGGCGCCCACGATCTTCGGCGTATCCTCGGGACCGCCCGGCACTTTGGTGTCCCGGCGGCGGTTTGCGTCAACAAAGCCGACATCNNGCCCGCCGGGAATCGGCTGCCCGGTGATCGCCTCCTTGGGAGGCGTGGATGCCGCGCTGGTGGTCACCGAGCCCTCCCTCTCAGGAATCCATGATCTCAAAAGGGTTTTGGAGGTATGCCGGCACTTTCAGGTCCCGGCCTGGGTTTGCGTCAACAAAGCCGACATCAACCCAGCCAAGACCTGGGAGATCCGGGATGCCTGTGCTGAGGAGAGGGTACCGCTGCTTCAGTCGATACCCTACGACCCGTTGGTGATCGATGCAGTTGCACAGCGCACTCCAGTGACCGAGGTATCTGATGGTCCTGCCGCTCAGGCGCTGCGCGAGTTGTGGCATACCCTTTCCGGGGCCGTCAACGACCCAGCTTCCTGGTTCGCGGCACAGCTGTGAAGCAGGGTGCTTTCGAGCTAAAGGAGTAGTGAGACGGTGGCTTCGGTAATCGAGCGTTTGTGTACCGGTTGTGGCGCCTGCTTGTCGGTTTGCCCTATGGATGCCATCGAACTGGACAACGTTACCGCGAGGATTGATCCAGAAAAGTGCACCGATTGCGGCGCGTGCCTGGCCGTCTGCCCCAACGACGCGATCGTGCTCCCGCCCGCCAAGACGGCGCCTGTCGGCGCCGAGCACGTCATTGAAATCGTGCAACAGCCGACGGCGCCCATGGTCAGGGCTCAGTCAGGCCTGGTTGCCTGGGGAAGGCGCCTGTCTCCACTGGTGGCAGCCGCAGTTTGGGAATTCGGTCGGGATGTGGTATCCAGCTTGCTGGATATCGCAAGCCGTCGTTCGCAGAGCCTGCAAGAGGGCGGCTCGGAGCAGGTTCAGTCCGCTTCCACCGCTCACCGCCATCGTGCTCGGCGAGGGCACAACAATGACTGATCAACGCAGCGAAGCCAGGCCGGGCAGTCCCACGATCGAGCAGCTGATTGCCAGCCTCGAAGGGGACGCCCCGATACGCCAGGTGGTTGTAGGGCCACGGTGGAGCCTGGTGACCCTCGACACCTCGCCTGTGCGGGCAGGCCTGGCATCCACGCTGCATTCCCCTGGACACGGCGAGGATACCGTCCGGGGGACAGGTAGCCCAAAGCGCTACCCGCTGAAAGCGCGGCTGATGGCGGAGATGCTGCGCTCTACCGACATTCTGGAAGCTTCCCTGGGCATGGCCGCCCTCAATGCCCTGCTGAACGTGGACGAGTCCCGTTGCGTCGAAGTGAACGCCAGCGAGATTCTCATCGACAAAGGCACGGGGCGGAGGGTTGCCATTGTCGGCCACTTTCCTTTCGTAGACCACCTGCGCGCTGCGGCGGCCCAGTGCTGGGTGCTTGAGCTAAGGCCAGGACCCGGTGATGTGCCAGCGAAACACGCCGCCGAAATCTTGCCCCGAGCCGACGTCGTCGGCATCACCGGCACCGCCCTGCTCAACCATACGTACGATTCGCTGCTGGCCCTGTGCCGGCAGGATGCCTTTGTGATCGTTTTGGGGGGCACGGCGCCCCTCTCGCCGGTGCTGCTGGACACCGGCGCCGATGCCGTGGCTGGCACACGGTTGATGGATCCAGCAGCGGCCGCTCAGGCTGTCGCGCAAGGAGCGTCGTATCGCGAAATCCCAGGCAAGCGCCTGCTGACCATGATGCGTCCAGTGGACGGCACTGGTCACTATCAGCCCAACTCAGAAAACAGGAGAGAACAGAATGCGCATCGCAGTATCCGCTAGTGATCCCCAGGGACTCAAGAGCATGGTTCATCCCCATTTTGGACGCTGTCCCTACTTTGTTATTGTGGACGTAGAAGATAGCGAGATCAAAGAGACCAGCTCAGTGGCAAATCCTTTCTACCCCAACCACGAGCCCGGCCAGGTACCCGCCTTCATTCACCAGCAAGGAGCAGAGGTCATGCTAACTGGGGGGATGGGATTCCGCGCTCTGAGTTTCTTTCAGCAGAGCCAGATTCGCCCCGTGACCGGCGCGCAAGGAACGGTGGCCGAGGCCGTGGCGCAGTTCCTGAATGGGGAGCTTTCCGAGGCCGACGCGTGCAGCGAGAGCAAGGAGCATGGGCACGGTCATTGACCGTCGACTCCCTTTGGCAGATGGACGATCCCAGCCCCAGCACAGCTGGGGCTGGGTGATACGTCGGCCGTGATCGCGTTTGGGCCGGTGCCCTCGCGGCGCCTTGGCCGGAGCCTGGGCATCAACCATCTTCCAGCCAAGACGTGCACGTACTCCTGCGTCTACTGCCAGCTCGGTCGGACTGCCGCAATGCGCGTGCGTCGCATGACCTACTATGCTCCGGCAGAGCTGGGACAAGCGGTGAAGGCCAAAGTTGCGGCCGTGCGGGCCAGCGGAGAGAGGATCGACTACCTCACCTTTGTGCCTGACGGCGAGCCCAGCCTGGATACGTCGCTGGAGGCGCACATCCGTGAAGTCAGGCCCCTCGGCATCCCCATTGCCGTCATCACCAATGCGTCACTCATGTGGCGCGAGGACGTGCGTCGGGCATTGGCCCTGGCCGATTGGGTGTCGGTCAAAGTGGATGCTGCCAATGAACCACTCTGGCGGCGCCTCGACCGTCCCCACGGGGCCCTCAGGCTGGAGGACATTCTCAATGGCGCCCTTGCATTTGCGCGATCCTTTCAGGGAACGCTGGTCACCGAGACCATGCTGGTAGACGGCGTCAATACAGGGGAGGCAATCCTTCAAGAGATTGCCGCCTTTGTCATCAAGCTGGCGCCTTCACGCTCCTACTTCTCAGTGCCCAGCCGCCCCCCGGCAGAGCCCTGGGTCCGCCCTCCGTCCGATCAAGTCTTGGCGAGCGCGGTGCGCCTCTTTCGGGCCAGCGGCCAACCCTGCGAAGGATTGGGCGAGTACGAGGGCAATCACTTTGTGCTGACCGGCGAGGTCGTGGACGACCTGATGAGCATCTGCGCTGTCCATCCCATGAGGGAAGACGCGGTTCGTGAATTTGTAAAGAATGCAGGGATGGATTGGCGAATTGTGGACAACCTGGTCAAGACGGGGAAGATGCTCGTGCAGACCCACCAAGGCCAGCGGTTCTACCGCACGAGCCATTAGCAATGGGCGGTCTAGCCCCTCCTAAGAGAGGGGCTAGACCTGGCATCCAGCTATTCGCCGCCCTTGGCTCTGAGCTGATCGAGCTGTCGCTCGATGTCAGCCAGGATGCTCTTGAGCCGCTCAGCCTCTGCGCTGAGGCTAGCGGTCTGCTGCTCCTGGGTCGGTGGCACGAACGCGGGCCCATTGGCCCACGCCCAGCCTGGCTGACCGGTCGCATAGAGCCGGTTGCGCCATCCGCGACCGCCGCGAGCACCAAACCCACCGCCCAGGACTGGGTTAGCATAGCCAGGAGCCGGATAGCCGGTACAGAAACCAGCGCCACGGCCTGTCATTGCGCCCATGCCCAAGGGACCAGTACGATCTCCTCTTGGCATTGTCTTTTCCTCCTTTCCTACTGACAGTGGTGAAACGCAGTCAGCGAGTGCACTTCTAGACCTGTTCATCCTCCGGGGCCTGGGGATCCAAAATCCTGTCCAGCAAGGCGTGGGTCTGCCGCAAGCCCTCGCGCCACTGCGCCAGCGCCTGCCGGCCCGCCGGAGTGATGCTGTAGGTCCTGCGGGCCGGACCGGGCCGCCCCGTGTCCCACTCAGAGGTGAGCCAACCCTGCCTTTCCATGGACCGCAGGGTACGGTACACGAGGCCGCTGTCCAGGTCAGCAGGTTCTATACCGAACCTGCCGACGGAAGCCATCAACTCATAACCGTGACGGGGACCTTCTTGGAGCAGGGTCAACAGACACGGCTCAACCAGTCGGGCTATCTGACCCGCCTGTACGCCGCGACCTCCCCTCCAACCATGTGCCCCTCTCTGACCGCGCATCCACAACCTCAGCATTATCTATAACTGTTAGTTACATCTATAGTATACATCCATCTTTCAATTTTGTCAAGGGGTTTTTGGACGTTATTTCAGATGAGGCTGGCCGGTATTCGGAGAGACCACGGCCTTACCAGTGCTGATGTCACCTCCATCGGCACTGTCGACGAAAAAGGGACGCCGGTTCGAATACCGGCGTCCCTTTTCTGTATATATACGCCCGGGCTGCAAAGCTCCTGGCGACTTGACTACACGGCCATCCCTGGTCCTGGATTACTGGACGGTAACCTCGAACAGGACTGTCCTGAGAGGCTCCACGTTCTGTTCCCACGGCCGGTGATAGGCCAGCTCAACGGTGCTCGTGCCGGCCTTGACGGCTTTGAACTGGAACTTGTAGACGCCACCCGATCCCACCACCGGCGTGCCGCCAGTGCTCCCCGGAGCGTACGACTCCTCATAGTCCTGGCTCAACGCTGTCTCCGTGATCCTCACGACCGACCACTGGTAGCCTGTGGTGGGGTTGCCCTCCAAGATCAGCTCAACCGTCTCGCCTGGCCTTGCCGTCCGCCGGTCCACTGCCCCATCATATCCCATGGGCGCGGGAGTCGGCGTTTCTGGTCTTTCGCCGCGAGCCACTCCGGCACACCCTGCCAACCCAACAACGATCATCAGCCCCAGACACAGACCTGCCCGTTTTCGCACTCCCCTTAGACCAGCGAACATCTCCCAGCCTCCTCACCCGCGTCTTGACGTCACTGCAGGTTGTAGCGGAGACGGCAGCTGGCGCGAAAAAGTTCCCCAGGGGCAAAACACCGACGCAGGCTGTTCCAGATGGGCTCACCGCGGCGTTACACCAACGCACGGGTGAGCCGCATCGAGCGTACGGTGCGGCTCACCTCACGGTCAAACAAAGCGACCGGCACCCCATTAGGTGCCGGTCTTGTTTCTTTCTAGTAGTGCAGGATCCGCGGCAGCTTTTTCGCCTGGGCGATCCAGTCGGCTACCTGGTTCTCGGTGGGCATTTTGCGTACGAGTTTCTTGGCGACGTTCACCTCACCCATCTTCTGGAACAGGTTCGCCGCATTGCGCTGGGCAAGCTCCACGACTGTGTCAACGCCGGCCTCTTCCAGCAAGTCCGAGTACTCCTCCGCCACACCCTTGATGCGGAACAGGTCGGAGTGATTCACCCACTCCAGGATCAGGGCCGAGCTGATTCCCGTGTTGTCGGCCAGCGCCTTGCGTCCCGCCGGAGTGGCTCCCGCCTGCAGCAATGCCTCCACGCTGCCGATTCCGGCCGCCTTCAGCTTCTCCGCATAAACAGGGCCGATCCCCTCAATCGTCAACAGACTCGCCATCGGTGCTCCTCCTTGAGAGTATTTCCTGGCAGCACGGTGAGCTGCTTACATTATTATACCACGGTTCAGCGTGGCGCGCAACCGTGGTCAGTCTCTCTTCTCAGCCCGTTGACACCCGAATTGAGCCGCCTATAATCGGCCGTATAGAATCCGTTGTTGGACGGAGGGCACGGTTGACCCCAGGGCAATCGGCACGATTGGGCGCCAAGTGGTGGGTGCTTGTGGCCGCCGCGTTTGGCGCCTTTGCCACCATGTGGCTCTTGGCGATGATGAATCCCATGCTGCCCACACTGGTGAGCGCCTTCCGCACCGATGTGGCCTCCATCCAGTGGGTGGTTTTGGTGTACTCACTGACCATGGCAGCCTGCATGGTGTCGTTCGGTCGTCTCGGTGACCTTCTCGGGCGCAAGCGGGTTTACATTGCGGGCTTTGTCATTTTGGCGACAGGGTCCGTCCTCTGCGCCCTTTCCAGCGCGCTCCTGCCGTTTCTGCTGTTTCGCATCGTGCAAGGGATCGGTGGCGCCCTGGTCGTAGCCAATAACCTGGCCCTCCTCACCGAAACGTTTCCTCCGACGGAAAGGGGAATGGCGGTGGGCGTGAACCTCACCCTGGTGGCGATCGGAGCGTTGATAGCTCCGGGCCTGACTGGCATGATGATAAACATGGTCGGCTGGCAAGCCGGCTTTGTCTGGTTGGCAACCATGTGTGCGGTAGGGGCGCTGATCGCCTGGCGGCGCCTGCCCGACACACCCCCGCTGACCGGGGAGGCACTGGACGTGCGGGGGGGCTCTGACCTTTGCGCTTGTCGTGTCCGCCATCACCATCACCCTGAATCGCGGGCCCGTCGTCGGCTGGTCGTCGCCGCTGGTCATGTCCGCTCTTGCGGTCGCCGTTTTGGCCGCCATCGCCTTCGGAGCGGTCAACGGCGCCAGCCCTCGGCCGTTCCTGGACATGTCGCTGCTTCGCAATCGCACTTTTGCCCTGTCCAGTGCCAGCCTCTTCCTGGCTGGGCTGAGCATGGCCAGCGTCAACTTTGTTCTCCCCTTCTTCCTTCAGCTGGCCCTGGGGCTGAATCCCGCACGGATGGGCCTGCTTCTGGCGGCGCCGCCCACCCTGCAAATGCTGCTCAGCCCTGTCAGCGGGCGTCTGACTGACCGCATCGGGTTTGTCCTGCCCGCCACGCTGGGAGTCGCCATGGACGTCCTTGCTGCCCTCTGGTTGAGCACGGCGAGCATCACCACCGCTGGGGTGTGGATGGTGCTGCGGCTCGCCCTGGTAGGGGTGGGGCCAGGGCTCCTCCAAACGCCGAATCAGATGGCCGTCATGACCTCGGCGCCGCCCGAGCGTGCCGGCATGGCCTCGGGCTTTTTGGGCACCATGCGGCACCTGGGCATGATTACCGGCGTGGCTTCCGTGGGAACGTTCTTTTCCCTTCGCAGTTCGTACCACGCGGCTGTGACCGGGGGTAACGCGGCGCTGGGTTTTGCCGCGGGGTTCCGCGAGGCGATGTGGATGCTGGTAGCAGTGAACCTGGTGGGGGTGATCGTCTCGGCCTCCCGAGCGCGCCGCCGCACTCCGACCCGAGACTAGTCTCGCCGCGGGGCGGATGACCCTGACTGGCCGCCGGCGAGGCGCCAGCGCCTCCAATGGGGGCTCGGCTCCTCAACTCAGCCCATCACCGGCGCTCCGCAACCCTACCTGGCGGCAGCGCGTCATAGCGGATGAAAGCCCCGTGTTTAATGCCTGGTTCTGGAGGCAAAGGAGGCCCGGCCCAATGACCGTACAGCACATCCTGAGGTTGCTATCGAGCGTAGCACTGCTGCTGGGCGCGGCATCAACGGCAGCTGTTGAACCCCTGCCCGGTTGCGGCTACCAGGCGCGCCTTGAAGCGTCGCCACCCCCGTCCACGGCAGCCCATCCAGTCACCCTGGCCGCAGCGGGCGAATGGTACGACAGCTGCACGCCGTCGCGCCTGGAGATCGCCGTCACAGGTTACGAGATCGAGGTGGTGGCCATCCTCGATTACCCGCCCCACACCGGCTGCCTCACCGTCATCACCCCCTGGCGCCTGTCCCAGTCCATCGGCTGCCTCGCGCCAGGAACCTATCAGGCCGAGCTCTACATCCGTGATGCCCGGGGATCGGACCGCACGGGACCCTGCGCCAAACTTGAGTTCGTGGTTCGGGCCGCTGAACATGAGGTGTTCTTGCCCCTGGTGCGTCGCTGACAACGGTCCGCTGGCGCGAGAAGCGCCGACCAATCCGGAATCTGACCCTGGGGCCTGACGGGTTGGCGGCCAGCTCGCCGGTGCTGTCAGCGGCCCCCAGGCGTCACCGAGCCGATGGCCATGAAGGTAAAGATCATTACATCCTGCAGAAAGTGGATGAACCAGGCCCAGAAGAATCCTTTGGTCTCCACCATGGCTTTTCCCAGCAGCCAGCCCAGGAAACCGGCCATGATGACCCCCACCACGCCGTAAGGCACGCCGTAGTAGTGACCGATGCCAAAGAACACTGCCGTCAGCTGCACCGCTTGCCGCGCACCCAGAGGTTCGACCAACGTGGCCAAAAACGAGGCGCGATAGCTCATTTCCTCGGAAAACGCGTTCATGGCAGCAAACAGGAGCACGGCCGGCAGCAGGGGCGCTGCGGCGAGCAGCGCAGCGGCAGAAGGACGGCCAGCCAGAACGAGGAACAACAGCGTGCCCAGGCTGATGTAGAGGGCCAGCGTGCGGCCGACCCGGGACCACGGCTCAGACGCTTTCATCCCCAAGAGGGCAACGGGCTCAGCTAGCGCGCTGGTGTCCCCGCGGACCAGGTAGAAGGCGCTGCGCCTGCGTTTGAGGATCCAGAGCAGGGCAACCAGGACGAATGCCGGAATCAGGCGGAGGAGCTGGGTGCCCGCCATGCTGGACACAAACGAGCTGCCCGAGAAGGCATCGCGCCAACTTGCCAGCTCCCCAACCCTTCCCGTGGCCCACTCCGCCGCGTACAGCACGAACACTACCAGAAAGAACATCCTGAGGCGCCTGGCCGGCCGCCAAACCACGCCCGCCGCCAGCAACGCCAACATCAGAAGGAGCTTGGCAGGGAATAGCCAGGAGGGCGATTGACCAATGCCCTCCACAAACAGGATGTTGGGCAGCCCCGACACCAACAACATGGCTGCCCAGGCAATCGCCTGGATGGCGCGACCGGACCGGTGAGGTGATGCGGTATCCAGAGGCACGGCGTACCCTCCTTTGATCACAGATGGTGTCAATACGGGCAGAGACCGCCGCGGATTATGGCACCTTGACCGTCAGGTTGTCAAAGTGAGCCGTCATGCCGCAATCTGCGGATACCACAGGATTCCACGGGGACAAAGAATGCCCGGCCCCAACGATCATCCCGCCTCACACCTGGCGCAAGCACACCCCGCATTTGGCACGCTCCCGGCAACCGCAGTACAATTGCCACTTTGCTGATTCTCTCGGCCGTGCACGGAGCGCTCGATGACCGTTCAATCCCATAACTTGCTCACACGCCGCGCCTGCCCGGGCTCCAATGTAGACATCCAGTGCGAGCCGTGGCGCACACCCGCGCTGAATATCCGGCCTTCATGTATGGCAACCAGGCAGGGCCAGCCGTGACGGCGGAGGCTTCATCGGACAGACGGGAATTTCTGGCTCTCCTGTGGCGACTGGGGCTGCCCGTGGCGCTGCAGGAGATGGTGGCTACCCTGGTCGCCCTGTACACTGTAGTGATCCTGGGCCGGTTGGGGGAAACACAGGTCGCGGCGGCGGCGCTGGCGAACCAGGTCTTTTTCCTGCTGGCGCTGTTGCTTTTCGGCACGAGCTCGGGCGCCACCGTCTTTTCCGCTCAGTTCTGGGGCAAGGGAGATGTTCGCAGCATCCGACGTGTCCTGAGCCTCATCCTCTCCCTCAACCTGACCAGCGCTGCGGTGTTCTCCCTCATTGTTATGTCCAGCGCGACACGGGTCCTTTCGCTGCTGTCGCCAGACCCCGCGGTGATTCAGGCGGGTGCATCCTACATCCGCATCGTCGCCTTGAGCTACTTTGCCTCGGCCATCACCTTTTCCCTGGCGGCCACCCTGCGCAGCATCGGCAACACGCGGTTGCCCATGGTGACCAGCGCTGGCTCGTTGCTGCTGCATGCCGTGTTGAGCTTTGGTCTGGTAATGGGCCGGTGGGGACTGCCAACTCTGGGGCTGATGGGGGTAGCCGTTTCCCTTTGCTGCGTTCGCTGGCTCGAGTGCGCTGCCCTGCTGGCGTTGGTATACGGACAACAGTCTCCCGCCGCTGCGTCCTGGGCGGAGCTGCGGTCGCTGGATCGGCAGTTGGTCCGCCGTGTGCTCAGCACTTCCCTGCCGGTCATGCTGGGCGAGCTAGTCTGGGCTCTGGCCATGACCATGTTCAATCGAACGTATGCCTTTATCGGCACCGACGCCATCGCCGCGGCCAACTTTGTGAGCACGGTGGAATCGGCAGCGCTGGTGCCCTTTGTGGGGATGATGTTCGCCGGCGCCACGATTATCGGCAATAGCATCGGCGCCAATCAAGAGAAGAGGGCGACCGGATACGGCCGGTGGCTGCTGGGCCTGTCGGTGGCATTCGCCCTGGCGCTGGGCCTGGGGCTGTTCTTCGGTCGTGACTTGTTGCTGGCCAACTACGGGGTCGCTCCCGCCACATTGGCCCACGCCCGTCGTATGCTGGCCTTTGCCGCCGGCTTGCTGACTGCCCGCGGGTTGAACATGATCCTGTTCATCGCCATCCTGCGGGCTGGCGGCGACACGCGCTTCTGCTTCTGGTTGGACGTGACAGCTACCTGGGTGGTCGGCGTGCTTCCTGCCTACCTGGGGGCCACGGTCTTTCGCCTCCCGGTGGAGTGGGTCTACCTTCTGGCCATGGGCAATGAAGTGGTCAAGGCCGTGGCATGTCTGCTGCGCTTCCGCTCCGGCCGCTGGCTGCGCAACCTGGTGCGGCAGTAATCCCCGCGTTTGCCGTGTAACCTCCCGGCAGGCCCCCGCCACCCGCGGTTAGCGCGGTACGGGCGCCCCGTGTACAATAGCGCGGAAAGGGCGCGTCCGAATGCCGGCGCGGTCCCGCTGCTGGATGCCACCGCGCAGCGCCCGCAGCCAAACCTGGCCAAGTGGATGGAAACGCGCCCGAGTACGCGGCCTCGCCATAGCCCTGGTGCGCAGGCATTATCCACAGGTGTCCTGGGGGCTGGAGGATGCCGGCGACGATGCATTCTCCACTGGAGCGGCTGGCGCACATTGGCGCGGAGTAGGGAGGGGAATGTCCATGGCCACCAACATCGAGATCAAAGCCAGGGTGATGGACCTTGAGGACTTGCGCCGCAGAGTCGAGGCCGTGGCCGGTCCCCCCGCTGCGCTGCTGAATCAAGAGGACGTCTTCTTCCCCAGCCCCAAGGGCCGCCTCAAACTGCGCACCGAGGCCACCGATAACGGGCAGCTCATCTACTATGAGCGGGCTGACACGGCTGGGCCCAAAGCCTCGTACTACCTCCTGGCGCGCACTCCCGATCCCGGCGCACTGCGGGACGTGTTGGCTGCCGCATGGGGCATCAGCGGGATAGTGCGCAAACGGCGCTGGCTTTACTGGGTCGGCCAGACCCGGGTGCATCTGGACGCGGTGGAGGGCCTGGGCTCCTTCATGGAGCTCGAGGTGGTGCTGCGGTCAGGGCAAAGCGAAGCCGAAGGACAGGCCATCGCCGCCGAGCTGATGGACCGCCTGGGGATTGAGCAGGCAGCGCTCCTGGACGGCGCGTATCTGGACCTCCTGTCTGGCGGTGGAGGGTCGCCCGGCGGTCAGGACGACCGGCTTCATGGAGAAGCTGCCGACTAGAGCCGTTGCTGCTGAATCGGTCGCTTCAGCGCGGAATGCTCCACAGTCCCACGCTGCCGTCGCCGGAACCGGCTGCCAGCAGCGTACCATCCCGCGACAGGGCCACCTGCCACACGCAGGGCCCGCGGCCCTGCAGCGTCCGCAGCAGTGAGCCATCAGCAACGCGCCACAGACGGATCGTCGTGTCGCACGCGGCAGAGACGAGTATGGCGCCATCGGGGGAAAAGGCCAAGCCCTTGACGAAATCGGTGTGACCCAGGATGGTCAGCTCGTGCTGCCCGTCGGCGGCCCGCCAGAGGCGAACAGTCTCGTCCTCCGATGCCGAAGCAATCCACCCTCCATCGGGCGAAAAGGCCACCTGCGTGACCAGCAAGCCATGACCGGTCAGGATGTCCAGCGCCTTGCCGTCCAGCGCTCGCCACAGGCGCACCGTGCCATCCTGGGAGCCCGACGCCACTACCGTCCCGTCGGGAGAAAACGCCACCGAGAAGACCGCCTTGCTGTGGCCGCGTAGGGTGCGTATCTCGGAACCGTCTGCCACGCGCCACAGCCGTACGGACGAGTCGGCGCCGCCGGTGGCCAGTACCGCACCCCCGGGGCCAAAAGCCACGGAGTAGGCAGCGCCAGCGTGGGCCGTCACCGTCCGCAGCAAGTTCCCGGAAGCTGCGCTCCACAGCCGGACCCGGCCGTCGCCGGACGCCGAAGCCACGGTAGACCCGTTGGGCGCAAAGGACACGCTGTGAACGGGGCTGCCGTGTCCATCCAGCGTGTGAAGAAGCTCGCCATCGCTGGTGCGCCACAGGCGCACTGTGCCGTCCCGCGAGCCCGACGCCACGGTCTTGCCGTCGGGCGCAAACGCCACGGCCGTGCACTGGTCCGCGTGCCCTTCCAGCGCCCTGAGGAGGGACATGCCGGCAATCCTCAGTTCATCGGTAGCCAGCGCCACCGGCGTCGGAGGAAGGGCGGTCGGCGTTCGCGGACGTACGGTGGCCGTGGGGATCCAGGTGGCTGTGGGCGGCGCGGTGGGCAGCGGCGTGCGGGTCGGAGTAGGCTGCGGAGTGTCGGTCGGAACGGCCGTCGCTGCCGGAGGCCGCAAGTACACCAGGGGAATGCGGGACCGGTAGCGCACCACCGTCAGGACCGCCACCGCCGCGAGCGCCAGTACGCTGAGGACCACCCACAGGCGGTGCAATGCCTTCACGGCAGCACCCGAGGCTCAGCTTGAACGTACAAAGTGGGGCATTTCGTTGGGAACCTCCAAGGCCACTTCCACAAAGCCTGCGTACCGCCCCTCAACGGTCCAGGGCGCCTGGTAGATCAGCTTCTTGACCCCGCCTTTTTCGACGGTGTACACATTGGCCCGCTGAGAGGCCATCATCTCCCGCAGCTTGCTGCGTGCCGGCTCCGGGTGACAGTCCAGCACCTGCCGGCCTACCAGGTCCTTGCCGCCGTCACTGGCAAAGCCCTGGGCCGCTCTGGCGTTCAGGGCCAGGATGATCCCTGCCTCATCGCAAATCGTGACGGCCCCGGGGAACTCCTCGAACCAGTCCACTGGCAACACAGGCCCTCCTTGGGTGTGGAATGACGCCTTCAACAGCTTACACCACCTCCAGCCGGGCGTCAAGAAGGACGCTGCGGCAACGTCCGAGGCTATCCATGACAGGGGGTCTCCGCCAGGGCGCTCCTCGTCCCTGCGCCTCTGACCGTCATCTGTAATCCTGGATCATGCCCTACTGTCGACCTGATGTTACAACCCGTGATGCCCTATTGACAACCGTGCGGACTTCCACTATAATGATTCTGCCTGTCGGTGCCGTGTGTGTGTTCGATCTCGAGATCGAAAACGACTCACAAAGGAGATACGAGAGGATGCGCAAACTATTCGGAATTGTGATGATCAGCGTTTTGCTCCTGAGCCTCGCCTCAGGCGTGCTGGCCGAGCCCAAGCCCCAGAACGTGCCCCACCAGATCATGGCCGATGATCCGGCCTTCGCGGCAGCCTTCCAGGGCACCACCTTCGGCGGCCTGTGGATGGACATGGCCGGCGCTGCCGAGCTGCCAAAGGGTGATGACAGGATGCGCGGGCCGGTCCCCATCGGCTTCAACTTCAAGTTCATGGATGGCCCGGTCGAGTTGGCGCCCGGCTGGCCGCCCGCCAACTGGA
>DDYO01000204.1 GCA_002348045.1 Anaerolineales bacterium UBA2232
CTCTGGGGCTATGACTTTGGCGGCGATGACAACGTCTTGGAGGTCTATATCGGCTACTTGCGCAGAAAACTAGAGTCGACCGGGCAATCACGCCTGATCCACACGGTGCGCGGGGTTGGGTACGCGCTGCGGGACGACTGATGTCCATCCGATTTCGCCTCACGTTGCTCTACACGACGATCCTGGCCCTGACCCTGGCTGTATTCGGTGCGGCGCTGTACGTTAGTCAGGCCCGCTCTACCCTGAGCGCCCTGCAGCGGGATTTGACCGCCAGCAGCGAGCTCCTGGGCCCTGCGCTGACGCGCACGGTGGGTAGGCCGCCGCCCCACGATGGGGCGGCGCTGCCCCCGCCTGATCGGCCTGTTCCGTTCGAGACCTTTTCCAGCGAGCAGGCCTTTCGGCGACTGCCGGAGCGGGAGGTCGTGCGAGTGCTGGACGCCAGCGGCAACCTCCTTGCCAGCCCCTTTGGCGCCGTGGAAGACACCTTGCCCCTGAGTGAAGAAGGGCTGGCTGCGCTGGCGAACCAGCAGGAGTGGTGGGAAGAGGCGGAGGTGGAGGGCGAGCTTTTGCTGATCTACAGCCGGCCCATCGTGAGCGATGGGAAGGCGACGTACATCCTGCAGGTGGCACGCTCTCTGGCGGAACGACAACACTCTCTGCGGGCGCTGGGCAGCACGCTGGTGGCCGGTGCCTTGCTGACGATCCTGCTGGCCTTTGGGATGGGGTGGGTTCTGGCAGGCGCCAGCCTGCAGCCCATCCAGCGCATTACCAACACGGCTCAGGCCATCGGGGCGGAGAGGGACCTGGGCCGCAGGGTGGACTATCGTGGGCCGGCTGATGAGGTGGGACGGCTGGCGACTACCTTCAACAACATGCTGGGGCGCTTACAGGAGGCTCAGCAGCGCCTAACCCGCGCTCTAGAGATGCAGCGCAACTTTGTGGCTGACGTCTCCCACGAGCTGCGTACGCCCTTGACCACCATTCGCGGCAACCTGGACCTCCTGCGGCGCCGGCCAGCCCTGGTGGAGGGCGAACAGGACGACATCCTGACGGATCTGGTGGAGGAGAGCGACCGCCTTATCCGTTTGGTCCACGAGCTGCTGATCCTGGCCCGGGCTGACGCCCGCCAGGACCTGACCCTGGGAAGGGTCCCGGTGCAGGATGTGGTGGAACAGACGTGCCGGCAGGCGAGGCAACTGGACCCCCAGCGGGTCATCGTTACCGATGCTGGCGATGTGGCGGCCCTGGGCGACCGGGACGCGGTGAAGCAGGTGCTCCTGATCCTGCTGGACAATGCCCTGAAGCACTCTCAGGGCACGGTGCGGGTGACCGCCGAAAGCTCAGGCGAGCACGTGCGGATCGGCGTGCACGATGTCGGACCGGGCATCCCGGCGGACAAGCTGGAGCACCTGTTCGACCGCTTTTACCGGGCTGATGCTGATCCAAGTGTGCCGGGTTTTGGGCTGGGTCTGGCCATCGCCAAGGCGCTGGTGGAGGGCCAGGGTGGGCAAATCGCCATCGAGAGCGAGGTGGGCAAGGGCAGCACGGTGTGGGTGATGCTGCGCCAGGCGACCGGGGACCTGGCTCCACCGGGGGTGTCCAATTAAGGCGGCGACCAGCGTCTGGCTGACCACTGATGGATGCCCGCTTTCCTTGCGGGCTCCGGGCTCCCGGGATAGGCGCCAGAATCAACAGACACAACGGAGGGGAACCATGGCGAAGCAGGTAATCGTTACTGACAAGGCAGCGGGATCTAGCGGCCCGATTTCCCAGGCGGTACGGGTTGGCGAGCTGGTGTTCACCGCCGGCGCGGTGGGCGCGCTGCCGTCAACGGGCAAGCTGGTGCGTCCCGGATTGGAGGCCGAGGCGCGGCAGGCGCTGGACAACCTCCGGCACGTGCTGGATGCGGCCGGGTCCTGCCTGGACTGTGTGGCCAAGGTCACGGTGTACCTGACGGACATCGGCGACCGGCCGGTGTTCAATCAGATCTACCGGGAGTACTTTCCGCAGGAGTATCCGGCGCGGACGGCGGTGCAGGTGGTGGCGCTGGCTGGTGGGGCGCGGGTGGAAGTGGAGGCCGTGGCCGCAGTCTGCGACCACGGGTGACCGTCCCGGCTGGCGGCTGGCGCCGCGGGTGGGTAGGGCGGCAGCTGTTGGTCTTCGGCGGTTCAGATTGCTTCGCCCGAATACGGGCTCGCAATGACGGATGAGTTGAGCTGTTGCGGGGATGGCAGATTGCTTCGCCTGCGCAGCGGCTCGCAATGACGGACGAGTTGGGCTACTGCGGGGATGGCAGAGTGCTTCGCCTGCGCAGCGGCTCGCAATGACGGAAGGGTGTGGGCTGTGGCTGGGATGGCAGAGTGCTTCGCCTGCGCAGCGGCTCGCAATGACGGATGAGTTGGGCTACTGCTGGGATGGCAGATTGCTTCGCCTGCGCAGCGGCTCGCAATGACGGATGAGTTGGGCTGCCGGGATGGCAGAGTGCTTCGCCTGAGTATGGGCTCGCAATGACGGATGAGATGGACTGGGCGATGGACAGGAGTTTGGCCATGATGGATTTTGCCACGAAACGATTGCCGGCGGGCGTGGACGTGGTGGCGCCGGACGGCTCGGATGTGCGCATCCTGCTGGCCCTGGCGGGGGGCAGCGCGGCCCATTTCTCGTTGGCGCCGTGGCGGACATCGCTGGCCGTCACCCACCGCACGGTGGAGGAGATCTGGTATGTGCTAGGCGGCCGGGGCGAGATGTGGCGGCGGCAGGGGGAGCGGGAAGAGGTGGCGGCGCTGGAGCCTGGCGTGTGCCTGACCATCCCACTGGGGACCCACTTTCAGTTCCGGTCATTGGGCGCGGAGCCCCTCACAGCGGTAGCGGTGACGATGCCGCCCTGGCCGGGGGAGGGTGAGGCGGTGGTGGTGGACGGCCCGTGGGAGGCCAGCGCGGTCCTTTAGGCGGTGGCAGGGCCAGCCGTGATGCCGGGCGGCTGGTGGACGGCGGGCTGGTGGGCGATGGACTCGGCATAATCACGAATCAGGAGGGAACTGGGCCCAGCAAGCAGGACGGCGCACCCTCCAGGCTGAACATAAGCGTGCAAACAAGTAGAGCACAAGCAATCAGTGCCGTGGGGCAAGCAAGAAGAGCGCTTTCTCGTCACCCTCTCTGGTCATGGTATCGCAGCGGAGGACCAGCCGCAACTCCGCTCTCGTGCGCATGGGGTTCAGCAGGCTTCTTCCGGCGAGTCGCATTCGTGGAGCGATGGGGACCTGTCAGCCTGTGGTCGGAAGGTCGGTATGGTGACGAGGTGAGCCGTCACCCCAACGGCGATCCCCAGCAGCAGCAGCCGGACCCACCACAGGGAAACTACAAAGCCGGCGGTGTAGCCAATGGTGAGCCACAGGAGAACGATGGCTAGGACCTTTTGGGTCAGGGGGATGCCGTGGCCGGCGCGATAGCTGCGGATGTAGTCGCCGCACCAGCGATTGGTCAGCAGCCAGTGGTAGAGGCGGGTGGAGCTGCGGGCATAGAACACGGCAGCCAGGAGCAGGAAAGGCGTGGTGGGCAGCAGGGGCACGAACATTCCCAGGACTCCCAGTGCCACGCACAGGGTGCCGAGCGCGATGTACAGTGTTTGGGTCATGCGGTTCATGCAGTCTCCGTTCGTCTGGCTGGCGGCGAGGCGGTACACGGCCGGCTGCGTTGGCCTGTCCATCACCCTATCATACCGCAGGTGGGGGCTTCGAACAAACCGACGCCGGTCTTGAGAGGAGGCGGTGAAAGGCCGCCGCTCGGCTCGTCCGGCCGAACCCGGCAGGGTGGTGGCTAGCCGTCTTCTTCCTCTTCTTCCTCGGATTCCCATTCGGGGCCGACTTCATCCTCTATTGGTATAAGCAGTTCTTCCAGGTCTCCGAACTCCCCTTCTAGCTTCGCCAGCTCTTCGTCGACGTCGATGTCCTTTGCCCTTCGTTCTAGCTGTTCGATCTCTTCTCTTGTCCACTGCTCGTAGGCAATGCCCCAGTCATCGCCGCGCGGTTCGAGGTGCTCTACCCCGAACCGGATGCTCATGGGAATTCCCTCGTTCTGGGTGGGGTAGGCCTCGCAATACGGCCAGGAGATCAGGTGTTTGCAGGAAAAACAGATGGGTTCCCGGATGATTCCCCTCTCCTCGCGCTCCTCATTGACTCTGGCCAACTCGAGTTCTTCGATTCTTCTGGCACGCTCCGTGGATTCCGGGGTTGGCGGTACCAAGTCCTCTGGCTTGACGACCATCGTATCCCTCCTTTGTCGCTCCCTACGACCGCTAACAGCCCGTACACTATACCACCTATCTCTAATGTTGAGCGACACGCGCTTGGGGAATACGCTCGCTCTTCGTGACTGGCTGGCGAAAGCTGTCGGTCAAGCTAAAATAGGTGATGCGGTCACGATAGGCAAGGCGACACGCTGGGCGAGCCTGGCGCTTTGACAGGCTGGGTCACCTTAGCCGATTTGCTCTGGCCTCACCAGGCCTCTGGAACACATCAAGCCTAAGGAAAAGCCACCGTATGAAGCGGGTCTCTCTTCAGGAAGTCGAACACCTCATGATACGAGACATCAACGTTCCAGTCTCCAGCGCCATAGCTACTCACCTCGTACGGTCCGAACAAGAACGTGAAGCGATCGGCGTGCACAGTAAAGGGTTGGTCATGCCATGACGTGCGATGAAGCCCATCGCTGAACCATGCAACTTGGTCTTTGGCCGGCATCTCCTGGTATCGCTGCCAATACTGCTTGCACAGCTCGCGGTTGCATACGTCCTTCAGGCGCCTCGAGGCCCTCTGGGTTAGGTCCAAGAAGTCGGAAAGTGCAAGGTGGTGCACTTTCTCCAGCACCGCGAAGTTGTAGGTCTCGAAGTGCGAATTCGGGTGCGCTGCGCCGGCACCATACCACTGCACATAGTAGGACAGGCTTAGAAGGCGGTCTGTCGCATGTGCAATCGTGTACCTCTCCCACCGCTCGTTGAGCAGGCCATGGTCGAATTCCCCGACAAACAGGTCGGGCATTTGGGTCCAGGGTGCCTGTCGCTCCGTGATGAGGGTCTTGAAAGCTCTGCCTGCGAAGAATGACGACAACTCTCTTGCCGAGTCGCGATGAGCCGACGATTCGAACCTTGGGTAGTCTATGTCAACGTCGTGTCCAGGTGCGCCTTCCCAGCGCTCTTTGATGGTTTCGGTATAGACTCTGAATGCTCCGGCAACGGCACCACTCTCCAGCTCTATGGACTGCTGTTCAGCGGCACGTCGCAGTGCGGCACGTATGCGGTCCCACGCATCAGGATCGTTCAAATCCACGTATTGCAGGCGAGTGGACAAGTGAGTCGGAACCTCACATGGTTCCAACAGAATCGGGATCACGTAGATGTCGTCTGGCAGCTTCTCTTTGAGGCGCTCAATGGCAGCGTTGGCTTCCTTCTGCACAAAACCTCTCTTGGTGACGCTCTTTGTGCTGAGCAAAAGGACTACCAGGTTGGCATCGAAGGATGCCCGATCAATGTGCAGCTGCCAGTTCTGTCCAGGCAGTATGTCCCTACAGTCGATCCACGGCGATGAACCTTCCTTGAGCAGTCTTTCATGGACTTGAAGTGCGGTCTGCCTGTCTTCTCTGGCGTAGCTAACGAAAACCTTCAGTGGCATTGTGCCTCCTGAAATCGCACGGCGACATGGACTCGAGACAGGTTAGCTTACAGCGGCCCAAACCGTCCGGGGAAATCGCTCAGGGCTGTGCGCTACCCAATCCGAGTCGTTCGGCCGCACGCTTGCCAAACAGCCTAGGGCAAGCTGTCGTAGGTCAGCCGATACTCGTACGAATGCTCCTTGCGGCACCGGT
Source organism: Anaerolineales bacterium UBA2232 (assembly GCA_002348045.1). The sequence continues at coordinate 5,860 of DDYO01000204.1, forward strand.
TGATGATGGTGGTTTCCTCGATGGGCGCGCCCATGGTCCAGTAGACCAGGTCGCCCTCATTGTAGTAGGTGATGCGCTTCCAGTAGAATGAACCTTCGTAGCCGTGAGCCCGGATGTGGCGCACCAGCCCTAGGAAAAGGCGCTCATCCACCCGGCCTCGGACGATGTACTCGTGGGGCCAGTCGGGCATGGTCCGAGCGAACGTCCAGACTGACGATTCGACGAATGCTCTCAATTCCAAGGGAAGCGAAGCGGACTCGTTCACGATACACCTGTCAGAACTGCACCGCCAGCCTGGATTTTCCAGGCATCCGCTGCACGGCGCCGGCCTCGACCAACGCCGCGAAGGCGTGTCCGCTGGGCAACTGGACATCCTCAGGCATTATACCGAGAACCGGACAGGCGGCAACGGTAACTGGGAAAACAACAGATCCGGCCACCCCAGAAGCAAAGACCGATCCCAACTTAAGCGTCGATGCCATTTGACTCGTGCTTGGGTTTGACACCACCCGCTATCTCCGCTACGCTCAAGGTGGAAAGGGGGTGACATGCAGACAGAGCTGACACGATCAGGACCGCTGCTGACGGCGGCCGGCGAGCTGGCGCAGGTGGGTTGGGCTCGCCAACCGTTGCTGGACGCCAACCTGGAGGCCGCTCGGTTCTACGCCCTGCGGCCCCTGCAGCGCTTGCGCCTGAAGAGATGGGATTACTACGCGGTGTTCACGCCACGGCGGTTTTTCTCGGCGACCATCGCCGACCTGGGGTATGCGGGGAATGTCTTTGTCTACACGCTGGATTTCCAGACCGGCGAGTTGCACGAGGAGGGGCTGGTCATTCCGCTGGCCAAGGGGGTGCAATTGCCGCGCAACAGCAATGATGGCGACAGCGGGTTCGAGAATCAGACGGCTCGTCTGAACTTTCAGTTGCAGGGCGATTTGCGGAGGCTGTCGGTTTCCTGGCCGTCCTTTGACAAGGGACGCGGCATCGAGGCGGACATCACCCTCGCAGCGCCGCCCGGCTACGAGTCGATGACCATCGTCATCCCTATCGGACAGCGGAGGTTCTACTACAACCGCAAGGCCAACTGCCTGCCGGCCTCGGGCCACCTCCGCTATGGCGACGTACACGAGGAGCTGGATCCGGCCAATTGTTTCGGTTCGTTGGACTGGGGACGGGGCGTGTGGGAGTACCAGAGCTTCTGGAACTGGGCCAGCGCTTCGGGCGCCCTCCCCGACGGACGCACCGTGGGCCTGAACCTGGGCTGCGGCTTTGGAAACCTGTCGGCGGCCACGGAGAATGCCATGATCCTGGGCAACCGGGTTCACAAACTGGATCAGGTCAAGTTCGACTATGTCTCGGGCGACTATGAACGACCGTGGCGCCTTGTGGACAATCAAGGCCGGCTAGACCTGACCTTCACGCCGTTCAAGGACCGCACGGCGATCACCAACCTGGGCATCATTTACAGTGAGGTCCATCAGATGTTCGGACGGTATTCCGGTCAGGCCGTCGCTGACGATGGCGAGATCATTGGCATTGTCGATCTGGTGGGCTTTGCCGAGGAGCACCGAGCCAGGTGGTGAGGGTCACGTTCCGCCCGGCGAGCCGTTTTATCGCCAGGATTGGCCCACAGGGTCACGACCGCCCGAAAGCATAGCAGTTCCAAAGCGGGTGGACCCTCGTTTGTCAGCTGTTGCTAGGTGGAGGACGGCCCGCGCTGGGGTTCAGCTGCTTTCGCCCGGTCGTTGGAGGCGCAGGCGTAGAGCACGGTCTTGATCTGAAAGGGGGTCAGCTCGGGGTGCTTGCCCCGGATCAGGGTGACGATGCCGGCCATGTGGGGAGCGGCAAAGCTGTTCCCGGTGGTGACGATGGTGCTCTTGTTCTGCCAGGCGACCTCAACGTCGATGCCGGGGGCGCCGAACTCGACGGGAGGGCTGGGGTTGTAGTAGAAGGAAAAGGGGTCCTTCCCCTCATGGGCGGCCACGGAGAGCACGGACGAGTACAGGGAGGGGTAACTCGGGGCGGGCACGTTGTTAACGGCGGAGACCAGGACGGCCCCCTTGAAGTAGGCGGCGTCTGCCAGTTCGTGGAAAAGGGCATAGTACTCCTGGCGCGAGGTGCTGAGGCTGAGGTTGATGACGTGCATGCCGTTGTCGATGGCCCAGCGCAGGCCGCCGGCGAACTGCAGGGCCCGGCCGGTAAGGTCCTTGCTGAGGACACGCACGCTGTACAGCTCCGCCTCGGGCGCCAGGGCGTGAATGATGCCAGCGCAGGCCGTGCCGTGGCCGAACAAGTCCCGTCCTTCCCGGTCCTCCTCGATCCGCGCTTTGGTTCGGGTTCGCCCGTCGTAGGAGACGATCACGCCACCCTGCGCCTGGCCGCCCACCGCCGGGTGGTCCAGTTCGATGCCGCTGTCGACGATGGCGACGCGAACGCCGCGACCGGTAGAGCCCCCCCACGCCCAGTCCCGGGTGATTCCGCCCAGGGGACCCACCGCCGCCAGCTCGCGCAGGGCATGGGCCGCAAACTGGGAGGACCAGGCCGGACGCAGCTCCTCGCTCACTCGGCATACCCTTGCGTGGAGCGCGCATAGTCGCCAAAGGCCGACAGGATGCGCTGGCAGGCCTGTCGTTCGCTGGGGCCCAGGGCGCTGATGGCGGCGAACTGGTCAGCCAGGTCCAGGATGTCCGCCGGACCGAGGAACTCAGCGCCCATGTCGGAGAGGATCCGCTGGACCTCCTCCACATCCGCATCGGCCTGGTCACCTATCAGCCGTTGTATGCCCCGCTGGAACGCGATGCCCAGGTTGCGGTAGCTCTGGGAGGCCTGAATCGCAATGGCCGCTTGGCGGGCAAAGATGCCCAAAAGTTCCATATCCTGCATGCCGAAGGAAGGCGCGTCGATCTTGTCCAGGACTTCGATGACGCCGATCGGCCGGTCGCTGGTGACCAGCGGCATGGCCAGGATGCAGCGGGGAACATAGCCGGTGCTCTCGGCGGTCTCGCGGGCAAAACGGGGGTCCTGTTGCACGCTGGAAACGGCGATGGGCTGGCCAGTGCTGACGACATAGCCGGCTATACCCTGGTCCACGCCGATGCTCATGCCCACCACGTTCTCGGCTCCCGCGCCGGCAGCCACCCGGAACTGGAGGGTCTGGCCCGTCTCGTCCACCAGAGCGATGGACGAGGCCGCCGCGCCAAACAGCCGGGCTGCGGCCTCGACGATGGTCTGCAGCAATTCATCCTCGGAAGTGGGTAGGATGGCGCGCCCGGTGAGCTGCATGGACTGCAGCAGTCGCCGCAGCCCGGCAGCCAGTTTGCCCTCGCCTGCATCCTGTACTGGTCTGTCCATGGGTGTACCAACCTTGGGCGTTTCTCGGCACGCGGGCCAACCCGGGAAGCACTTCCCCGGGCTGGCGACCGCGGCGGTTGTATTGGGCTGTCAGACTGGGCCGCTAGGGCTTGACCACGTATCGGTTGCCGTCGCCGTCAAAGGTGATGGCGTCCCGGATGTCCTGGAAGATTACCCTGGGCTTGGCCGCGGGCTTGGCGGCAGTGATGTCGGCATGCCCTTCGACCTCGGCCATGGCGGCGGGTTTGGCGGCTGCCATGACGGCATGTCCCTCAACCTCAGCCTTGGCGGCCGGCTTGGCGGCTGCCATCGCGGCGTGGCCCTCCACCTCGGCCTTAGCCGCTGGCTTGG
>DDYO01000210.1 GCA_002348045.1 Anaerolineales bacterium UBA2232
CCCTGAAGCTGGTTTCCCCACTCCACCTGCTGGACGTGCCGGGCCTGCTGCTGGGCAAGAGCAGCGGCTAATTGCTGGGCACCTTCCCGGGCCTGGGCCGCCCGGGCGATGTCGGCAGCGATGGACCTGTTCTCCTTGTGCGCGGTCTGTAGCTCTGCCATGAGCTTGTCCACGATGGCCTGGGCCGCCCTCTCAGTCTCCTGGAGCCGAGCAATGACTGCTGGCAGCTCACGCCACTCCCGTTCCTGGGCCAGCAGTCCGCCCTGGCGGCGAGCGGATCCACCGCTTAGCACCCCACTGGACTGCACGACCTCACCCTGCAAGGTAACGATGCGCTGGCCGGGGGAGAGATTGGGGCGTACCCGGCGAGCAGTATCGAGATCCTCGACGATGACGACCGCACCGAGGAGAAGCTTGAACGCGGCAGCATAAGCTTCGTCAAAGGTGACCAGATCCACGGCCAAGCCCAGAATGCCAGCACCCTGAGGCGGCCGGCGCGGCGCTGGCGCGGTGACGGTGTCCAACGGGAGGAAGGTTGCCCAGCCGGCATTCTTGGAACGGAGCAGGGCAATGGCAGCGGATGCGTCTTCCCAGCGATGGACGACCAGGGCCTGGGCATTGGCTCCCAAGGCGGACTCGATGGCGCGTTCCAGGCGTTCGGGCACCTGAACCAAGCTGGCAACCGCGCCAATTACGCCGCTGGACGTTCCCGACTGGAGAACGGTCTTGACAGCTGGATTAAGTCCGGCCATGGACTCGCGCAGGTCACGGAGCAGATCCCGGCGGTCTTCCGCGCGGTGGCGCTGTCGCCTGGCTTCCTCGAAGGCAGACCGGCGCGAGTTGAGTTGACTCTCAAGGACCCTGTTCTTTTCCTCAAGCTGTTCTTGAAGGCCTTGAGCTGTGACGACGGCAGCGATGGCGTCGTGCTGTTGCCGTGTGGCATCCTCGATCTTGGTTCGGAGGGCCTCAAGCTGCTGCTTGGCTTCCTCTACCTGGGTCAGTTGCCGCTCGCGCTCGGCACGAACCTGAGACAGACGCTCCTCGGTCTGTGCCAAACGGTTGCGGGCATCGGCCAACAGAGTGGTCAAGCGGTACGACTGCTCCCGCAGGCGTTCAGTCTCCGATTCGGTCCCTCGGCGAGCGGTTTCGGAGCTGCCGTTTTCCAAGCGTCGCTGGGAGAGCTCAGTTTGATGGGCACTCAGCTCAGCCAAGAGCTGCTCCAGTTCAGCTTGACCCAGAGCTTGCGCTTGCATTGCTGCCGCGCGGCGTTCCTCCCACTGAGCAATCTCGGCGCGCCTTTCCTGGAGGCGCTGTGTCAGCAAGCCAAGGCGCTCACGTGCCACGGCAAGGTCGCGGCTGTTAATCTCGGCTTGGTCGTGCAGTTCGGCACTGGTCTTGTGCCACGTGCTGAGCTGCCGGCGCAGGTGGTTCTGCTGGAAACGCGTGCTCTGCACCAACGCGTCAATCTCATGAACCCGGGCCCGGCCCAGGCTAGTTTCCTCCAGGCGTCGGAGCACCAGGGATTCGGCTTCGCTGAGTTGGACATGGACCCGTTGCCACTGGTGCCCGTACCAGATATGCAGGAGCTTCTCCAGATCGGTGGTGAGCAGTTGGCGCTCCTCGGCCCGCTTGGCCTGACGTTCCAGGTCACGCAGGCGGGGTGCGATCTCGTTTAGAATGTCCCCGAGACGCAGGGTGTTCTGGTGGGTCTCGGCCAGCTTCTGCAGGGCATCGGACCTCTTCTCCTGGTAAATGTGGATTCCCGCGGCTTCTTCCAGAAGAATCCTGCGCTCATCGGGCCTGAGGCTGAGGGCGGCGTCCACGAGGCCCTGCCCAATGACCACAAAGCCCTGACGTCCCAGGCCGGTCTTGCCGAGCAGGTCTGATACGTCGCGTAACCGCGTGCGGCTACCATTGACCAGATACTGGTTTTCGCCGGAGCGATAGGCTCGGCGAGCAATCGTCACTTCCTCAAAATCCAAGGGTAGCCAGTGGCTGCTGTTGTCCAAAGTGAGAACAGCTTCTGCCATTCCCAACTGGGCGCGCCGGCTGGTGCCAGCAAAGATCATGTCCTCCGTGCGCTTGCCGCGCAGGGCTGAAAAGCTTTGTTCACCCAGCACCCAACGCACGGCGTCAGCGACATTGGACTTGCCGCTGCCGTTTGGGCCGACGATGGCGGTGATGCCCTCGTCAAAGACAAAGTCAGTGTACGTGGCAAAGGTCTTGAAGCCGCGGAGTTCTAGTCGCTTGAGGTACATGGCAGGCGCAGTATACGCGGGGTGCTCCGATGGGTCAAGAAGAGGGTATCCCGCACGCTAGGGCTGGACAGTAATCTGAATCTCCTGGCTTGCCCATGACTGGCCGGTGCCGTCGCGCGCCTGTGCCACCACGCGATGCTGCCCGGGCTGAAGGACCCAGAGAACGCTGAAGGGAGGGTCGGAAAGGGTCACTATGGGCATTTCATCGACGAGTATGGTCACCTGTAGGGGCACCCCCAGCCCGATGGGGAGCGCTCTGATCTCTATCTGTTGACTGGTGGAGGGCAGGAAGGGACTGAGCCGAAAGACTTGGTTAGGCTCAGGACTGGTCAAGATCAGTTGGGGCACTAGCGCGGACGCGGCAGCGGCCGGCTGCCACTCGTCCTCGGTGGCGTAGCATGTTCCCGTAGCGTTCTGATCGTCGCGAATCCACTCCGCTGCCTCAGAAGGGAGCACGGCGCAGACCTTCTGGATCAGATCTGAGCTGGGTGTGTCTGGTCGAGCAGGCCGTCCAGTTCGCTTGTCAAAGGGCAGCAGGCGGTGAACGGTGCACTGCGTGTGGGGCTCGGTTCCCGACAGGAAGATCTCGCTACGGATGCGAGCGCAGCGGGTGCCGGGGAGTTGGCCGGATACAGCGCATACGGCGACCTGAACCATACCCTCCGGCATCAAGAAATCCTGGCGGGCTTCGCCCTTCAGAGCTTCCTCCATAACGTCGCGCCAGATGGGCGCGGCACCCGCGATGCCCGACACGTCCCGCATGGGTGTGTTGTCCGAGTTGCCCACCCAGACGCCGACGACCAGGTCCGGCGTGTAACCCACGGTCCAGTTGTCCCGCCAGTCGCTGGTAGTTCCGGTTTTGGCGGCGGCAGGTCGGGACAGGCTGAGAGCGCTGTGTTCGCCAAACGCCGGCAGGCGCGCCAGGTCGTCGGAGAGAATGTGGGTGATGAGGTAGCTGACGCGCTCATCCATCACGCGGATGGTAGGAGGGCTGGGTCTGCTCCACAGCAGGCGGCCGCCACTGTCCTCGACGCGGATCAGGCCGGAGGGGGTCGACAGCAGGCCGCCGTTGGCAAAACTGGCAAAGGCGGCGGTGAGTTCGATCAGGCGCACCTCACCGCCGCCCAGAGTCAGCGCCAGGCCATAGCGGTCGGCTTGGGCCAAAGAAGTGAGGCCAACCCGCTGGGCAAAGGAGACTAGTTCGGACACACCCACCTGAGCCAGGACGCTCACGGCCGGAATGTTCAGAGACGAGCCGAGGGCCTGACGCAAGGAAACCGGTCCCCGGTACGTACCATCATAGTTAACTGGCCGGTACGCGTCGCCTTGATGGGTAATGAAGGCGCGGGGCACGTCAAGGAGCATGGAGGCAGGGGTGAAGCCTTGACTCAGGGCGAGGGCATAGGTCAGCGGTTTGATGGAAGAGCCCGGTTGGCGGGGCATAAGGCAGACGTTGACGGCACCATCAATGGAGGCATCAAAGTAATCTGCGCTGCCCAGCATGACCAGTATGGAGCCGTCTGTGGGATCGAGAGCGATGACGGCGGCGTTGGATACATCATGACCGGGACCGCCCGCAAACGGCGCATTTAGGGATTGGAGATGGCTTGCGGCCAGGGCCTGCGATCTCTCCTGCAAGTCAATGTCCAGGGAAGTGTAGACGCGCAGGCCCCTGGTCAGGATGGCCTCCTCACCCAGCAGCTCACGGAGTTGTTCCCAGATGTACATCACAAAGTGGGGAGCACGGATAGGAAACGCTGCGGAAGCGAGGTCCAGGGGTTCCTTGGCAGCCGCCGCTGCCTGCTGCTCGTCTATGAAGGCGTTGCGGGTCATCAGCTCAAGTACCACCTCGCGCCGGGCGAGGGCGGCCTGAGGATACGTCAGAGGGTCGTACAGGGCCGGCGCTTGCGGCAAGCCGGCGAGCAGCGCGCACTGGGCGATGTTGAGCTCCTGGACCGAGCGGCCAAAGTAGCCGCGGGCCGCGGCCTCAACGCCATAGGATAGATGGCCATAGTAGGTTTGATTAAGGTAGAGCTCGAGGATGTGGTCTTTGGTGAAGGTTGTCGCCAAGCGGTAGGCCAGAATTGACTCGCGCAATTTGCGGACGAGGGTGCGTTCACCACGTTCTTCAGGCGATAGGAGGAGGTTTCGGGCGACCTGCTGGGTAATGGTGCTCCCTCCTGAAAGGATCTCTCCTCCCCTGAAGTTGATCCAGGCAGCGCGGACGATGGCACGGACATCGACGCCGGGATTAGTGTAGAAACTGGCGTCTTCGGTGGCGACTGTGGCCTGCCGCAGCGTCAGGGGGATGTCACCGATGGGCACCGGCTGATGGCGGCCAGCCAGGGGGTCGAGGATCTCGTACAGGATTCGACCGTGGCGGTCAAAGATCGTGGTGCTCGGTGACTGCACCGTATCTTCCAGGTGGCCCAGGGACGGGAGACCCATGCAGAGCCACAGTGCTGCGGCCGTCGCCAACAGGAGGCCGACAAGCAACACCGAGCCGATCCTGAGTATCCATCGGGAGTGACCGCTGCACACCCTCATCAGACCCCAACCCTCACACTGATTAAGCGCACACTCAGAGGACGTCGGCCGCTCTGCCCTGGTTCCTCTAGACCGTGGCCGACGCCAGCAGGCTCGCGACCAACAAGGCGGCTGTGTTGGTCAAAACGTGGAGGGCGATCGCTGGCCAGATGGAGCCCGTGTACTCGTACAGCAGGGCAAAAAGCGCACCCAGCACAAAGAGGGGCGGCATGGTCGTGGGCAGAAGGTGGGCCGCGGAAAATAGAGCAGCGCTTGCTAGCACCGCCCATGGTACTGACAGGCGCGACCGCAAGCCGGCATAGACAAAGCCTCGGAAGAAGGCCTCCTCTGCCAAGGGAGCGATGAGCCCGGCGGACAGGAGCAGGATGGGCAGGCTGAAGCCCTGGCTGCCCAAGAGAGGCGCGAGGTCTGGTTGGGCCTGAAGCCCAAAGGGAGCCAGCACGAGGCTCCACAACAGATTAAAGCCCATGGAAAAGGCCATCGACAGGCCGGCAAGGGTGAGGGCTGGAACGAGGCGAAAGGAACGAAATCCAACTGAGGTCCAATCGGTGCGGTGTTTGCGAACACCCAGGTACCAGACCGGGACGAACAGAGCCACCTCGCCCAACAGAACAAGGCTGGTCGGGAGGTTGTCGAGACCTCGCACCGGAAAAGCTTGCAGGACGCCGAGCAGCACAACCAGCGCAAAGGTCAGGACAGGCACGAGCGCAGCGGCCATGAGCAGTCCAAGTATCACGTCGCGGACACCCCACGGTACGAACAGCCGTGAAGGCTGACGACCGGAACCTTGATTGGCTAGGTCACTCATTTAGAGCTCCTAACGGCACTCCAACGACTCGCCACAAAGCGCGATATGCCCCGACGCACGGGAGCAATGGATCGTCACCGAGTGAGGCCAAGGTCGGCAGGCGCCCATGTAGGACCGCACGGACGGTCACCATCAACGGCGCCCGCGGCCGTGCCGCTCGATGGCCTGGCTCACGGCTGCAGCGCTGGCTGTCACATGGACGGGCGGGTTGGCGTGGCGGGAGATGACGTCGGGCAACTCACCCTCGTGATATCTTACTTTGAAATCGGTGAACTTGAGCCCGTGGGCGGTGGACACTACCACGACTTGGTGCTCGGGAAGAATCACGCCACTGCGCACCAGCTTCGCCAGGGCAGCCAGGGCCACTGCGGTCTGGGGGCAGGCATACAGGCCGCGAAGGTCCGATCGAGCGGCCGCATCGGCAAGCTCATCCTCGCTGGCCTGCTCGACCACGCCATTCACGGCGCGAAGGGCCCTGACCGCCCGTTCAAAACTCACCGGCGCCCCGATCTGGATGGCGGTCGCAGAGGTGGGCCGTGCTTGCTGTGGCTCGAAGGCGTCAAACCCGCGCAGGAAGCTGCGATAGAGAGGGTTGGCTCGCTCGGACTGGGCACAAGCAATGCGGGGCACCCGATCGACCAGGCCGAGGTCACGCAACATGAGAAAGCCCCTGGCCAGGGCGCTGGCGTTGCCGAGGTTGCCGGAGGGGATAACGACCCAATCGGGAACGGTCCATCCCAACTGCTGGGCGATCTCGATGGCTACGGTCTTTTGCCCTTCGATGCGAAGTGGGTTCATCGAGTTGGCCAGGTAGATGCTTGGATCGGTGGTGACGTCCTGGACCACCTGCATGCAGCCGTCAAAGTCTGTATCGAGCACGAGCACCAGGGCTCCGTTGGCGATGGGCTGAATGAGCTGGGCGGTGGAGATCTTGCCTCGGGGGAGGAGGATCACGGCCTGCAAACCCGCGGCGGCGCAGTATGCAGCGAGGGCTGCCGACGTATCACCGGTAGAGGCGCAGGCGACGGCGCGAATAGGCTTGCCATCCGCTACCATCTGACGTACAACCGAGACCAGCACTGTCATGCCCAGGTCCTTGAAGGACCCGGTATGACTGGTTCCGCACTGCTTGACCCACAGCTCTTTGAGGCCCAGATCGCGGGCCAGGGCCTGAGTGGGCAGCAGGGGAGTGCGTCCTTCCCCCAACGAGACAATGCTGTCCAGGCGCAGTTGGGGGCACACCCACTCCACCTTGCCCCAGACACCGCTCGTGTCTGGCCACTGGGCGCTGGCGAAGCGTTTCTCGAACAACTCCTTCCACTGGGCGGCTGTGGTTCCGCGCAGCGCACCCAGGTCATGTTCGACATCCAGCAGGCTGCCGCAACGCTCACAGCGGTAGATCACATCAAAGATGGAGTAGCGGCCCGGGCAGCCTCGCCCGCACTGGAGCCAACTCCCGGCGCTCATGGAGTCAGGCCAACCATATGAGCCTCCACGTGGTGAAGGGGCTGGTAGCCGCGGGCGGCAAGGTCCGGTGTGGGCAACGCCGCTTCATCGGGTTTGTCGGACAGCCCGAACAGCAGTGCTCCCCGGCCCTGCCAGAGCTCCGCCACCTGGCGTACTTCATGGGTGATGACGATCTTGTCGCGGAGCAGCAAAGCCGTGTCCATGGCGTCGTCGGAAGCGGACATGTGGTGCACGGTGGCAAGGTACTCGTTACGCCGGAACGCCTTGAAGGGCGTGGGATCCCCCTCCTTGACGAGGTCGAGTATTTGGTGGTGAATGCCAGCGAGGGCGGCCGACATCAGGGCTGACCGCGCATCGACAGCATGGATGAACTGATCGAACGATTGTAGTGACCCACCCTGAATGTCCGACACCAGGTCGTCCAAGGTGACGAGGCCGGAGCCCAGCACTAGGCAGATGTATGCGAGATAGTCCTGGTTATCGGCGGTGAACGGGTGGAATTCGGCCGTATTGAGGCGCTCGTAGGCGGCCAGGAACTCTGGTGCGCAGAAGGAGTCGCCTAGTAGATCAGAGACCGTAGTGCGCACAGCATCGACTCGCGCCCGGTCGATGACCCGGTCGTTGCGACCGCGGGCACCTATGGCGGTCTTATCGATGTCGATCACCACCGCGGTGTGCTCATCCACCCCCATACCGACCTTGGCAGCGAGTTCGGCAAAGGCAAAGACGGCATCCCAGCGGCCGCCGGTGTAGATGGCTGCCGGCCCCCCCTGGTTCTGCTCCAGCGATGGCGGTCCCTGCCGTTCAGCGCCGATGAAGGCCATGCCAGACCAGCCGGTGACCCGGCACAGGTTAGCAAAGGCCGTTCCATCGCTCAGGCGAGTATCACCGAGGTATAGCAGGTAGCGGATGGGTGCGGATGGCGCATCGAAGGACCGTGCAATGCGCAAGAGCTCGGCAACGACCACAGCATAGCCGTCCTCATTCTTGCGGGGTATGCGAACGTCGGCGATGCCCAGGCGCTGGCGGACCTCCGACAGGCCGGGAAGGCGAGGATCGCAAGGCGAAACGTTGCGATAGATCAGGCAGTTGCCCAAGAAGTTCCGCAGCGAACCACGGCCCCATCCGCGCATCGTGTTGGGCTCGGACGTTGGGGCAGGCCGTTGGTCGAACGAGGCGCTTGAGGTTCTGCCGGGGTGTTCAGAACCCTCCATTGGCGAGCACCTCCTGATGAATCTGACGCACGGCTTCGCGGCCGTCGGGCTTGGCTACGACCAGCGAGATATTGCATTCGGAAGANNTGGGCCAGGGCGCCGAAAACGCGCGCTGCCACTCCAGGAGTTCCTCGCATGCCGGTTCCCACGACAGTCACGATGACCACATCCTCCAGAGCCGAAACGCGGTCAACATCGCGACGATCAAGCTCCAAGGCCATTTCAGACTCGAGAGCCTGAGTCACGCTCTCTGTGGAACCGCTGGGAATGATGAAGCAGATGGATTGCTCGGAAGAAGCCTGTGAGATCATGAGGACGCTGGTGTTTTGACTTGCCACGGCCGAAAACGTGCGGGCGGCGATACCCGGAACCCCCATCATGCCCCGTCCTTCCACGGTGATCATGGTGAGGTTCTCGATCACCGTCACCGCCTTGATGGTTCCCTGGCTTGAGGAGCCTTCGGCGACGATGCGCGTTCCCGGGCAGGTGGCGTTGAAAGTGTTCTTGACCCACAGGGGGATGC
>DDYO01000012.1 GCA_002348045.1 Anaerolineales bacterium UBA2232
GAAGCTCACATCCCTCCTGGCCATCGCCTCTATGCGGCGTGTACTCACCACCCGGTTAGCCATACCCCACAACAGCAGTCGTAGCAGCATCCGGGGATGATGAGGATATTGGCCCATGCCGCCAAAGTCACCGTCAAGGTAGCTTATATCCAGTTGCTCGGTTACCTCCCTGAAAATGTGCACCTCATCATCAGGCCCGAGAAAATCGGCCAGGGATGGAGGAAAGAGGTAAGGAGTATCTATGTCGTATGGTTTGTATTCTATGCCTAGCATGGCGGCTCCCCCCTTATCCTGTTTGCCTCAAGTATAACCCACACCTGGCCAGATTGAAATTAGCCCGCCGCTCTTTTCTTACCTGAAAATTAACGACTCGTGTCCCAAGCTGCTAGGCGGCTTCCCGGCTAGTAATGTCGTCAGTATGTTCATCGTAGGGCGATAGAACCTAACTTCAGAGGTCTGGACATGAGGCCTCATGCGACCGCCTCAGAATGGTGCACGGCGACCTTATAGGTGACCGAGCGCTCGGTCCCCGGGAAGGTAGCACCGAGATGGTTGAGGTCGGCGCAAAGGCCACGCAAAGCTTGGCGGTGGAGCGGGAGGTCCGGGGCGTCGAGAGTGATGACCACTCCAGTCGGGGTAGTGCAGATCTCGCCGGCAAGCTCGGCGAAGGAGCGCAGCAGCACCCGGACATCGTGGGGGTTGGGGTAGTGGCGTACCAGCAGGTCCAGTAGCCATTCTTCGGCGTTGTAAGCGGTCATCTTGATGCGGTCGATAATTGATTTCTGCTCCAGCCGCAGCACCTCCCGTGAGCCCGCCTCGGCCAAAGGAACGTGTTTCGGCAGCTCGGCCCGGCGTTCCCGCAGGGTGGCAATCTCTTGCTCCAGTGCCCGCAGATGGCCGACTGCTCCCCCCTGGGCGATCTTTATCCCGTGCGCGGTACGGCCCCAGCGTGGTTCATCCAGCAATGCCTGCCCCATCTCTGCCTTCTGGCGGGCCATCTCCTGGCGCTTGGCCTTCAGCTCTCGCTCTACCTGCTTGAGCTCCGGGTTTGTCACCAACCGTGCACCATCAACCTCGGCCCAGGCGTATCCCAGCAACTGGTCCAGCCCGTGGTGCTCTCGGCTGTACTTGAAAAAGTTCTCCTGTCGCCAGCGGGCAAAGATGAGGCAGGCAATCTTGGCTGGGACTGGACGCGTCAGGCTGGTGAGGATGGGTGTCTGGTGGCCGGCCTTAGTCCGTACCACAATCCGGCGCCAGGGACCTGACCGACCAACCCGCGTCTGATCCTCGGCTAGCCACATCCGTAGCCGACGCCCTTCGAAGTGGCACTCCCGCCGCTGGAACCGCTCCACGGGTAACCCCGGCTCACCACGCTGGTACGTGATGAAGTCGATCTTCTCCTGATGCAGCCACGCAAAGAGCTTGCCGTCATAGCCGCCCCGGTCGAAGATCACCGTGAAGCGGCGCTCACCCACTACCTCTCGAATGGAGGCCACGATCTTGGGCATGACCCGGGCCAGGGAAGCGTTAGCCTCCTCGGTAAGGAACAGCAGCGGCCGCCCCTGCTGATCGTTGACGAAGTAGCTGAGTAGCCCCGGCAGCGGCATCCGTCGCTGGGAGTTCCAGCACTCGGCCAGCTTGCGCTTACCGGTGTAGGCCTTCACATGGCCATCCACGTAGAGGTAGGCGGTGGCAATGACACCCTGCTCGACCCAGCGCCGCGCCAGCCAGGCCCCGAAGCGGGCGGCCTGGCCCTGTTTGATTAAATCTCCCAGCTTGCGCCGCAGGGTCTTCACCACCGGGGCTCGCTCCGTGCCCACCAAGGGACCAAAGTCCCAACGTTGCAGGTGTTTGGCCGCTTCCGGCGTCGTCTTGCTGAAAAGGCTCAGGAAGAACAGCGTCAGCATCACCGCTCGAACTCCGAACTTCGCCGCGCCGGGGAGACGAAAGCAGGACGCCGCGGCCTCCAGAAGCCCCAGCGCCTGCAGCGCCGGATAGTAGAGCGCTGCGCCCAGGTAGCGGCCCCGCCGGGGCTCGTCGGGGAGCGCCACCAGTGGTTCGCCTATCTCCAGTACCGGCTCCTGTCCAACCACCGACTCCCCTACTGCCGATGGTTCTTCTCCATCGGCTTCCGGTTCAGACCCCACCACCGACGCTGGTTTGAACTCCCACCACAGCCCTGGTTGCTCGGCCGCCCGCACCTGCTTCAGGAGGGAACTCACGTAGGTTCGGTTGAGGCGAACCCCGGTGCGCTGCTCAATGGACCGGGTCACCTTCAGAGAACCCAGGCGGGAAAGCTCCCTGATCACCTCCTTAACGGCAGGCGTGACCTTGCGGGGGCTCTTCGGGCCCCGTTTCAGCGACACCACCCCCGCTATCCCCGCCTGCTCCAGGCGTCGTTCCAGCCGCGCTACCGTGTTCCGGTGGCAGTTGAATGTCTCAGCTAACTCAATGTCAGTGGCGGCGCGGGCTCGCGCCAGTAGTGCTATCACAGCCGCCTGTGCTCCCGAGTCCTGGGAGTCATAAAGATGAATCGCGGTGTCGCCGAGAAAGACGGCACACTGGCCGTCACTTTGGAGAAAACGAAGGCGTTTGCCGATTGGAGTGCCAAGCTGCGGTTGCAGTTCTATCAGCGTTGGCTTTGAGACCGTAAGCGAAGCGTTATCCATGCCTAAGAATAGCATGGATTCAGCAAGATTGCAACTTATCTATCAGACTGTCTCGAACGTGTCATGTCCATACCTCTGACCCTGGCGTAGAGTGGGCCGTAGACTAGTACTTAATTGTGAAAACTAACGTTATAATGACCACAGCTATAAATCGATG
>DDYO01000102.1 GCA_002348045.1 Anaerolineales bacterium UBA2232
CGTACATCTCATAAGTGATCCTTTCTTCAGTCTGAAGTCCGACAACGACGTCAGAATAGGACAGCATCTTTGTGTCCTCCCATGAATGTCCCTACTTCACGCGAGCTGCGTGTCTACCCAGGACGCATGCCGAGCTGGTCAGCTGCTCCATACTAGTAACTCCGCGACCCGAAAGCAAACCAACACTAAGCGCCTTGCACTACACAACGGAGTATATCGCAGCCGATGTCAGGCTCCAATAGGTTCATGCTCTTGCAGGACTCGCGGAGCCGTATGGCATCACTCTGGGCTGACNNGCTGCCTGTCGCTTCGGAACTCGCCGAGCAAACCGGAGCCTGTGCGGAGGGCTTCCGGAGGAACATCAGAGGTAGCTTGGTCCTGGTTGTGGTAGAATATCTATGGGAAATCTTCTGTCCCAGCCGAAGGTTCAGTGAGAGGGAGGAGACCGATGTGTGACATTAGTAGAGACGACTTCGATCGCGGCATTGACCTGCTGCACAGGCAGAGGCTGACCGATCTCGGGAACTCGGCACTGGGCAAGTCGCTTCCTGTGCGCAGAACAATCGGCAGCAGGCTGAGTGCCTACAACCGCGGGAAGGCAACATTCCAAGTCATGACTGACTTGATACGCAGGAACTTCGAGTGGCAAGGTCAACCCGGGAACGGACTTCTCACCCGAAGCTTTCAACTGCTGAACCAGTTCTACTTGCTTGGGGCCACAATGGAGGCCGTAGCTAGCCTCATGAATCTCAGTACTGCTCAGTGCTACGAGGTCAAGAAGGGCGTCGTGTCGGACCTCTGGCTCGTGTTTCAGGAAGCGGAGCGGGATGCACGAACCTGGTTCCAGGGGGTTCTCCTGGAAGGATTCAGCTTCCCTAACAATGAGTACGTGGATCGAAGGATGAACGGTGGAGAGAGCTGGGTTGATGCTGTCACAAGTGGACTCGTTTTGAGACGGCCGTGGTCCGTTTCCATCACGGGATTGCCGGGAGTGGGTAAGACAAGACTAGCCCAGGAAGTAGTCATCTCCTGCGCCGTTGAAGCTGTGTATGACATGTTTTTGTGGACCAGCTACGGCCCTGAGCGCGGCATGGTCATCACCAGTGCAGGGTCGCTACTCGAGGATGTCAGTCGACGCCTGAAGAACAGAGTCACGCTCGCGATGACCGAGTACGACGACCAACTCGAGGTGGTGTGCAAAGAGATCGAGGACCTGAACAAGTGTGGTAAGAGAGTCCTGATCATCGTGGACGCGACTGACTTCCTTGCATTTGAGGACAAGGCGAGGCTTCAGGACCTCAGCAGCCGGCTTCCTCCGAATGCCTCTCTGCTGACCACAAGCTCAGATGCGGCGAAAAATGGAGCCTCTCACTTAATGGAGCTCAGAGGCATGTTGCCGGAGGAGTCCGTCGCTTTCATCCGAGCAACCGGCAAGGGTCCCGGGCTGCCAATAGACCAGGACCAGTTGGCTCAAGTCGTTGAGAAATGCGAGGGCAGACCTCTTGCTCTGTACCAGGCCGTGCGGGTCTTGGAGGCAGGATGTGAAAACTTCGATGATTTGTTTGCTGCGCGAGATAGCGATGAGATACTTAGAAGACTTTTCGAGCGAATATATGAACGGCTTAGCACTGAGCAGCGCAAGCTGTGTTGGGCTGTTTACATGTTCCCAGAAGGCGTGGATGATGAGCTCCTTAGATCCATGACCAATCGACAGCCAACCGATGAGCTTGAGTTCGGCAACGACCTGAGGGTACTGGCTGATTTCCGGCTGATCCTAGAGGTGCAGAGTGGCTTCTGGAATACCCTTTACCTTACAAGGCAGTACCTGAGGCAATCCCTGCCCGCAGCCAAACTTGCAGACCGGCCGGTGCGGGACGTTCTGGCTGACATGTGCACTCGCGCTTCGGCCCACTACTGCGGCCTGCTCCAAGGAATGAACATGGGTGCACGAGCAGGCTGGCTGAAGGCCTTGCAGCGAAATACCTTATTCTGTCTGATTGACCGAGCCGCAGAGTACGAGCTCAGTGCCTGCGTTACTAGTCTTTTTGATTTGATCGGCCCAGTGCTCGGCACCTACCTTCTCGTGAACGAGAGGGCCAAACTCGCCCGAATGGCAATCAGCGCCGCACAGTCGATGGGACGGCTTGACTTGGCAGCTTGGTTCCGCGTCAACGACATAGCATACGGCCATGTCCAACAGCGTGAGTTCGACTCGGTGCTGGAGATCGTTGAGCCAACGCTGCTTGAGGCCGAGAAGGCCCTGGCCAGCCGTTCGNNCGAGGAGGCCGTTGTTCGATGGAAACGTTGTCGAGCGCAGTGCCTCAGGCAGATCGGCCTCGAAGCTAGCTGGAGAGCCAAAGATTCCAAGCGTGCTCTTGGCCTCTTCCAAGACGCAATGGAAATCTTCCAGCAGGTCGGCGACCACGAGAACTACGCTTATTGCGCCTCATCGATCGGAGATGTCTACCTGGACCAGGAGGACTTTGCGAAAGCACAGGAGCACTTTCGTGTCAGCTACAGCGTGAGGAAGTTAAGCATACAGGAACCAGGCGGCATTGGGGCAGCTCTGGCTGACTTAGCGTACTGCGTTTCGAAGGCGGGAAGCGTTCGTGAGGCGCTGCAGTTGTCAAGCCAAGCGCTGACCTTGGCTGAGAAGATACAGCATCCGTCAATGGCGTACGTGGTTGCAGCAGCGAGGCACGGCCTCATACTCTATGAGGCGAAAGACCTGGCCTCAGCTCAGGTGTACATCGAGAGAGCGATGGACGAACTAAAGCGTGTGGACAAGACTCAGACGTTCCCGAGCAGCGACGCGGGCAAGATTGAACAAGTCAGGAAGACGCTTCGCGAGAAGATCGGGCCGTACCGAGCTGACGAGGAGACAAATGGCGGCATCCTCGAGATGTAAGAACTGGCGATAGCCCAGCATTGCGAGTGTGGTCCGATGCAGAGCGGTGTTTCGAGTCCAATCCTGTGGCTGCTGTGCAAAACCGACCGGGAAGCCACAGGGCAGGCACTCGTAGTCTGAGCAATCCAGTTGGCATGCCAATTAGCCATCAAGGACTGAATCACTGCGATCGATTCGAAAGCACACAGCGATCCGTACACATCGACCGTTCTATCGCCGGCAAACACTCGGGCCGCCGTTAGCGTGACGGTCCAGGATTCGCCTCCAGCAGGAAGGAGATACCATCCGAAAGCTGGCACATGCGGCCCAGGAAGANNCCTGGGCCATGGCTTCCATGGCGTGGCCAATGAACGGCACCGCCGACGGCACGTGTCCCTGGGTGGGGCAGTAGCCGGGCATGCCCCGCTCCCTCACGAAAGCGTCCATCTCGCCGCGCCCGATTTGCTTCTCCATCACCGCCAGGGCGGCCATCAGCCGGTAGTTGGTGGCCGGCGTATCGCCGCTCCCCGCCGGCAGGGTCACCTCCGGATTGTGAAGCTCGGTGGCGTACTTGTCCACTTCGGTCATCTTGATGCCCAGCTTGGCCAGGGGCTTGACCACCAGGGAGGTCATGATGGCCTGCTGGGGAGAACCCGCGCCTACATCGTGCTTGCCGATCGAGTCCAGCCGCAGGATGGGGCTGACGCCGTCATCTTTGGTGACCAGGAAGGCCACGCCGGCAATCACGTCCTCCAGGATGGGCATGTCGTGCTTCAGGTGGGCCATGGACTTCATGCCAACCTTGGCCAGGCAGCCGCCGCCGGCCACCACCACCGGATCAAAGATGCCCGCTTCCACTAGGGCCGCGGCGTTGATCAGGGCGTGGCCCGGTCCGCAGCAGAAGGCACGGACGTCGTTGCCGGTGGCGTTGACGCATCCGCACATCTCGGCCATGGCCTTAGCCATACTGCCACCGCCCCGATTGTATCGGTCCCCGCAGGCGGTCTCGGTGCAGTCCAGTACGAACGAGATGTCCTGGGGGTCCCGCCCGGCCCGGCGCAGCAGGTGCTTTATCGCCAGCGTGCCGCTGGCCTTGGCCATCAGGTTCTCTAGCAACACCTCGGCTTTGAGGGAATCGTCCTGGTCGTGGTCGCGGCGGATACAGCCCACCATCTCGCCCCGGAAGTAGAGAGGCAGGGCCGTTCCCTGGGCGACAGCCTCCTGAAGGCGCTCCAACGGATGGCCCGCGCCCAGCTTGGCCAGCAGCCCGGCGGACAGCAGGGGATGGGCCTCCAAGGCCGGCCGTACCCGAGGCACGAACGAATCCCGCAGCAACAACAGGTCAAAGTCGTCGGCCAGCTTGAGCCAGCCGTAGAACTCGTCCTCGGGAAAGATCTCGCCGAACGGCCCCTCCCGCGTGGCGTTGGCATCCAGATGTCGATACCACGGTTTCGGCACGTCGTGAAGGTCGTCGGGTTCGCCGTTGCCTACAAAGACCTGATGGGGTGGGTAGGCCACCGCCTCCTCAAAGCTCCGCACGTGGGCATCCAGCTGGTCCTGCAGGGTGGGGTTTAGGGGGATCTCCCGGGACGGTTTGGAGCCGTAGCGCACCAGGTCGGGGACGTGGACGATGACGTAGGCCGCCTGTTGAATGACAACGGTCATGCCGATGCCTCCCCGCCCAGCAGCTCCTGCACCGCTGCCTCGATCTGTGGGATGGTGATGCCCTCGCCGGTGAGGCGTTTGACTTCGACGCCGTCCTTGAATGCCAGGAATGTGGGCAGGCTCAGCACCTTCAGGGTGAGGCACAATCGCCGGTTGGTGGACGCATCCACCTTGGCCACCTTGAGCTGCTCTCCCCAACGCTTAGCGAGCTGTTCCACCTGGGGCAAAAGGCGCATGCAGGGCACACAGCGCGGGCCCCAAAAGTCTACCAGCACCGGTCGGTCCGACTGCTGCACCTCCAACTCCCAGGTAGCCGCATCCACGACAACCGTCATTCTTCTCCTCCCTCGGTCCCTTGTCGCAGTGAAAATCTATTCGGTCCCGTCCAAGGTGTACACCACCTTGGGTCCGGGGGCCGGCATCTGCAGCATCTCCAGCGCCCGCGACAGGATCTTGCGCCTGAGTTCCTTTTCCTGCTCCCTGTTGAGCGCCGAGTTGCCCACCACACAGGGCACGGTCTGCCCTCTCAGAATGCGGTTCACGCCCACCATCTGCGCCACGTTGGGCACCGCCGAAATCTGCACCACGGGGATCCCGACCTTTTCGATCTCTGCCGCCATCGTTGACCCGCAACGAGTGCTGGAGCCTCAGGTGGAAGTAAAGATCACCGCATCGACGCCCCGTTGTTTCAGCTCGGCGGCCACCTCCACGCCCATCTCGGCGCAGCGGCGGGTGACCGTGGCGTTGCCCGACGTGCAGAAAAAGGTGTGGTGTAGTTTGCCCACCCGGCCTTCCTGCACCAGGTCGCGCAGAACGTCGGCGGGCACCAGGCGGAACGGGTTGTTCACCACCTCGTCAGGGAAATAGCCGGTGTGTGCCACTTCATAGTCAGCCGGCCGGTACTCTGCTGGCAGGAACTCGTCCATCTCATAGGTCGTCCAGCGCAAGTTACCCCTCCCGCTCAAACCGTCAGGGTTTCCCTTGGGCACCAGTCCCCCATCGCTCACCAGGGCCACCTCCGCCGTGGAGAGGTCGACCACCGGCGGCGGAGGCTCGATGCTCTCGAACTTGGGCAGGATAACCTCACTCTCAAAAGGCTGACCGGCGATCTTGGCCAGCAGCTTGTCCACGGCCCGCTGGGCTGCAGTCTGGTCGGTGTACTCATTGCGCAGCAGCAGCCGGGTGAAATAGTCATAGTCCGCCGGCTTGGGGATGGCTTCGTGACTGACCAGCTGGGGGTTCACTTCCCCCTGCGCCAGGTGCAACGCCAGGCGGACCATCTTCTGCAGGGCGTCGGCCATGTCCCGGGTGCTGCGGCCTGTGCGGCAGATGTAGGCGAACTTGCGGTACATCTCGACGCCGGGGTTCTCTTCGTACATGCCGGTCACCACGGGAATCCCCAGCTTTTCGGACACCGCCTTGCACATAGCGCCGCACGCCACGCCGTAACGGCCGGCCTCAAAGGCCGGGCCGGCTACAAAGAGGTCCGGCGCAAAGGGCTCGATCAGGGCCAGGCCTTCGGCCGCGGCGTTGTCCGGGTCTGCCGAGAGATAGTTGTCTCCACAGATAACCGTTGCCACCACTTCCGCGTGCTCTGCCAGCAACCGCTGCAGGAGCACTCCCGGGCCAACGACGCCCTGGCGCACCTCAAAGCCGACGCCTGCCTTGTCTTCGCCCCCGATCTGGCCAAAGAACTGGTTGACGTAGTGGACGACTTTCAGCTTTTTCTCCATCGTGTGCCTCTCTTCCGCCGCCTAGTATTCTCTGACCACGATCGTGGCCCCGCCCGTCAGGTCGTGCACTCCGGCAACGAGCATTTCCTCCTGGTCAATCACCGGATCGTTGGCGTGTTGCTCGCCCGGGTCGGCCAGGAAGACCTTGGTGTTGGGTGGTCCACCGAAGAAGCGGTCCGCGTCCAGCGGCAGCTTGAACCGCTCCAGATTCGACCCCACCGTGATGATCAGGTCCAAGGACTCGTTGTTGAACAGCAGTGTGTCGGCCAGGGTGCCGTAACTGATCACCGGCTGGGTGAACACCGCGGTGCGCACGCCCAGCTTTTCGCATTCCTCGCCTACCAGCGCCACGTCGACGTGGGGCATCCCCCCGTGTACTTTGGTGATGATGACGCCGTCGGCGCCCAGGACGTGCTTCACCAGGCTCGCAGCGCGCTGGGCGTCGCGTTTTCGAGCGACCGGCTCCATGTTCGCCGGGCCAAACACCACGCCAGAAAAAAGCAGATCCTGGCCATGACGAGCATAGAGCTCTGAGATGACGCCGTGGTTCTGAACGGAGTACGTGTCCATGCAGCGGATGGTGTGCGCCCCCACCACGCCTCCATCAAGGACTTCGTTGGGATGGATGACGGTTGGCGTAAGGTTGCGGATGTCAACACCATAGTAGATGGGGTCGGAGATGCCGTGATGGTCGTGCTGCGGGCTGTAGCCCTGATAGTAGTAGGCGATGCGGGGCAGCTTGGACTCGCGCGGCAGCTCCGGAATCTCAAGATCGTACACCTGAACCTCGGCCACTGGATGGTCGGCCGCCGATGCTGCCAGGAAGACCGCTGTCTTGAGCCCAGCGATCTTTACCGCGTCCTCAAAGTCGCGCTCGGCCACGCCATCGGCAATGTGGGGAGCGATGCACACGTTGTGCAGGCTGGCATACTTGCTCATTTCGGCGCCCATGCCTGACATGTCGACCAGGGCAGAGTACTTGCGCGTCGTATGCGGATTGCTGACGAGCACCGCGACGCCTCGCAAGGACCTGGTCTTACCGGAACCGGCGACCCGCAATCTTCCCACGAACCCGGGAAAATCCGCCTCAAACATGTCCAGCTTGCAGCGGGGTTGCACCACGTCCAGCAGGTTAATCACCCGAACTCGATCGCCCGGGTGGACAATGTCAACGTCCACCGACGAGATCCTCGGGTCCCGGCAAATCAGCTCCACAAGCTCGGCCGAATTGACCGCAAGCACGCCGTTCTGAGCCTGGGTGCGCTTGCCCGCCTCAACCCGGTCGATATCTACATTGTGAATCTCCAGCCGCATCTCAGCCCCCCATCTGCCCGTTTTGTTCGCGGATCTTGCGGAACTCGCGGCCGATGGCCTCGACGTCCACCATCAGTTCCCAGATGCCCACGTTCTCCTGGTAGACCTCTGGTGGGACGGCCTCCTTGATATCTGGTTCCAGAATGTGATACACGGGGAGTCCCAACGAGACTCCGGCCAATGGACCGGTGTAGCCCGGGTCACCAGTGGTGACCGTTTCGGCCGAGATCAGGGCTCCCTCGATGTCGCTGGCGCCCAGGACCACGATGAGGTTCTTGAGTCCCCCGTCGCCCTGCGCCGCATCGGCGATGCCCTTGATCTGAGCCTGCTGCTCCGGATCCATTGTCCCCGCTGCCGTTCAGACAAAACACTCGGTGACGGTAAACACCACCTTGGCACCGGCAGCCTCGAGACACTGGACGATAGACGGTCCTTGCACCCCGTCCCGTTCGCCAATGACGATGGCTGTCTTGCCCTCCAGCCAACTACCCATTGTGCATCCTCCTTATACTAGACCCCTCCGGTGTGACCCACCGGGGCCTTCGAGCCCAGCACTGCTGTGTCCCACGATCGGGCCAGGCCCGCAGGGCTGGCGCAGCTTCGAGCGCACGCTACATCGTCAAGCCCCGCTTGGGCTCTGTACACCATCCCACGCAGCTTCCAGCACGAATCGATCCGCCCAAGGTCTAACGGTTGATTGAGACTGCTAGCGAATGACCGATTTGGGCGAAGGTTCGACTCGGGTGACCACAGTCTTCTCCCGGTCCAACATTTCCCCCACCTGAGGCGCCACTTCGTTCTTCCAATAGTCGGTCTCATAGACCGCCGCGTAGAGAGCCTCGCGCTCCTCCTCGCTCTCGAACCGGCGGATCCAGACGTACAGGTCCTCCTCCTGCTGGCCAACGAAACTGCCAGACACCACCATCCCCTTGGAGATCTGGAACGGGATGATCACCTCTTCCATGAACCGGACCCAGCGCTCGCGCTGGCCGGGCTTGCACCGATACTGCCTCAGTTCAAAAAACATGTTCGCGGTTTCCCTCCTGAACTAGCTGCTGGTAGCGCCCCTTCCAGTCCGATGCTGAACGCGTCATCTTGGTCACGCGAATATCGGCAAAGTGGGGCACAAGGTTGGCCAGTTGCTGGGGCAGGCTCTCCCAGCTCCCGGACACGATGACTTGGACCAGGTTCCCTGCAGCAGACTGAGCCCACTCCCACTGCATGCGGAATCGGTCCGCTTTAACAAAATAGTTGCGCTTTTCCCAAGCCTCGCAACTCACATCCACCGTATTCGCGATTTCCCTCAAGCAAAACACGATCTGCGCAGCCATATCCTTCGCCTCATCATCCAGTTGACGCTTGACCATCAGCTGGCGCAGGAGCTCGGCGATGGTCCGCCTGGCCTGGTTGCGGCGGGTTCCCGGGCTGTTGACGTTGATGACTGGTGACATGCACCTCCCTCGGCGACACACTCGAGATTCGCCGATGAGTATAAGTCCCATCGGGCAAGGCGTCAACCGGCTCGCGCCGTCCACGCCCTCTTGACCAACAGTGACCGCTTGGGCATAATGCTTCCCGTAACATGCTCTCCGCGGGCGCAACGCATCGGCACGCGGTAGCCATCACACCAGGGAGGCAGCAACGAAATGGCAGGGGGGTTCTTCAACAAGATTCTGCGCGTCAACCTTTCCACCGGCAAGATCGACATCGAGCAGCCTGGGGAAAAATTCTTCCGCACCTACTTTGGCGGCTGGGGGCTCATCGCCCACTATCTGCTAAATGAGCTCAAGCCGGGCACCGATCCCCTGGGCCCGGACAATCTCCTGGTCTTTGCACCCGGGGTCATCAGCGGCACTCCAGCTGGCGGCAATGGCCGCCATGCCGTGGGCGCCAGGTCGCCCCTCACTGGAGCTTTCGGGGCGGGGGAAGCCGGCGGGTTCTGGGGTGCTGAGCTCAAGCGGGCGGGCTGGGATGCCATCATCGTCTCCGGCGCCGCCAAGGAGCCTGTCTACCTGTGGATCAAGGATGACAAGGTGGAGATCCGCGACGCCAAGCACCTTTGGGGCAAGAAAACCGCGGAGGTTGATGAGGTACTGCAGCAGGAGCTGGGCGACAAGCGCATCCGCGTAGCGCAGATCGGTGTTGCCGGCGAGAACCTGGTCAAGATCTCGAATGTGTTGAACGACGTGAGCCGGGCAGCCGGTCGCACCGGCCTGGGCGCCGTGATGGGCTCCAAGAAGCTCAAGGCGGTTGCCGTGCGGGGCACCGGTCAGGTCCCTGTCGAGGACAAGGCCAAGGTTCAGGAACTCGCCAAGTGGCTGACGGACAACTTTATGGAGTTTGACTTTCCTCGGCGGCTCCACGATCACGGCACCGATGGCGGCCTCATCGGCCTGAGCATGGCCGGCGGCCTGCCCACCCGCAACTTCCAGGAAGGTTCGTTCGAGGGCGCCGAGAAGATCACCGGCCAGACCATGACCGAAACCATCCTCATCGACCGCGACACGTGCTACGCTTGTCCGATCCGCTGCAAGCGGGTGGTCAAGACCGACGGCGAGTACAAGACCGATCCAGCGTACGGCGGGCCGGAGTACGAAACCGTGGGTGCGCTGGGGTCACTCTGCGGCATCGATGATCTGGAGGCGATCTCCTACGCCAATGAGTTGTGCAACGCCTACGGCCTCGACACCATCGCCGCTGGCGTCGCCATCGCTTGGGCGATGGAGTGTTTTGAGCGAGGACTGCTCACCACCGCCGACACAGACGGCCGGGAGCTACGGTTTGGCAACACCAAGGCCATGGTCGAGCTGGTGGACGACATCGTCCACCGTCGCGGCTTTGGCGGACTGCTGGCCGAGGGCACCTATCGAGCAGCCCAGAAGATTGGGCGAGGCACCGAGAAGTATGCCATGGTAGTCAAGAAGCAAGAGCACCCCATGCACGAGCCACGCATCAAGTTCGGCCT
>DDYO01000309.1 GCA_002348045.1 Anaerolineales bacterium UBA2232
GGCCTGGAAGTGGGCGCCGATGACTATCTGACCAAGCCCTTCAGCCCTCGCGAGCTGGTTGCACGTGTCAAAGCGGCCTTGCGGCGGATGCAGGGCGGCGTCTCCCAGTCCGAGGCGCTCATCATGGCCTTCCGCCACGTGCGCATTGACACGGGCAGCCGCCAGGTGTGGGCTGACGGCGAACCGGTTGAGCTGACCGCCATCGAGTTTGACCTGCTTAGGGCCCTGGCCGAGCACCGTGGCATGGTGCTCAGCCGCGAGCAGCTTCTGCAGCAAGTCTGGGGTTACAGTTATTTCGGTGAGGAACGGGTGGTGGACGTCCATATAGGCCACATCCGGCAGAAGCTGGGCGGTGACGGTTTCATAGTCACCGTGCGCGGGGTGGGTTACCGCTTCGTGGACGAGGAGGTGTGAGGGTGTTGCGTCAGATCCGGCGCCATCTGAGTTGGAAGCTGTTCCTGTCATACCTCACGGTGATCCTCATCAGCACTGTGGTAGTGGCTTCAGCGACGGAATTGGTCGTCCCTTCGGCCTTTGAGCGGCATATGGCCGCCATGGCCTCGCTGATGGGTTCTGATGCAAGCACAATGGAACTCGACCTATTCGCCGGCTTTCGTGACGCCGTGACCGAGGCACTGGCTTTGTCAATGGCCGCCGCCTTTGTGGCGGCATTGGTGCTCAGCCTGTTTATCAGCCGCCAGGTGGTGGCGCCAGTACAGGAGATGGTGATTGCCAGCCAGCATATCGCCGGTGGGCACTATGGCGAGCGCGTAGGCGTGCCCGGCAGTGGCAAGGGGGAGGAGCTCGACGAACTTGGCCGGCTGGCTCAATCATTCAAC
This sequence comes from Anaerolineales bacterium UBA2232, assembly GCA_002348045.1. The sequence continues at coordinate 840 of DDYO01000309.1, forward strand.
CAGATGGCGGACAGCCTGCAGCAGACCGAGACTCTGCGCATGGAGTTGATTGGCAATGTGGCTCATGAGCTGCGCACACCGCTGTCATCCATTCAGGCCACTATGGAGGGGTTGATCGACGGCGTGTTACCTGCGGACGCGGAGACCTATCAGCTTGTGCACCAGGAGGCAGCCCGGTTGCAGCGGCTGATTCGCGATCTACAGGAGCTCAGCCGGGTTGAAACGATAGCAGTCGAGCACAAGCCACGGCCCACGCAAGTGCCCACCCTGGTCGAGACGGTTGTTCTCCGCCTGGGCCGTCAGTTTGAGGATAAGGGGGTGTCTCTGGAGGTCGACATTGCGCCGGATCTCCCGCCCGTCCAGGCCGACGAAGACCGGATCGGCCAGGTGCTGCTCAACCTGGTGGGTAATGCGCTGCAGTATACGCCGGCTGGGGGCCGGGTGTCCATCCGTGCGCGTCGCGAGGGCCAGACTGTGTTCTTGGTTGTGCAGGACACCGGGATCGGCATCGCGCCCGAGCACCTCCCCCACATCTTTGAGCGTTTCTACCGTGTGGACAAGTCACGCTCCCGAGCCGGAGGCGGCAGTGGCATCGGCCTGACGATTGCCCAGCGCCTTGTCGAGGCGCACGGAGGACGGATTCGGGCGGCAAGCGATGGTCCGGGACGGGGGAGTACGTTCAGCTTTACGCTGCCTGTACCCTGAAGCCTTCTTCGTCTGGGATGGTGAGCGCTACCACTGATGGGGGTAGCGCTCGTTTTCTTTACCGTATCTTTACACTGACCATACAGTTTCGTTAACCACGCCCTCTATACTGGTGTCAGGTATGGGGGAAGAGCGGAGCGGGCACTGGTCTGCGCCGCCAATATCCGAAGGGAGTGGATACGATGAGAGCACGTAATGCAGTGTTGGGGGGTGTGGTGGCTGTTGCTGTGCTGTTTGTTATCGCTTTGGTCGTGGGCGCTCTGGTGTGGAGCGGGGCGTCGTACGGGATGGGTCCCGGCATGATGGGCGGCTTTCGCCAGCCCTACGGGATGCATAGGTTCGGTGGCGGGATCCTGATGGTCGTCATTGGGGTGGTGGTTCTGGGCGGCCTGGCATGGCTGGTCAGCGCCGTGACTCGTAACGGGAGGACGCCTGTCCACACGAACGAGGTGCCGCTGGAAATCCTTAGGCGCCGCTACGCCAGTGGTGAGATCGATCGCGAGGAGTTCGAGCGCATCAAGGAATCACTGGTGAGTTAGGTAGATGGAGGGGACACGATGATGATGGGATGGGGAATGGGCTTCGGTCTGTTGTTGATGGTTGGGTTCTGGGCTGCGTTGATTGCTCTGGGGGTGTGGCTGGTGGGGACCCTGTTCCCACACGCCAACCGACCGCGGGCGACCGGTCATAACTTGAGTGCCCGTGAGATCCTGGACAGGCGTTATGCACGGGGCGAGATCAGCCCCGAAGAGTACGACGTGGTAAAACAAGCTATCTCGGATGGGATGCGGTAACACCGTAGACCAGCCGACACTATGGAGGGGAGACCTGTGAAGATTACACTGATAACGTTGGGGATTGTGGCACTGGCGGCCGTGGTGGTGGTCAGTGGCCTATGGGTTGGGGCTGCTTGGGCTCAGGGTCGGTTTGGGGGCGCCAGGACGGGCTATGGCCCAATGGGGCCTGGTAGGATGGGGTATGGCATTGGCGACGTCAATGGATACGGCACGACCTGTGGAACGTCAGGCGTGCCCCGCGGCGTCTCACGGTGGGGGCTGTGTGACGGTGGTAGCGCCACCCCCGACCAGGCTGAGGTCACCTCGCTGGACGAGGCAAAGGCCGCGGTCGAGCGCTATGTGCAGAACCTGGGCTACACGGGCCTCGAGGTGAAGGAGGTCATGGCGTTCGAGCGCAACTATTACGCCATCGTCTCTGAGGAAGACACGGGTATCGGCGCCATGGAGCTGCTGGTCGACAAAGATACCGGTGCGGTGGGGCCGGAGCCGGGGCCGAACATGATGTGGAATGCCAAGTATGGCATGATGGCCGGTAGCTGGATGGGAAGGGGCGGCATGATGGGGCGTGGTCGAGCTGTGCGGGGCACAGGGGAGATGACCGTATCGGCCGCCGAAGCCGAGGATGTGGCTCAGCGTTGGCTCGACGCCAATCTGCCGGGCCGGACAGCCGGCGAGGCCGATCCTTTCTACGGCTACTATACACTGCACTTTCTGAAGGATGGCGAAATGGATGGTATGCTGAGCGTCCACGGGAGCACGGGCGATGTCTGGTACCACAGTTGGCACGGTGACTTCATCGAGATGATGGAGGAAACGGGCTAGTCCAAGGCCCGTGCCGGGGTAGTGAGTCTGCACGTGGCGACTACAGCAGGGCGGAGCTCTGCTGTAGTCGCCTTCAGGTCTCGGCCTGGTGCCTCCGCATCAGGATCAAGGAAAGGGGAATTAGTGCTATGGCAACGAGCAATTCGTCCGGCGGCGGACCGGGCCACGCTGCCAAGGGTGATGACCGTCATCATCCTGGAAGTCAGGTAGAAATGCGCGCAGAACGCCCGATGACTCACGAGGGCGCGCACGAGCACCAGCATGGGACGTACCCCGAGTCTCACGAAGTCCACACCGAGGCACAGCATGAGCAGTCGGCGCATTCCGAGACCCACGGGGCTCTCGCGGAGACGCGCCCTGGCTCAGGGCAAGTTCATCCGGACCATGGCGCCGAGCACGGCGCCCATATTGACCATGCCGGTCACGAGCAGATGTTCCGCCGGCGCTTCTGGGTCTCGCTGATCCTGAGCGTCCCAGTGCTTCTGTATAGCCCCATGCTTCAGGAGTGGCTGGGCTTCACCATGCCGGCCTTCCCGGGCAGTGACTGGGTCGGTCCCCTATTCGCCGTAGCCATCTTCCTTTACGGCGGGATACCATTCCTGCGTTTGGCAGTGCCAGAGTTACGCAGTCGCCAGCCGGGGATGATGACTCTGATCTCGCTGGCCATCAGCGTCGCCTTTGTCTACAGCGTTGCTGCGCTACTGCTCCCGGGACAGCAGGGCTTTTTCTGGGAGCTGGTGACGCTGATCGACATAATGCTGTTGGGCCACTGGATCGAGANNGCAGCCTGGAGACGGTGGCGGCATCGCAGCTGAGCACCGGCGACCGCTTGCTGGTACGCCCGGGCGCCAGCATCCCCGCCGACGGCGAGGTGGTGGACGGCGAGTCAGCCGTCAACGAGTCGATGATTACCGGCGAGTCCATGCCGGTGGACAAAGCGGTGGGCGCCAGGGTGATTGCCGGATCGATCAACGGCGACGGCAGCCTGCGGGTGCAGGTCACCGCCACCGGCGACCAGACCGCCCTGGCAGGCATCATGCGCCTGGTGGAACAGGCGCAGCAGTCCAAAAGCCGCACGCAGATCCTGGCCGATAAAGCCGCCGGCTGGCTGTTTTACATCGCGCTGGGCGTGGCGGCCCTCACCGCCGTCGCCTGGATCATCGCGGACGGCTTCAATATTGGGGTGATCGAA
>DDYO01000041.1 GCA_002348045.1 Anaerolineales bacterium UBA2232
CCGGCCGGGCCGATGGAGATGCAGGCGATCCGGTCGCCGTAGGCGGCCTTCATCTTATCCACCAGGTCGTAGTTGCCCAGCATCTTCAAGCTGTTGTCGGCCTCGATGGTGACGTCGTCCTTGTTGATGACCATTTTGTAAAGCGTATCGTCGGCCGGTTTGCCTTCCAGCACGATGGCGGCATACCCCAGGCGGGCCAGCACCTGGGCCCCCTGGCCGCCGGAGTTGGCTTCCTTGATGCCGCCGGTCAGCGGGCTCTTACCGCCGAAAGAGGTGCGGCCGCTGCTCGGCGCTGCCGGTGTGCCCGAAACCCATCCCGGAGCGATCGCCAACTTGTTGTTCGGTCCGAGCGGGTGGCACAAGGGATCCACTTCATCTGCGATGATGGAAGAGGTGAGGCCGCGACCGGCCCACTTTGCCCACTTCTGGGGAATATCCTCGTAAGTGGCCTTCAGGTCAGTCATATTGATGCGGAGAATCTTCCTAGCCATGACATGCTCCTTTCAGGGAATGATAGGTTTTGTGCTGTGCTGCAAAGCGCCGCGTTCAGCCAAAGCTGCCTGTACACGGCGTGAGATCGCTGCCCCTTCGCGATACTGATAGGGCCACATATAGCCAACAGAGAAAATGCCTATGTGATCCCCATCGTGCAATTCGTCTTCAAGGACCACGTGCAGACCCGGCATATCCGAAAGGACGGCGTTGATGAAGACATACGACGTCTCCTCCGGAGAAATGCCAATCAGCGAATAGAGTTCTTTGACCTTGGCGTTGTCCGGAAGAGAGATCTCCTGAGTGGCGACGAACTTGCCCCCCAACAGATGAGCAAGCCTTCCATAGATGGCTACGTCAACAAGCATGATTTCCTGCGCCTCAAAGTTCGCGGATTGACGCCACTCACCAGTGTCTAGGTAGCTGCCTCAGGCAACCGCGCCCCGGCCCAAGACGGACAGGGCCAATAGAAAGAGCGCTATGTCATCTTGACATAGCGCTCTTTACCTGAACATTCCGGGCCAGGTTGGACTCTGACTTGTCCGGCCCTCTCACACTACAAGACGTCCCAGGGCGAACTTGGATCATCAACGGAAGACCGCCGACAGCGCTGGCGTGCTCGAGCTTCCCACGCAATCCCACAAGGGCTTACTACCGCAAATATACACAATAAAGCAGAAAATGACAAGTGGCTCAGCCCATGACTCATGGGCCGTGTACGATCCGATTCTCGCGTCAGTTGGACATTCGTGGTGCAGGACCAGTCATGAGGGTGCCGGGCGGGCAGGCTTGGCGCTCGCCCTGAGCGCTAGATGCGCGGGAAATGCGAGGAGAATTCCTCGGCCAGCGCAACTTCCATCACGGCCATGAAGTGCGCAAAGCGATCGATCAGCGCTCGTCCCTCGGGAGTGAGACTCGCCCCTCCGCCGTGTGACCCGCCCACATGTCGCTCCAGGAGGGGCGAGCCAGATCCCTCTTCCATCTCGGCCAGCCTCTCCCAAGCCAGCTTGTAGGGAACATTCAGCAACTCGGCTGCTCCGGAAATGGATCCTGCCCGGTCAACCGCCTCCAGCAGTCGCAATCGCCATGGGCTCAGGACCACCTTGCCGTCGTGCTCCAGCCATATGTTCAGCCTGGGGGTGATGTCAGCCGACATTTCAGATCCACACTAGTTGGCAAGCTTTCGGTTCGCGTCACTGGCAGGCCTGGCTATTCGCGGCTTAGGGCGTGACTCTGTCTGCCTGCTAAACCCCGTTCACCATCAGGATCTGGTGCCTCAGTCCGGAATCCACCATTTTCTCTGCCAGGTATACGGCACGCATTCCCTCTTCACCCGTGATGAGGTGCTCTTCGTCCCGCAAGATCGCTCCGACGAATCTCTCCAGCTCCTCCACCAGGGGTTCGCGTTTCCTGATCTCGTACTTTGTGATGCGGCCCTCGCTGACCCCCATCAGGGCAACCATCCCCTCCCAACCGTTGGCATAGTTGTTCTCGTAGAAGTACAGCTCCTGCGTGAGGTAGTTGACATGAAACATGCCGCGCTCGCCGAGCATAGATAGCTCGCGAATCTTGGTGGGAGTCAGCCAGTTGATATCAAGGACCCCGACTGCGCCGTTGGCGAATTTGAGAAGTCCGGAGAGCAGGTCCTCGTGGCTGGCATGGATTTCCTTTTCAGTCTCTGCGTACAGGTTCTGAATGGGAGAGCCGATCAGATACTCCATGATGTTCAGCTCGTGGGTCGCCAGATCGAAGACAACCCCAACGTCCATGATGCGGGCGGGGTACGGGCCGACGCGGCGGGATCGAATCTGAAAAACCCTTCCGAGTTGCCCGCTGTCGAGACGGCGCTTGAGCTCCAGGATCGCCGGATTGAAGCGCTCGATGTGCCCCACTCCCAGGTGCACGCCCTTTCGATGCGCCGCTTCGATCATCGCGCGACATTCCACAACGCTGTTGGCCAGTGGCTTCTCGACGAAGACGTGCGCGCCATGTTCGATGGCGGCCAGTGTCACTGCCTGGTGGTGGCGAGTGGGAACGGCAACGGCCACCATATCCAGCTTCACGCGGTCGAGCATCTCCTGGTAGTCGGCGTATGCGTCAGCACGATACGTGCGCGCGATCTGCTGCAGGGACTCCTCGTTCGTGTCCGAGAGCGCTGCCACGTTCACCTCTGGCATCTGCGCGAGGACGCGGACATGATTGCGCCCCATGGAACCAACCCCTATCACACCCACGTTGAGCATATCAACACTCCTGCTGGCGCGACATGTGCGCTCGAACGAGCTTTGGAGTCGAAGCCAGCGCGACAGCTGCCAGCGCAATCAGGGCGGGCTCAGCCGGCATGCGAATCCGGAATCCGCCCCAGAAAATCAGTCCGGTGACCAGGAAACACGCGACCACAGACCACAATACTCCGGCCTTGCGCCACTGCCTCCGCAGCAACCAGGTGCCCGCAATCGCAAAAGTGGCAACTGCCACATAATACACATGGCCCACCACCTCAGGAAATCCGTGCCTGAACGGGTAGAGGTGCCAGAACTTTTCGAACCTCCACCAGACCATCTTCGGCAGATCTGATAGGTGGGCAATGATGAAATTGCGACCGAGTTTGCTCCAGGCTTCATCGCGGCCGATTTCATCCAATGTACACGTCCAGCCCGCCCCCGGCACTTCGCAGGGCGATACCCAATCGCCGCGGAGATCTGGTTCCGTGAGAATGCGCTCATTGTTGGAGCCGAAGAGAACGGCACCACTCATGGTAGTGGTCGGGATGAGTTTCCCCATGACCAAGTAGTTGCGTACTATCCAGGGAGCGGCAACCGTCAGGCTTACAGCTACCAAGAGGGCAATACCGGCACACCTGGTTCTCAGTGAACTCCGGCTGGCAATAAGCAACCAGAGGGCAACAAATGGCAACAACGCTGCGCCATTGGGGCGAGTCAACCAGGCAAGGCCGATCCACGCCCCAGTCGACACGTAGGATGTCCACCTGGGGTGATCGAGCGTCCGCAGCGCCGCAGCACTCGCGCAGGTGACTAAGAGGGCGAACAAAGGCTCTGACAGCAGCGAAGTACTCGGATAGATCAACAGCGGATACGTCGCCACGATGAACGCGGAGATCCGCCCCGCCGCAACCCCTCCCAGGCTTCTGGCCACGCTGTATGCCGCAGCGCAGACCAGCGATCCGAGTAACGCCTCCAGTGTGAGCCCAGCAACGTAATTCTCAGCTCCGCATAGCCGGTAAACGCCGGCAAGGAGTAGCGGGAACAGAGGTGGTCGGATTGCGGTGTACTGGCCGCTTGACAAGCGGTAACCTTCACCGGATGCCAGACTGGACGCGATATCACTGTACTCTCGCGCGTCCAGCTCGGGCAAGTAGCCCGGCGCCACAAAAATGAGATTGTATCCGATCCGAAGGCCGAGGGCAAATAGGACGATCAGGGCTAAGTAGAGCGAATCATTTCGCCTGACGGCAAGTGGGAGCGTCATGCCGTCCCTGCCAGCTGAGGTTTGGGTCTTTCCGGGGAAGAGGCAAGATGTGCCTCCAAGACTCCGACTGCCCGATGCGAGGCCAGGGCACGATGGCTGACGGAGTTCTTGAGATCTGGCGGGAGTTGAGCCATGGTCCTGGCGAACTCTGGGAGGTAGAATACCGGATCATATCCGAACCCATATTCACCCGCCGGGCCGAAAGTAACAATCCCTTCGATCGTACCTTCAGCAGAGCCGATAGTGCCGGCAGGAGCTGCCAGGGTGACCACGCAACGGAAGCGGGCGGTGCGCTGCGCCCACGGGATGCCCGCGAGCAGGCCCAGAAGCCTGCGATACCGGTCAGCGTCCGTAGCATCTGGACCGGCGAAACGCGCCGAATGAACACCGGGAGCGCCGTCCAAGGCGTCGACCTCCAGTCCGGAGTCATCTGCCCAAGTCCAAACGCCGGTGACCTGTGCGAAATGGGCGGCTTTGATTGCCGCATTCTCCGCCAGGGTCATGCCGGTTTCTGCGACCTCGTCCGTGATGCCCAATTCGTCAAGGTACACCACCTTCAGCGGAAGCTCAGACAGAAGGTCGCGATACTCGCGAGCTTTGCCAGGGTTGTGCGTTGCGATCAGGAGCGTGTTCATAGGTCCTCAAATGGACACGCGCAGAATTTGTTCAGTCACCAACTGTGCGCGCGTGGTTTGCCACTGAAGTGGCTCGATGTTATCATAGCACAACTATCAACGGCAAGCGGAGACGAGGTCATGGGGACGCATCATCCTTTGCGGATATTCTCGGGTTCAGCGAATCGGCCTCTCGCCGAAGCAGTCGCCCGCAGGCTGGATACTTCCTTGGGTAAGTCTACCACGACTTTCCTGAAGGATTCAGAGATTCACGTTACCATCGATCAGGTCGTTCGCGACGAAGATGTGTTCATCATCCAGCCGTGCTCGCCCCCCGTCAACGATCATCTCATGGAGCTCGTCCTGTACATCGACGCTTTCCGCCGGGCATCGGCGCACGAAATCACTGCTGTAATTCCTTACTATCCGTACGGCCGCCAGGAACGTATGTCGAAGGGACGAGAGGCCATCAGCGCGCGCGTCGTCGCGACGATCCTGGAGTCCGTTGGGGTCAGCCGCGTCATCTTCTTCGATGTGCATGCCCCGGCGATCCAGGGATTTTTCAGCGTGCCGGTCGATCCTTTGACTGCTCTCCCTGTTCTGGTGAACTACTTCCGTGGCAAGGAGAACCTCCGAGATGCCGCGATTGTCTCTCCGGACGTGGGTCGTGCCAAGTTTGCCGCCAAGTATGCTGATCAACTCGGTCTGCCGCTGGTGGTCATGCACAAGCGGAGGGGTAGCTTCACTGACGTCGAGGTGAGCCACGTGGTAGGCGACATCGAGGGCAAGGTGCCGATCATCATCGATGACGTCATCGCGGGTGGCAGCGTTCTGAGAGAGGTCGAGGCACTTGTGCGCCAGGGCGCCAAGCCGGAGGTGCACCTGTCCATTACGCACGGCGTCATCTTGCCATCAGCCTTGGAGCTGCTGGATAACCCCAACATCGCCGAGTTGGTGGTGTCCGACACGATCAATCAGCCCCAGGCGATTCACGATCACCCGAAGATTCGTGTTGTGTCCGTGGACAAGCTGCTCGCTCAGGTCATCGGGCGCATACACGTGGGCACATCGATCAGCGATCTGATCGAACTCACCTGAGGTTTTGGCTTGGCGAAACTGACCGCAGACCTGCTACCCT
>DDYO01000128.1 GCA_002348045.1 Anaerolineales bacterium UBA2232
GTCATCATCCGCCTCATCGACCCGCCCATGCACGAATTCCTGCCCCCTCGCGAGGTCCTGATCCGTGAAGTCACCGAGCTCAGGTGCGCGGGCAACAATCCCGAGCTCTTGGCGGAGAAGGAAGAGCTCTTGCGCACTGTCGAGTCGATCCACGAGATCAACCCGATGCTCGGACTGCGAGGCTGCCGCCTGGGAATCCTGTTTCGCGGCGTGACCGAAATGCAGACGCGCGCCATCATGCAGGCCGCCTGCCGTATGGCCAAGAAGGGTGTCAAGGTCATTCCTGAGATCATGATCCCGCTGGTCAGCCACATCAATGAGCTGGAGAATCAGCAGGTCAAGTTGGAGGAAGTGGCCAAGCAGGTGATGAAGGAAGAGGGGATCGAGGTCGAGTACCAGTTCGGCACCATGATCGAGATCCCACGGGCCGCCCTGACGGCTGACCAGATCGCCAGCAAGGCCCAGTTCTTCTCGTTTGGGACTAACGACCTGACGCAAATGACCTTTGGCATTTCACGGGACGATGCTGAAGGCAAGTTCCTGTTGCAGTACGTCGAGCGCAAGATCCTGGCAGAGAATCCGTTCCAGGTTATCGACCGCGAGGGCGTAGGCAAACTCATGCAGATGGCGGTTGAGCTGGGGCGCAAGGTTCGTCCTGGGATGAGCATCGGCATCTGCGGCGAACACGGCGGCGATGCCTCGTCCATCGAGTTCTGCCATATGATCGGTCTGAACTATGTCTCGTGCTCACCTTACCGCGTTGCGCCGGCCCGGCTCGCCGCCGCTCAGGCTGCGATCGGTGGCCAGGTGGTCCGCGACAAGTAGTGTCTTTGCCTGGTTCAACAGGCTGATACAAACCGGAGGTGGCTGGTCAGGCTGCCTCCGGTTTGTCTTCCTCAGCCGAGACGGAGCGTGTGCTCTGCGGTGACCCCGGGGCGCCCAATGGGGGTCTCCGTGACGCGCTTGACAGGCTGCGGGGCAGTGCTATCATAGCGGCAAGATGAAAGCAATAGGCGCCTCCCAACCTTCACGTGCCCACAAAGGCTCTGAGGTCCTAACGCTGTGGCGATGGTTCCCCTGCTCTCTCGTGCTTCTCCTCTGGCTTCTGTGTGGTGATCCAGGAGTGGCTTCCGCACAGGGTGTTACCATCGTCAAGGCGGTCTCGCCCAGCTCCGTGGTCGTGAACGGCAGCGTGAGCTATACCATAACAATCGCAAATCCAGGAGGCGCCATAGACGCCCTCACGGTGCGCGATGTGCTGCCTTCGGGGTTTGCCTACCGGAGTGGAACGAGTCGTATCAGTGTCAATGGCATCCTCGCCTCTACGGCCGACCCGACCGTCTCAGCCGGCACCTTGTCGTGGTCAGGGCCTCGGGTCCGCCTGCCCGCCGGTCGCAGCGGCAGCTTCTATGGGATTCACACCTTTGTTCAATCACGTCAGGATAGCGGATACAACGAGTACCAGCTCAACCAGGCCAGAAGCCTCATGGGCGAGGGCGCCTACGTGACCCAATTGCTGGATTACGTGGATGCCAGCTCGCAATTTGCGCCGGCCTTCATCAAGGATTTCGTCAACAAGGCGTACGACCGATGGCTGGTTCCGGTCATACGTTTGGGTGGATCCTACGGGGGACAGTTCTGGATCAAGCCCAAACCCGATGCCGACGGGACCTACACCTCCACGGCGCTAGGGTACAGGCGGGTGGTGCAGGACCTGCCGCGCAGGGACGGCCATACTCTCTACGTGCAGATCTGGAATGAACCCAACCTCAACGAGGAATGGGAGGGTCAGGCAAACCCGACGGAGTACGGTAAATTCCTGGTGGACGTGGCTGCGGCGATCCGTTCCCTGGGGGATGGGCGGATCAGAATCCTCAACGGACCCCTGTCTCCGGGCTCCCCCAACTATAACTACTTGCAGTATTTGAACCACATGCTGGATTCGGTGCCGGCTGCCCTGTGGGCGTTTGACGTGTGGGCCAGCCATCCCTATCCCAACAACCACCCGCCCGATTACAACCTGCACAGTGGCAATGCAACGTATGGATTCGCGACCATTGACGCATACGTCCGGGAGCTGGAGGTGCTCGTCAATCGGGGCAGGGTTGGCGTTCATGTGCTCTTGACTGAGACTGGCTATGCTCTCTACCAGGCAGATTTTGCGTTCGAGGGCTATCCGGCCATTGGGGAGGGCAACCGCGCGGACTATATCGTGCGGGCATTTCGCGATTACTGGTCCCAATGGCCAGAAGTGATCGGGGTGTGCCCGTACGAACTGGTGGATCCCAGCGGGCAATGGTGGGTCTGGGACTGGCTCTATCCCGATGGACGGGCTCACCAGCAGTTCGACGCCGTCCGCGCCATGGACAAGGTCAAGCCAACGGTGAGCAGCGTGCTGAGGCTCACCTTTTCCGCGAGCGCCAGTGGTGCAAGCGGCACCTACTACAATGATGTGTACGCCATGGCTGGGAGCACCGTGATCGCGGTGGCGAACAACGCGGCACCAGTCATGGTCTATTTGCCGACGCCAACTCCCACCCGTACTCAGACTCGGACACCGACCGCTACATCCACACTCCCGCCAACATCGACTGCGACGGCGACGCCGACCGGGACACACACGCCAGAAGCCACACCAACGGGACCGGGGGAAGCCACGCCGACCGAGGAGTTGACCCCTACTTCCCCGGCGACGGCGACGGTTGTTCCTATTACGGAAACTGCCACGCCTACGGCTACATCCACAGCGACAGCCACTCTTACGCCGGGTCCATCGCCTACTTCACCGTGCGTCGAGTTGATCGCCAATGGAGGGTTTGAGGCCGATGGCCGGTGGGAGATCTGGACCTCCCGCTATCCCGCGGCTTACAGCACGGCCACAGCGCACGGTGGGCAGCGCTCGATGCGCATCCCTGGATCGTCGGTTTCAGACCCGTCGGGCTACACGACGGTGGCACAAAGCGTCCAGCTGCCGACGGAGGCCATTCACGTGCGCCTTACGTGGTGGCAGGACCTGCGCCTGGATGGTAGCGGAGGGGATGTTGCCTATGTGTCCCTGTACCGCGTGGACTCGACGGTGGAGATCGTTCGGCTGCTCACCCTCCGCGACGCTGTGTCGGGGTGGGAAACAAGGACGGTGACCGTGCCCCCTGTTCCTTACACGATGGTCCGCGTGGGATTCACCTTGTACAACGACGGGCAGGGACAGTCGGTCCTGTTTCTCGATGATGTCAGTCTGGAAGCCTGCAGCGTCCAACCAACGCCGCAGCCCAGTCACACCCCCACTCCTGCGTCCACGGCATCGTCCACAGTCACTCCTTCGATCACACCAACGCCGACGTGGGTGCCAGAGCCATCGTTGACGGCCACTCTCGCACCTTGGGCTTCACCCACGGTGACGTCCACGGGCACCCCTGATCTCTTGCCTACCCTGAGCCCGACCGTGGAGCCCACAGCGAACGGCCCTTGCCGTGACCTGGTCGTGAACGGGGGGTTTGAGGGGGACGACGGGACGTGGCAGATACCGAGCACCGCTCATCCGGCAGGATATACCAACTCCGTGGTTCACAGTGGCCTGCGAGCCCTGCGGGTAGGCATCGAGGCAGGCGGGACCAACCGGTCCAGCTACTCCAGTGCCTGGCAGGCCGTGACGGTACCGGCCGATGCGGTCGACCCAACACTACGGTTCTGGTACTATGCCGTCTCCACCGACGTTGCCCAGGATCTGCAATATGCGATGATCCAGGACGAAAACGGGTCGTTCGTGGAGTGGATCCTGTTCCTCAACGTGCACGACCCGGTCTGGAGATTGAGGGAGTACTCTCTGATCGCCTACAGGGGCCGACAGATACGCGTCTCGTTCGGCGTTCGCAACGACGGTCTGGCCGGGGTCACAGCGATGTACGTTGACGACGTTTCGCTGGTGGTCTGCGCCCAGTCTCCGGAGCCGGCTCACTGGGTGTACTTGCCCGTTCTGCTCAAGGATGGCGGGGAGTCTGACCTCAATGGCGCAACGGCATCGGCATCGGTACTGGCAGCGGCCTCCCAACCTCGCGAGCTTTGGGCGGCCAGCGCGGATTTGGCGCCCGACTGGCTGCAGGGGCTGGTGTGGGACCCGGTCCGGAGCCTGCTGTTCGCGGCAGGGGGGACAGAGGTGGTGGTCATTCACAGTGAAACGGGCATAGAGTCCTCTCGTTTCTCCTTCGATTCCACGGTGAGGGGCCTGGCGCTGGATCCCCAATCGGGGAAGGTGTACGTGGCCCTCTGGGATGCGGGTGCGTTGGCAGTCCTCGACGGGCCGGGTTTGGGCGGACACAGGATTGTCTACGGAATGCCGGGCGCCAGCGGGGTCGCCTGCGATGGGGGACATATCTATGTCTCTGCCACGAGAGCAAATGAGCTCTTTGTGCTGGACAAGGAGTCATTGGCCATCATCAGCCGGGTAGCGACCGGTGCGGCGCCTTATGCCGTGGTGTGTGATCCTGGACGTCGCCTGGTGTACGTGGGCAACGCCGGTGAGGCTACCATCACTGTGGTCGATGGTGCGATCGGTCAAGCGCGGGATACCATCGCCCTGTCTGATCTGGGGCCCCCGCACGGCCTGGCGCTGGACCCGCAGCGCAACCTTTTGTATCTGACCTACGCATATGGTCGGTACCGGGCAGTGGCGGCGGTGGATGCGGCTACCGGTTCAGTCGTAGCGCGGCTCCCGGGCAGCCGCAGTCGGCCCCTGTGGGGAGCCTATGGCATTGGCGTGGACCCGCTGCGGGGATGGGTCTATGTGCCTGCGGTTTCTGGCGGCCTTGTGTTGCATGGCGAAACCCTGGATGTGCTTCGAGCACTGCCGGAAGTCGGGCCAGTATATGCGTTTGGCTGGGCAATTGACCCCATTCTCGACCGATTCTATATTGTGGATGCTCAGAAACGCGCATTGGTAATGAGCGGGCCGTCTTACGAGGGGGTACGTGGGCGTCATTGACCAAGTGAAAGAACGCCTGGACATCGTGGACGTTATCTCTGCGGCTGTTCCGCTGCAAAAGGCCGGCAGAAACTATAAAGGGCTGTGCCCTTTTCATAGCGAGAAGACGCCATCCTTCATCGTGTTCCCAGAGACCCAGACCTGGCACTGTTTTGGAGCCTGCAACACCGGCGGCGATTTGTTTGCCTTTGTGATGCGGCGGGAGAACCTGGATTTCGGAGATGCCCTGCGGGTGTTGGCGCAACGGGCAGGCGTAGCGCTAGAGGCACCAAGCCAGGAGCGCGATGCCGAACGGCAGGCCGAGGATCGCCTGCGCAAGATCAATGCCCTTGCGTCACAGCGGTTTCACGATCACCTGCTCCATGCGCCTTCTGGGAGAATCGCCAGGGACTACTTGCAGCACCGCGGCATCACCCAGGAAACCATCGGGCGGTTTCAGTTGGGCTATGCGCTGGACGAGTGGCAAGATCTGAGCGACCACCTCGCCAAACAAGGCTATGCTGTTGCCGTGCAGGCGGAAGCCGGCGTAGTCATTCCCAGGGACAGTGGTGGCTACTACGATCGCTTTCGCGGACGGCTGATGTTTCCCATCCGAGATGTGAATGGTCACGTGATTGGCTTTGGGGCCAGGGTATTGGATGACTCGCAACCCAAGTACCTCAACTCGCCCCAGACGCCCTTGTTCGACAAGAGCAGCGTACTCTACGGGATTGATCAAGCCAAGGGCCCGGTGCGAGAGGCAGGGTTTGTCGTGCTGGTTGAAGGGTACATGGATGTACTGATGGCCCACCAGTGCGAACGGCGGAACGTGGTGGCCTCACTGGGAACGGCTCTCACCGAGAAGCACATCCGGGCGCTGAAGAAGCTGACCAAACGCCTGGTGCTGGCCCTGGATCCTGACGCGGCAGGGGATCAGGCGACGTTGCGCGGGCTGGAGGTGGCTCAGGAGTCGTTTGA
>DDYO01000246.1:0-2249 GCA_002348045.1 Anaerolineales bacterium UBA2232
CATCGGGCGGGCAGGCGATACCCGCTGGCAGAACGCCCTCCAGCGGTCCGCTGGCCCTCGTGGAGCCTCTTTCGGAGCGCGAGCGACACGTGCTGAGGCTCATGGCCGAGGGCCTCACGAACCAGCAGATTGCCGCCACGCTGATCATCGCCCTGGGCACGGTCAAGGCACACGTTCACAATATCTCCGGCAAGCTGGGGTCCCAGAACCGAGCCCATGCCGTCGCGCGCGCCCAGGAACTGGACCTGCTGTAGCCTGCCGTCAGTCCCCTTGGCGTACTGCCCCTTCCCCTGCCGCCGGCAACCTGATTCAGAGGACACGCCGGAGGTCTCCTGCTGCTCTTGACGCCCTCAGTAAACCCCTGCAAATAAACCCGCAATAGAGCGATCGGCCGATGACGTCGGCCCCATTGTGACGTTTAATGGTGCCAGACAAGGACCGACAGTGGTCATCGGAGGAGCCGCCCGATTGCCGAACCGAGGCCGACGTCGGGAGAACGAGGGCAAGGATGGAACAGACCTGGGACCAGGAAATCACGGATCAGGACCGGGAGAGCGCGCAAGAGTGCGTTGAGTGCGCATTCTGTCGGGCCGAGAGGGACAGGCCGCACGGAATCCCATTGTGGTTTCTCAACACCGTCGAGCGGCTGTGCCGCTACCGCGAGGGTTATGAGAAGGTGTACGGCCGCAAGGCCCACGACACGATGGCCGACGATGACACCAGCGCGGTATGAGATCCGCGTCGAAGGCGAGCTGCCCAGCGACTGGTCGGCGTGGTTCGATGGATTGCAGATCCGTCGCGGTACGTGCGGCCAGAGCGTCCTTTCGGGTCGCTTGGCTGACCAGGCTGCTCTCCACGGCGTGTTGGCCAAGATACGGAACCTGAACCTGACGCTGATTTCGGTTACCCAGTGCGGTCCATGCGGCCCGCAGTCCGACCAGGAAAGGTCGTGAGATGGTCCGCGCTCAGGGCCTTCAGGTGAGCCGCCGGGAACCACCGGGTAGCAGGGAGGGGGACGTGATGAAAGGCAGAACAGGACCGATGGCGCAGGCAACGCAATGCGCGATGGGCACGGTCATGACCCACAAGGCCTACGGCCAGTATGCCGACGACAGCGTGGCGGCGGTCTGCCGGGAGGTGGAGTGGCTCGAGAAGGTCCTGAGCCGGTTCGTGCCCGACAGCGAAATCAGTCGAATCAACCGGGCGGCAGGGATAAAGCGCGAAAAGGTAAGCCTCGAGACCCTGGATGTTCTGGCAAAGTCCGCCGAGTTCTCACGCCGGTTGGCAGGATGCTTCGACGTGACCATCGCACCCCTCGTCACGCTGTGGAAGACGGCCAGGGAGTCCGGCGGATTACCCGATGAGCCAAGCGTCAGACAGGCCATTCGCCTGGTGAACCACGGAGACCTCCTGCTGGACCCGCAAGGAATGACCGCCAAGCTCAGACGCGTTGGACAGGGCGTTGACCTGGGAGGGATCGGCAAGGGATGCGCTGGAGATAAGCTCGTGCAAGCGTACAGGGTCTTTGGAATCTCGTCGGCCTATTCGAACCTCGGCGGCAATGTGGTTACGGTGGGGACAAAGCCCGACGGCTCGGCGTGGCGCGTGGGCATCCAGCATCCCCGGCATGAGGACGGGCTTGTCGGGTCCGTCGAGGTGGTAAACGAGACGGTGGTGACATCGGGGGACTATCAAAGATGCTGGACCGACAGCCAGGGGAGAAGGCACCACCATATTCTGGACCCCCGGACGGGATATCCAGCAGACTCTGGATTGGTCAGCGTGTCGATTGTGGCCGCCAAGTCGCTGGCAGCGGACGTCTTGTCCACGGCGGTGTTCGTGGCCGGGATGGACAAGGGATTGGCGTTCCTGCGCGGCTTTCCTGGCACCGAGGCCATACTGGTGGACACTGGCCTACGGGCGTACGTGACCTCAGGCCTGAGAGACCGCTTTCAGGCAGGTGAGGGCATAGACGTGACAATTCTGGACTAGAGAAAAGACAGGAGAGGACAAAGATGAGCGGTTTGGTGATGGCACTTAAGGTTGTGGCGGGTCCGAGTGTGGTTGGTGCGGTGATCGGTGGGGGCATTGGGTGGCGGTATCTGGCCAAGGAACACCGTGAGGCGAAGAATCTGCCGCTGAACGCGGTGGATTTCAGCATGCTCAAGGACGGCACCTATCACGGGGAGTATGAAGGCGGCATGTACAAGTGGCGGGCCAGCCGATGCGATGTCACGGTGACGAACGGC
>DDYO01000246.1:2280-2640 GCA_002348045.1 Anaerolineales bacterium UBA2232
AGGTGGACACCATCAGCGGCGCGACCCTCACGTCCAAGGCGTACCTGGCAGCGGTGGAGAAAGCGCTGCTCCAGGCGCAGCAGGCCTAGGGATCGATTGCAGTAACAAAGGAGAGGAATACGGTGAACGCTAGAGACAACGGGAGTGAGCGGGCTAAATGGACGGGCAAGCTGGGCAAGGGCTGCCTGATTGTGCCAGCCATCCTGGTGGCGGCGGCAGCGGCCGGGGGCGGCATTGGCTGGTCGTATCTGGCCAAAGAGCACCTTGAGGCCAAGAATCTGCCGCTAGATGCCGTGGATTTTGGCAGACTGAAGGACGGCGTCTATCACGGGGAGTATGAGGGCGGCATGTACAAGTGGC
>DDYO01000277.1 GCA_002348045.1 Anaerolineales bacterium UBA2232
AGGTGCTTGGGAGCGAGCCCGAGCTTGCCCTGCTCTACGAGCGCGATGGTGTGCAGCACACTTGCTCGGTCCGGCGTCGCTATGGAGAACCGCTAGGGCTTTCCTTCGCACAGGATCTTTTCGACGGCCGGCCGCGCGTGTGCCGCAACCGCTGCGAGTTCTGCTTTGTGCGGCAGATGAAGCCAGGCCTGCGCGCACCGCTGTACATCAAGGATGACGACTACCGCCTCTCCTTCCTCCACGGTAACTNNGCTCTACGTCAAGGACGACGACTACAGGCTCTCCTTCCTTCACGGTAACTACATCACGCTCACCAACCTCGATGCAGCGGACTGGCAGCGGATTGAGGAGCAGTTCCTCAGCCCCCTCTATGTGTCGGTGCACGCAACCGATCCGGCGGTGCGCATCGACCTGATGCGCAATCCCGCGGCGGGCCCGATTCTGGAGCAGCTCCGGCGCTTGGCAGATCTGGGTATCGAGGTTCATACGCAGGCAGTGTTGGTGCCCGGACGCAACGACGGTGCGCACCTCGACCGGACGATCAGCGATCTGGCGGCGCTCTATCCGGCAGTACGAGACGTCACCGTCGTGCCTGTAGGGCTGACCCGTTGGCATGCGCCCGACTTGCGTGTCTATGCGGACGTCGAGGCGGCGGCGGTCCTGGACGCGGCGCTGGCGTGGCAGACGAGGCTGCGCTCAGAGCTGGGAGTGGGCTTCGTCTACCCTTCGGATGAGTGGTTCCTGCGCGCGCGAGCGCCCCTCCCCGACGTCGCTGCGTACGATGACCTGCTCCCGGCGTTGATCGAGAATGGC
The DNA here is from genome assembly GCA_002348045.1 of Anaerolineales bacterium UBA2232. Next base: position 814 of record DDYO01000277.1, read on the forward strand.
GTGGGGACGACCCGGCGCTTCCTGGACGGGTGGGACCCTCTCGTTACCGTGCTCTCCGGCCTGGGACGCGATCAGACCTGGGTCACGGGCGAGCTCTTCGCGCCGACATTGCGGGAGCGGGCGCAACTCTTTGCTGAGCGGAGCGGGTCCCGCGTTGACGTGGTGTCCGTGAGAAATCGCTTCTTCGGAGAGACGGTCACAGTGGCGGGATTGCTGACCGTGGAGGATGTGATCCATGCGCTCAAAGCCCGTGACCTGGGGCAAAGCATCATACTGCCGGGCGAGATGTTCCGCGGTCCGGACGGGTGTTCGCTGGATGGTGAGATACCCGAAGCCGTCGCAAGGGCGACGGATCGTCCCGTGTATGTGGTGACCCAAGAAGGAAGCTCCGCTGAGCACCTCTCGTGGACCGTCCGCACCTGAGGGAGCACGGTCTTCAGTCCACATAGCGCTCTCGGCATGCTGGACTATGATAGAATCAGCACAGGGGGGAGGGTGATCCGTATGAGTCAGATGAGCGCACAGGTAGTGTCCGGTCTGCGACATTGGTTCTCGGGACGCCGGCGTCGGCGTATCCGCGAGAGCGCTAACGCTTATCTCTTTGTCCTTCCCGCCTTCGTCGTCATCGGGATGTTCGGCTTGTTTCCCCTGGTCTTTTCAGTGTACGTGAGTCTGCATCGCTGGCGCATCATCCCCGGGCCATACCTGGGGCTTGAAAACTTCGTGAGGGCAATCGACAACCTAACGTACGTGATTGGGCTCTGGCTGCCGATCCTCCTTGGCTATCTTGCCGTCAAGACACTGCTGACAATCAACCAGGAGGCCAGGGAGCACAAGGATAGACCCTGGCTCTGGGCGATCCCGGCGCTGGTCACTGCGGCCGGTATCTATCAGTTCATCATCTTTGCCATCCGGCTCCTGCCGGAAGTGCTCGATATCGCCGAGAAGGTCAAGGGGCAGCAGCGAACGCAACAGCTCTTTGTCTCGCTGCTCGGGGAGGCCTGGCGAGTGCCCGCGGTCCAGTCCGCCCGTACGACTACACTCCTGATCCTGTTGCTGGGGGCCGCGTTGGCGTTTGGCGTGGGGCGTCTGCGTCTCACCGGAGTGCGCGGCTCGAGTTATTACGCGCGGTTTGTCATCGCATTACTCCTTGTCGGCACTGCGGCTGCGATAGGCTGGCTGACTCTGACCACCATCCGCAGTATCTACGCGAGTGCCGCTGAGACCGGTGATGTTGTCAGCATCTGGCCTCAAGTTCTCGCCATCAGCGGCGGCGTCGTGGCCCTGATCGCCGTGTCGGTGGTCAGCCGGAGGCTTGGCTTCCCCGGGAGGACGACCACCCTGCTCAGCCTCGGCGGTGGATTGCTCGCAATAGGCCTGAAGTTCCTGGTTGACACAGGGAATGCGACTGTCTTGGACATCGCGCTGATTCTGGGTGGCGTCGTGCTGCTGTTCTTGTCGTGGCGGAGTTGGCAAGAGATCCAGAAGCAGCTGTCGGTTGGCGGCATTGTCGCGTGGCTGTTGACCTCCATCGCGATGATGCTGGGAGCTTGGGTGTTGATCGCGGAGCTGCCGCGCGTCGTTCAGGCAGGCTACGCCACCTGGTGGGAGGGCCTGCTCAACACCGTGTATTACTCGATGTTCACCGTCCCAATTCAGTTGTTCGTCGGACTGTTCCTGGCGATCCTGCTCTTCCAGAAGATCAAGGCCAAGGGACTATTCCGGCTCATCTACTTCCTTCCCTACGTGACCAACCCGGTTGCTGCCGCGGGCATCTTCCGTGTGCTCTTCTCGAGTAGGGTCAACGCGCCGTTGAACCGCTTGCTCGGCATCTTTGGTGTAGAGCCCCTGATGTGGCTGGATCAGCCCAAGGGTATCTTCCAAACACTGCTCCCTAGTCTCGACCTCCCACAGTGGCTCAGTGGGCCGAGCCTGGCGCTGATCGTGATCTGCATCTACGGGATCTGGAGTTTCGCGGGCTATAACACCGTCGTCTTCCTCGCAGGGTTGGGCAGCATCCCGACGCCGCTCTACGAGGCGGCGGCGATCGACGGCGCCGGTCGCTGGCAGCAGTTCCGACACGTTACGCTCCCGTTGCTGTCGCCCACGACTTACTTCCTCACCCTGATCTCGGTCATCGGGACCTTCAAAGCCTTCAGCCATATCTGGGTACTCCGCAGCGGGGCCGCGTTGGGTACTACCGATACCGCCAGTATCGTCATCTTCACCGAGTTCAACCGGAACACCCGGTACGGGTATGCGTCGGCGATGGCCCTCATCCTGATGGGGTTCATCCTGGTGTTGACGCTGATCAACAGTCGCATCGCGGAGGAGAAGGTGTTCTATGGCTAGTGCGAACAAAGTGGCGGATGTCTTTTCCGGGTCACCCGTCTCCGTGGTCGGCAGCAAATCGCGTTACGTCGATGTCTGGATCTGGTTCAGTTACATCGTGCTGATCGTCGGCATTGTCATCGCTATCGCGCCCTTCTTCTGGATGATCAGCGCATCACTGATGACCCTGGGCGAGGCGACCGGTCGCGCAATCCTACCAGCTGTCGTTCAGTGGGATAACTACCAACAAGCCTGGGTGATCGGCAAGTTCTCCGAGTACTTCTTCAACAGCGTGCAGATCACGGCGATCACGATCGCGGGGCAAGTGGTCTTCTGCACACTGGCAGCCTACGCCTTTGCGAGCATGGACTTCCCGGCGAAGAACTTCCTATTCGCGATGTTGTTGACGACGCTGATGCTGCCCGAGGCTGTAACCTGGGTGCCCAACTTCATCACGGTGACCTGGCTGGGACGGATCGGCCCGATCCCGTGGGTCAACAACTGGCCTGCACTGACGATTCCCTTTATGGCAAGCGCCTTCAACATATTCCTGTTGCGCCAGTTCTTCTCGCAGATGCCGCCTGACCTATGGGATTCCGCTCAGATCGACGGAGCTGGTCACCTGCGCTATCTCCTACAGATCGTGCTGCCGATCTCCCGTGCGGCGTTGGTCACGGTGATCATCTTTGGTTTTGTGGGGTCGTGGAACTCGCTGGCCTGGCCTATGCTGGTGACAAACTCCGACGAATGGCGCCCTATCTCGGCAGGGCTCCAGCACTTTCTGGATGAGGCGGGCTCGTACGTGCATTGGCAGATGGCAGGCGCCGTGATTACCATCCTGCCGATCCTGATCCTGTACCTGGTGGCGCAGAAGCAGTTTACTGAGGGCATCGCTACCTCAGGCTTGAAAGGGTGAGTAGCAGATCAGTGACGCATGAACTGCGGTAGACTGGCAAGGACAACTGAAAACCGAGAGGAGGTGATAGAGGCAGATACAATGCAACCAAGCTGACCTGAGTAACTGACCGAATGACCCTGTACGACTTAGTGTGATTCAGACTACTCTTGAGGAGGAGATCAGTATGCGTACCAAGACAACAACCTGGCTTTCGGTGTTGGTGGTGCTCGCGCTGCTGCTGCCGATGATCGCGGCATGCAAGCAAGAGACACCGGCGCCGACGACGGCCCCCCAGGCCACCGCAACCACAGCTCCCGACGAGCCGGAGGTCGTTGAGCCTTGTGCCCCGGCAACCTCAGGCCCCCTCGCGGGTGTTGACCCGCGTGGCCAGACGGTGGTGTGGTGGCACAACCACAGCAGCTCTCGCGAAGAAGGCCTGATGGAGATGGTGTCTGAGTTCAACAGCACCAACGAGTGCGGCATCACCGTCGAGCCCCAGAACCAGGGCA
>DDYO01000088.1 GCA_002348045.1 Anaerolineales bacterium UBA2232
GACGGGATTCGAACCCGCGGTCTTCCCCGGGCATGGCGTCTGCTCAGGTCGAGATGCTTCGCCTACTGCAAGGTCACCAGGACCTGGATCACCCCTTGACCAGCCTGCCACGCCTCCAGAGCCTTGCCGATGATGGTACCCGGACGATAGAACTCGGCATCGCCGACTGTGACCGGTTGGGCTTTCATCGCATGTCCCGGGGTAAATGAGGAGGCGAGCAGGTCGCCCGGCGCGATGGAACCGTAATCAGCATCCACCTTGCAGAGGGCCCGCCCGGCAAGGACCAGGGGAACGCCGTCCTCATCGGCGATTCGGCCCATTAACTTCATGGACGGGGACGTGGAGACGATCCCTGCCACGGCCGTGTCGTTCGCCGTGCTGGCCAGCCTCAAGGCCATCCCGCCGTTGGCGTCGATGACCACGACGTCGCCGCCTTCCAGGTGCCCGATCCCGTAATAGTTCTCAGCCAGGTCGCCGTGACCGCCCTGGAAACTGGCATAGTTCTTGAAGACCGACGTCCCCTGAACCAACAGCGCGGTGCCTTGCTGGCTCTGGGCAAGCACCCCAGTGCCGGCGGTGCTGGTACCGTGGACGCCGACCTTCTCACTGCTGCCTCTAACGNNCGCTCCGGTCCTGGCTGCCGGTCCACCCTACCAGTCCATCGTTCTTGTCGCTCCGGGCCGTCACGCCGACTCCGTCGGTGCTCCAGCCGAATACGCCGCTCTTGTCCTTGCTGCCGGTCCACGCTACCAGTCCGTCGTTCTTGTCACTGCGGGCGCTCACGCCGGCTGCGTCGACGCTGATGCCGCGCACGCCATAGTTGCTGGTGCTGCTGCCCCGGACGCCGACCCCCACGGTGCTGTTGCCCCACACCGCGCTCCGGTCCTGGCTGCCGGTCCAACCGACCACACCATCGTTCTTGTCGCTCCGGGCCGTCACGCCGACTCCGTCGGTGCTCCAGCCAGACACGCCGGCCTTGGCCGCGTTGCCGGTGACACCGATGACGCCGTCGGCAGCGCTGCTTTCGGCCCGCACGGCCGCGCCCCCACCTACGCTGTGGGCACGGAGGCTGAGGCCCGTCCCGAGGTTGCGCAGGATGAGCAGTGCGTCGGAGTGACTGCCCTCAATCAGGGTGCCTGGAGGAAAGGGCTGAACAGCGATCCCGGCCGGACTGCCGGCCGTTGTTGACAGGGCCAAGAGGATCAGGCCACTCACCATGAGTACGGACCTACGGCTTACCATTGCGTGCTTGAACATCGCATTGCTCCTTTTCAGGATCGGTACTCTCTCACTCCCACTTGTTAAACATGTTTGAGTAGGTCCTCAGCCGCCGTATCGACTTGGTGTACTCTGCCAGTTCGAGCTCGGGCGACACGCCTTCGGACACCGCCATCTCCCACAAGCAGTTGAACAGCCGGTTCCAGTAGGCCTGGCCCAGCTGGGGGTTGTTGAGCACATTCGACCTGAGCTCTGTGCCCAGCTGGTAGGTCTCCGTGCCGGCCAGGAACTTGGCTCTGTCAAAATAGTCGGCGATGTTGTGCCCGTCCGCGTCTGCATGAAGACTCTGATTGTCCGAACTGTAGTTGAGAATGTGCATGCTATCTTTGTTGTAGCGATCGTGCCAGTTGAAGGAGGGATCGTCGGTGCCGAGTTGCAGCTTGATATCCAGGGTGTGGTATAGGGAGATCGCCGTGGTCACGTCATAGTCGGCCTGCTCCAGCAGGAACAGGTTCAGCTCGGCCCCGCGCTGCGCCTTCTGGAAGCTGGTCCAGGTGGGGATCTCATCCATTGGGACGTGGAGGTCCTGGTGAAAGACTTCGACCCAGTTGCAGTGGGCATAAAAGTCCCCGACGCCGTGCAGCATGTATCCGAATCGCCGCAGCACGTCAAAGCAGCGTTCGCCGGGCGCCACGTGCATCGCGGCATGCATGGCCCAGAGGCTGCGCATCTTGGCGAATGTAGCCAGTCCCTTGGCCGGCTTGGCATCCCAACCCCCGATGGGGTACGGCGTGCGGCAGTTGTGGAACGGGAGGCACCACTCCACCCAGTCGGAGAAACGACCGCCGGCGAGACAGGGATCGGTCTGCAGATGAGGGTCATGCTCTTCCGGACAAGCGTACAACTGGGTATGCCAGCGGATGGGCACCCAACAGAAGGGCCAATATAACTGGTACAGGTCGACCTCCAGGGCGAAGAAAGTGATCAGCCAGGCTTCGCTCTCAGAAAAACCCACTGCCTCGAGCGGCCCCATGATCGTATCCATGTGATGCCGGGGCGCGAAGGCACGCGCGGAAGCAGGGAATTGCTGCATGGTGACCAGGGCAATCGCAACTACCAGAATGCCTCGGATCCACAAGGCCCGTCTTTTCATCGGCGCCACCCCCTGACTCTCACTCCTTGACAATCACCGGCCTTTCGATGCGGTTGTTGGCCTCATCCATCTCTCGGACCGAATCCAATGCGTCTACCTCAGCGATCAACGTGTAGTGGGCGGCCGAGGTCGCTGGCCAGGAGACCGTGACCGTCCGCACTTCGCCTGGTGCGAGCGAGACCAGAACCTCCACACGGTCCAACTTGAACGGGTCCTGGTCCAGCGGCAGACAATGCAGGGCTTCCACCGCATCAAGTTCCGCACTAGGCTGATCGGTGCCCTGCGGCGACGGGGTCCCGGCGTCAGTCATCCTCACAAACCAGGCCGCTGTGACGCCGATGGCGGCCAGATCCAGTTCCGTCGCCGCGCGCTGGAGACCAAAGCTGTGGTACAACTGCCCGTCGGCGCTGACCTCCAAAACAAGTGGCCGCTCCTGCCCTGGATGTCCCCAGATGCGCAGGTCGTTGCCGGGCCGATCGATCACCCCTCTGTCAGGAAGGGCCAGGGTGATGGAACCGCCCGTTCCCAGACTGACCAGGGCGTGGGCAGGCTCGCCGGAAAAATCGGGGGGGCCGAGGGCCGCGGAAGGATTGCGCAGGTCCGGGTTTGCCCCCGGGCCCGGGGCATACTGCACCACCTCGACCGCATAGGGGTGATGGGGACCGCAGTCGACCTGCTGAAGGCCTTCCAGGAGGGCCACATCGACCATGGAGAGAGCCACATCGACCTGCTCAGCCGGGCTCGTGCCCCGGTTGCGTACGGCCACGGTGATGGCGACCGCCTGTCCGGGAGACGGGCTTACCGGGCTGACCGTCAAGCTCTCGATGACGAGATCCGGAAGTGCAGCGGCGCTCACCATGATCACGGCGCGCAATTCGTTGTTGGTCAGGTCACGTTCCTGAATCCAGTTACCCGGATTCGCGATAACCCGAATGGTGTGTTCGCCCGCAGCCAGGGACGCAACTCTTGCCTCGACCACCATTTCTGCGCCCGGGGACAGGCGGTCGCCAATCAGCGAAACCACTCTTGCCTCATCGGCCAGGAATCTCACCAAAAAGTCAACGGCGTCCGAGCGACCCTGATTCCTGATCAGGGCATGGATTACCAGCTCTTCTCCGGTATTCGGGGCCGCAGGAGTAAAGCCAACGTCCACAACCGTTAAGTCAGGCCACCCATCTTGCGCAGACGGCTCCAGCGTCGGGGTCCCCGAGGGGTAGGGCACATACCCGCAGACTACCAGGGGTAGCCACAGGGGATTGGGCCCGAGGGACCCACCCTCATCGACCTGCGCTGGCTGGAGCGGGTCGCTAAAACGGACCATCACAGGCCTCGGGTAGAAGCCAGGCTCCGGCGGGGTGACGGCAACCGAGACCTGGCGGTAGAGCATAGTTACGCAGGTGGCCACGTCCAACGTGTACTGTGCCGTCTCCGGTGGGCGCACCTGCTTCTGGCCCAAGATGTCGACCGGTTGTTCGTCGATGCCCACGCCAGCTCCGCCCTGGACTCTCCAGTGCAACGTGGTGACTTCGCCAGGCTCAAAGTCCGACCGGTCAGCAGCAAATTGGACCTGATGTTCGGTTTGCAGGGACTGCGGCGGCGCTGGAGAAAGGGATGCCGGAGCGGGCTCAGACCTGGGCGCGCCGCACCCGACCAGGAGCACAACAGCCATCGCCACTCCCAGCACCCGCTGAGGGAATGTCCGCCTGTACATGCTGCCCTCCTTTTGGGCGGCTGCATCCGACCCATGGACGGCCAACGCCCAAGATGCGCCATAGGCCGGGCAATGCCTGCGCCGCGACCTGGCATCCCTGCGGCAAAGGGAGCCGGTGTGCCTCCGAAATGCACGAACCCACCGTACCGTCCGGCTCAGCGCTCGGAGCTCTGGAGAAGCGCAGGCACGCGTTTCTCGAAAGCCTTGACGGCAGGTGGGTTCTGAAAGGTGGTTGTGGATTGTATGCGGCGATGAAAGCTAGCCGGGCAGGCCTCCCGCCAGGCTCCTGACAGGGCTCGATGCACCGTGTCAACGAATCGCCATATAACCAGTATACACGGTTTTTGGAGTGGTGTCAAGTCGTTCCTGTGCGGTGTCATCAAAAGTTGAAA
>DDYO01000132.1 GCA_002348045.1 Anaerolineales bacterium UBA2232
GTACTGGCCAGTGCAAGAATGGTCTGAAGCCCTGGACACTCTCGGAAGGCACATTACCCTGAGCACTGACGAAGGTCTCATCGAAGGCATTGCCGAAGCGGTAGACGATCGAGGCGGGCTCCTCGTGCGGCTGCCAAGCGGTACGACGGTCGTCGTGCTGGTAGGCGACATCATCCCTCACCCATAAGCACAGCCCGGCGGGCGTGTACCGCCAATCGCAGTGAGCGCTGCTGACGGCAGTATGTGATCCTGCCCGGCCAGCGTATCCTTTCCTGCAGAGGACCGAGTGATCGACTGAGACCCTCGCCCTTTGACAAAAGACGCCAACCTGGCTAGGCTAGGCCGGCTTGGGTAGGCCTTGGGAAGGTTGGAGCAGGCGAAAAGCTGGATTGGACGCGTTTCGATGGTCACCAACAGAAGGCTGTCATGATTGCTGAGGCAGTGTCAAACAAAAAGACTTCGCCGGCTATCCGTAGGCTGGACCTCACCCGTGATCTGCCTGGGCTTGCCGACCTCATTGAGATCAGTTTTCAGGCGGAGTTGTCGCTGACGGACAACTCCATTGCGTCCGAGTTCAGGCAGTTAGCCAAGGCAGGTCCGCTGCTCTGGCTGCTCCAGGCTGTTATACCAATCAGGCGGCACCTGGATGGCTTTGTGTGGGTGGAGGATGGCCGCGTCATCGGCAACGTTAGCCTGAGTCGTGAGAGCAGGCAGAATGCCATGTGGACCATCAACAATGTGGCGGTGCACCCCGACTTCCGGGGCCGAGGAATTGCCCAGCAGTTGATGAAGGTGGCCATGGCCAACGCTGCCCTCAAGTCCGCTCGTCGGATCTGGCTTGAGGTACAGTGCGACAACGAGCCCGCCAAGGCTCTCTATCAGGGTCTCGGGTTCGTGGTGGCAGACACCGTGCAAGAGCTCAGCCGACCCGCTGGCGCAGCCCCGTCGCAACCGGCCGCGGCACATCCTTGCTTTCGTTCTCGACGGCATTCCGATGCAATGGGCCTCTACCGCCTTGTGCGTGAAACCACACCACCGACCCTGTTGTCAGCAAGGCCGTTAGATCTCAGCCATTTTCGCCTACCCCTGTCCCGCAAGGTCGCACGATGGCTGGAGCCGGTTTGTGGCCTCGTCCGAAGGATCGACCAGGTCCTTGACGAGGCCGGCACCATTCATGCCTGGCTTAAGGTCACTGGTCAGTACGACGGCGCGCGCCACCGGATGGCCATCATCGTACACCCAGATTGCCGGGGAACGCTGGAGTGCGAGATGGTAAGCCTCGGGCTGACGATCTTGTCGGCTTTCCCAGCGCGGCAGATCGTCGCTACTGTCTCTGACTCTCATCCCGCGGCGCTCGAGGCATTCCGTCGTGCCGGCTTTGTCACACTCCGCCGGCTCGACCAAATGGTTCTTGATCTGGATTGCAGACCGGATGGGGCAAAAGCGACAGTCAACACAACATGAGGCTCTTGGCTCTACACGAAGCGACGAGGACTTGAAAGTGAGGATGGAAGGTGAACAAACTGGTTGTACGGTGGCTGATCACCGCAGTAGCGTTGTACGTGGCAGTCAGGCTGGTGCCAGGACTGGACTATGAGGGTGACTGGACTGTGCTGGCTGGCATGGCTCTGGTCTTTGGGTTCGTCAACGCTCTCGTACGGCCCATCTTGACCCTGCTCACGTGTCCGCTGATCGTGGTCACCCTGGGACTGTTTGTGCTGGTCATCAATGGAATTCTGCTGCTGCTGGCTGGGCGGTTCGCGTCGGTGCTGGGAGTGAGTTTCTACGTGGATGGCTTCGGGCCAGCATTCTGGGGCGCGTTGGTGGTGAGCGTTGTCAGCGTCGCGCTCAACTCCGTCCTCGGTGAAAAGGATCAGCGCCGCAAGGCTCGGTGATCGGGCCTGCTGGCTGGGAGCGCCGATTAGTCAGCGCTGGTCTCAATCGTCGAGTCGGCCCACCAGACGCTCGTACAGTGCCTGCAACTCCTCCTCGGAGAAAAAGTGGATGACCAGCCTGCCGCCCTTCTTGCCGCGAAAAAGGTTGACTTTGGTGCCCAGCGCGCCGCGGAAGCGATCTTCGAGCCATGTCGACTCTGGAGAGATAGCCTCTTCCTGAGTTTGGTCAGCCTGAGGCGCCGAAAGCCTGCGCACTAGCTCCTCGGTCTGACGGACCGAAAGCCCCTGCTTTTCAACCACAAGCAGTGCAGCGGCCTGAGACTCATGGTCGGGCAGGCCCAGCAGGGCTCTGGCATGGCCCTCTGTGATGCGCTGCATCTGCAAGGCATCTCGCACCACATCTGCCAGACGGAGCAACCGCAGGGAGTTCGTGACCGCCACTCGACTGCGGCCTACGCGCTCAGCGACCTGCTCTTGAGTAAGATCAAAGTCATCAATGAGTTGCCGAAAGGCATTGGCCTCTTCCAGAGGATTCAGATCAGCCCTCTGCAAGTTCTCCACCAACGCCAACTCCAGCGTCTCCTGGGGCGTGGCCTCCTTGACCACCACTGGCACCCGCTCCAGTCCTGCCAAGACCGACGCCCGCCAGCGCCGTTCTCCGGCGATCAGCTGGTACCGGGGTCCAAGATCGTTCACCCCCAGCTCTCGCTCAGTCACGATGAGGGGCTGCAGGAGTCCATGCTCCTTTATAGAGTCCGTCAGTTCTCGCAAGGCCTCGGCATCCAGGCTCTTTCGCGGCTGCCGTGGATTGACGGAGATGTCGTCAACACGCACCTCGATGAGACCCGAGGTCGAATCCGCTCCGGGAATCAAGGCACCCAGACCTCGGCCCAAACCCCGACGTTTGCTGCTCATGGCCTACCCCCCAGCACTAGTACATTTCCCGCGACGCCCTCATCCTACATCCATGATCTCGTTGGCCAAGGCCTGATACGCCAACCCGCCTGAAGAGGTAGGTGCATAGTCCAAAATCGGCTCGCCATAGCTGGGAGCCTCACTCAGACGTACATTGCGTGGTATGATCGTCCGAAAAGTCCGATCGGGGAAATGTCCCTTGATTTCGTCCACCACCTGCTGCGCCAGGCTCGTACGAGGGTCATACATCGTCATCAGTAGGCCCCGGATGGTTAGCCGAGGATTCAGATTAGATCTGACCAGTTCAATGGTATTGAGCAGTTGCGCCAGGCCTTCCATGGGAAGGTATTCGCACTGCACGGGGACGATCACCTGATCAGCAGCGGTGAGGGCATTGATGGTGAGGAGCCCCAAGCTGGGAGGGCAGTCGATCAGAACATAGTCGTAACGCTCTCGCAGAGGCGTGAGCGCCTGGCTCAGTCGCCGTTCCCGCGCCAGCACGCTCACCAACTCAATCTCAGCACCAGCGAGCGCCGGCGATGACGGGATAAGGTCCAGTCCCAAGCGCTTGCTCAGGGTGAGGACTCGCTCCATTGGCAACGAGGAAATCAGTACATCGTACACTGAGCGGCGAAGGGCGTTCTTGTCCACACCGAGGCTGCTGGTGGCATTCGCCTGCGGGTCCGTATCCACGATGAGCACCCGCTTGCCGGCCGCCGCGAGGTAGGCTCCAACGTTCACCGTGGTCGTGGTCTTGCCTACACCGCCTTTTTGGTTGGCTACCGCAAAGACGTCACCCATGTGTTTGCTCCCTTGCTAGCCGCAGCCTGCCATGGGCCATCCGAGCCTCGACCTGACTCCGTGTGGGAATTGTACTCGTTCCTTCGCCCTCAACCGAAAAAGACGCCGCGCAGTTTGCGAATGATGCCGCTGCGTAAGGATCGCCGGTCTCGCGGAAGCGGATCAGGAACGCCGCCGCAAAGACATCCCCCGCTCCGGTCGGGTCCAGCTCCTGCGCCTCATAGGCCGGCAAATCCTGACTAGATGACTGCCAATGAACCGTAGCGCCGCGGTTCCCTCTGGTCACCACCATAAGCGCGACCTGTCCCGCGTACACCCGCATCAGGGCCTCGTCTCGGCCCACATCGTCCTCACTGAGGATCAGGACGTCGATCGCCGAGAGCACTTGTCCTGCATCACTCCAGGGCTTGGGGAACACGTGACCCTGAGCATCCCACTGGCGCATCCAGCCCTGAGGCACCACCCCGATCAAAGAGCCGTGGAAGAGGCCCAGCCATTCCGTCCCAAGCTCACCCGCCAGAGGGCCCAGGAGCACGATGGGGCTTGACCGCCATGCCTCCGGCAGTGCAGATGGACGGAGCGGCTTGGCCAGGTCGTGTATGCGCTGTACGCGGCGTCCGTTGACGTAGGCGTTGTGGAAGGTCGTGGAGACCGATGACGGCACAACTGCCACCTGGGCACCAGCAAGAGCAGAAGGTAGGTCCAGATCCGGGCTGGCGCTGGTCACCACGCCCACTCTCAAGCCCAATCTCTGAGCAGTCACGGCGGCATACGTAGCCGTACCTCCCACCACATAGCCGCCGGACTGCAGAAGATCTTTGGTCACATGGCCAATAACCAAGAAGTCGATGTGACTTGGCACTGTTCCCTATCGCCTTTCCGGCGATGATCGGACCTTCGCGGCGCACTACTTCCGGGGCATCACGACCACTTTGCGATCGTCAGCCTCACCAAAGCTTTCGGTGCGAACATCCGGATCATCCTTGAGGGCTAGGTGCACGATGCGCCGCTCATTGGCGGGCATTGGTTCCAAGGGCATTGGCTGAGCAGAGGCGCGGACCCGGTCAGCGATCCGTCGAGCCAACTCCTGCAAGGCCTTTTCTCGGCGCGCCCGGTAGTGCTCGACGTCCACCATCAAGTCCGGCCAATGCTGCGTCCTGCGGCTCACCATGAGGCAGGTGAGGAACTGAAGATCGCGCAAAGTTTCGCCGCGCCGCCCAATGAGCAGTCCGAGATCTTCCCCTTCAATGTTGAGGACTGTGGGCAGGTCTTCCTCGCCATCCACTTCCCTGCGCCCTGGCTCCACGTCCACTCTCGCCTTGACACCCATGCGATCCAGCATTCCCTGCAGCAGCTCGGCGCCAAGAACAGCCTGCTCCCCTGGCTGCCCTGATGCAGCAGTGGGAGGCTGCATCTCTACTGGCTCAGAGCGCTTCGGCTCCTCTCGACGAGCCATTTCCGTGACGCGGACAATGGCACTCTCGCTCAGCAGACCCAACAGACCACGGCTGCCTTGCCGAATGACTTGGATTTCTACCTGGTCCTCGTCAAGCCCAAGCTGCTGCAGTGCCTGAGTTACTGCCTCGTCCACCGATCGTGCGCTGACTTCTACACTTCTAGGACTTGCGCTCATTGCCTCTATCCTTCGCTTTGGTCGACTTGGGGACCGCAGGTGGCCGATTCAAGAGCTTGGCAAGGCCACCCCAGCCGGTAAAGTAATATTGCTGCACGATCTGCAAGACGTTCGTCACCACAAAGTACATGCCCAATCCCGATGCCACATTGGACGTGATCAACCCAAACATGAGGGGCATCGTGAGCTCCATGCTCTGACTCATGGCCTGTTGCTGTGGGTCCGCCGATGGGGTTGCCATCATCTTCTGGTTGACCCACATCGTCAGAGCCACAAAGACCGCAAGCACAGGAAATGGACGTCCCAGATCAAGTCCAAGGAAACTGGAATTAAGTGGTAAGAGGCTCGAAAGGTGGGGAAACCTGTGGTAGAGATGTTGTGACAAGTTCACCATTTGAACAGGGTTGTCGGGCAGTGCATTTACGATGGACTGGTACATGCCAATCCAGATGGGGAACTGGATCAGCGTCGGGACCAGACACCCCAGGGGATTCACGCCGCGCTCCTTGTAGAGCTTCATCTGCTCCTGGCCCAGCTTCTCCTTGTCGTTCTTGTACTTCTCCTGCA
>DDYO01000159.1:0-1174 GCA_002348045.1 Anaerolineales bacterium UBA2232
CGATTTCGATCTTGTCGCCCGACTCGATGCAGTGAAGGGTAGCATCAGCCAGCATGTGGCGGCGTTGGAGCTCTACCTCGATGAGCCCACAGGTGAGCCGGGTAGCGTACACCGGCACCTTGAACTCGCGCAGAAAGTACGACAGGGCTCCGATGTGGTCTTGATGTCCGTGGGTGATCATAACCGCTCGAATGAGATCGCGCTTCTCCCGCAAGTAACTCCAGTCTGGAATGATCGAGTCAATGCCAGGCATGTCAGACTGCGGGAACATCAGGCCTACATCCACGACCACAACGTTGCGTCCGTACTCGATGCACATCATGTTCTTGCCGACTTCGCCCAAACCGCCCAGCGGGACTATACGTAGATTATTTGCCATTTGTCCTGTCCGTTCAGGAATTAGTACTTGCTCCGAAGAGGAGCGTGACACCGCCACTCTAAGAATCACAAGGTGAGAGAACGAGAGCATTGTTAGCAGCGATGATTCTGGTCATGGCCGGCACTCGTATTATACCACACTTGCAGGATGAATGAGCGGAGAGGATGGCTCGGCTGGCACCCATGTCCAGCCTCTCCACGCTGTCGAGGCCCTCGTGTCATCAGCGCATCGGGCGAGAGCGCCAGGCTCACGTTTGCTGCGATGGGTCTCGCTCACAGGATAAAGACCCGCTTGCTGTCCAACGATCAACCAGCAGCAAGCGGGTCTTTGCGCTCACATGTGGAACGCCGACCAGCGACTCAAACAGCCAGGCGCTGTGCCAGCAGGTTCGTGGCCCTAGGGCCGAGCCATTCCCGACATCGAAACTTGAACCTTTTCGCCGAGACTCTTCAGGCTATCGTGCAGCAGTTGGATCACATACTTGGGGTTGTGGGCATAGGCGCCCGGATCCTTCTTGACAGCCTGATAGTTGTACGTGGCCTTCAGCAAGCGCGGCGTATATGCGTTGTACCGATTGGCGGCCTTTGCCTCATCGGCAGAGATGCTGCCGTTTCCGTCCGTGTCCACAAAAAAGTATGGGTGCGTATCGGGCTCATATCCAATCGGTTTGCCGCCAATGCTTCTGGCATAAGTCTGGATAGCCGCGTACAGCGCTTCCTGAATGCCTTTTACTTCCATGGCCACTCCCTCGATGACATCCCCATCGCCATCATAGTCAGCAGCGCCTTGCTTGAT
>DDYO01000159.1:1198-4264 GCA_002348045.1 Anaerolineales bacterium UBA2232
CAAATCGTGAGGCATAACTGAGCCCCGCGTACTGATACCCCGGCGCTGCCTCCGAGCCCATGGCCGACGCGCCAGCGGCAAAGTAGTGAATGTTGATAAAGACGATGTCTGCATTGGGGACGTCTTCATCCTTGCCTGCCACTGCTCGCTCCACGTTAGCTCCAGCGGTTCGGCCCTGATGGCACTGCATACAGGTGGCCTCATGACCGAAGCCATCGATGGTGACACCCGACGGATAGGTGACNNCCGGCCGGCGTGCCATCTTCACCCAGGTGGTCCAGGTAGCCGTGGAAGCTGTGACACTTGGCGCATGCCACCGGAACGGCAGGAGGCTCAGCAGCATCCCAGTAGGTCCAGGAGCGCGACGTCCCATCAGCATGTCCTGACATGGCCCATTTACTGCTGATCTCGACGACTGAGGCTTGAGTTGGTTCATTGCGCAGGCCAAGAGCAACAAGGCCAGCCAACGCCACCAGGAAGATGAGCAACAGCAGAGTCTTGGAGTTCATAGTGTTCGTCCCCCACAGTGGGATATCGCAGCTGTCTTTCGGCAAACTTGATCCTGCGCCCGCGCGTGAGTAGCCCTGGCGTTATGCCACGCCAGATACGACCGCCGAAAGCCGCATGTCGCCGGCTGCCGACCTCATCGCGCCCATCCACCTGCCCCCCGATCATACCACACACAGGAGCGGTATGCAAATTGACACTTTTCCCGTTCCAAGGCATACTCTGCAACGTTGCGGACGGTGGCATGGGCATCGCCAGGAGCTCGTGCTATCCAGGTCAATTATCCGAGGGGACGGTAGAGGGATATGAAACCATCGTCGAGAGCGGTGCTATGGATTGCGCTGTATTTTCTCGTGGTGTTTGCTCCGCTGCTACTCATGGTGGTGGGGCCTCGGCCTGTGGGCCGTGACTTCTGGCGGGACTTTTCCGTTGCCCTGGGCTTTGTTGGGCTGACCATGATGGGCGTCCAGTTCATTCCGGTAGGACGGCTGCGTATCCTTGCCGACACCTTCCCCATGGACGCTATCTACTACTTTCACCATCAGATGTCGGTTGTTTCTCTCGCCTTTGTGCTGGCGCATCCCCTCGTCCTGTTTGCCTCAAACGTCAAGACGCTGGACTTGCTCCGGATATCTTCGGCGCCACCTGCAGCAGTCTACGGCGTAGTTTCCGTTATCGCTGCTTGTGTACTGATGGTGTTGGCGGTGTTTCGCCAGGAGATCAAGTTCGTGTACGAGGCATGGCGGCTGTCCCATGGCATCCTCGCCCTTGTAGCCGTCGGCACGGGCCTCGTGCACATCCTAGAGCGTAACTACTACTCCGGAGTGCCCGCGCAGCGAACGTTGCTCCTGGGCCTGGCCCTCTTTTGGAGCGCGGCTCTGGTATACCTCCGCCTCGTCAAACCCCTTAGCTATCGAGGAAAGCCCTACACCGTCAAAGCAGTCGTTCCCGAGCGCAATCAGTCGTGCACCCTGGTGGTCGAGCCAAAGGGTCATCCAGGGATGCAGTTCAACCCCGGACAATTCGCCTGGATCAAGCTGGGCAGCGCTCCCTTCGCCCTGCGCGAGCACCCCTTCTCCATATCGTCCAGCTCAGAGCATCCCGAAGCTGTCTGTTTCACCGTCAAGGAACTGGGCGATTTCACCCGAACCATCAAGGACATTCCCTGCGGGCATCCCTTGTTCCTCGACGGTCCTTACGGCACGTTTAGCATCGACACTCTCGAGGCCCCATCTTACGTCTTTCTGGCCGGTGGCGTTGGAATCACGCCGTTGATGAGCATGCTGCGGTCGATGGCGGACCGCGGCGACCAACGACCGGTGATCCTGTTCTACGGCAACCCTACCTGGGAGGACATCATCTACCGCGAGGAGCTTGAGTCATTGCCCAGCCAGATGAACCTCCAGATAGTCCACGTGTTGGAACGGCCCGGTGAGGACTGGACGGGCGAAAGAGGCTTTATCTCTGCCGCAGTCCTGGATAAGCACTTGCCTGCAGACCGCACAACTCCAGCGTACCTGATGTGCGGCCCCCTGCCTATGATCCAGGCTGTAGAGCGGGCCCTAGTCAAGGTAGGTGTGCCCTACAACAGGGTGCATTCTGAACGTTACGAGATGGCCTAGTTGGTTGAAGGAGGACTTTTGTGAGCCGGATTTACGCTAATCGTCTGGTTCTTGCCACCGTTGTGGCTGCCATCGTATTGTCGGCTCTGGTGGCCGTTCTACAGAACTTTAAGCCCTGACCAAGTCAAACCAGCGTCAGGCCCTCGCTACAACGCCGGGCTCTTGGGGTTTGCTGATGGCGCCACCCTCTCTAAAAGGCGCCAACTCCCAGCAACACCCCCATCACGATGAAGGCCAGCGCGGACAGCTTGAGGAGCTGCCGCTGTGGAACGCGCCGGCTTAGCCCCTCGCCGCCAAGAACCCCCAACGCGGTCACCGCCACCAGTGCCAAGGCGCCACCCAGAAACACGGACCCACGCGCAGCATTTCTCCCCGCCAGAGTGAGCACGGCCAGTTGAGTCTTGTCACCGAGCTCAGCGACGAACAGCAGGCCCAGAGTGGTGGCAAAGGCTCTCCATTCTCGATGCGCTCCCGCAAGATCATCCAGGACCTCATCCGCCAATACGCTGCACCCTGATTCACGTGAAGCATGTTTGTCCTGTTGCAGGGCCTCGCGGCCAATCCAAATGCCCATCACCAGGAAGGATGCCGCGGCAGCCAGCCGTACTATCAAAGGAGGCACGAGCCTGGCTACCACTTCGCCTCCTACCACACCCAGTGCCGTCACTGCCGTCAGGGCCAGGCTGGCGCCCAGGAAGACCGCCCAAGGCCGGCGATGCTTACAGGTCTGCGCTATCACCGCCAACTGCGTCTTGTCGCCCAACTCTGCCACAAACACCAAGATAAAGGTGGAGGCCACTGTAGCCCAACTCACAGTCATCCTCGCTGCTCATTGTTTCCCCGCTGAACAGGGGAACGCGATTATAGTGCAGGCCGCCCTTCAGCGCAAACGCAGCATCTGAAAGCGCCTCCGGGGTGCTGTGCCAACACATGGTAT
>DDYO01000234.1 GCA_002348045.1 Anaerolineales bacterium UBA2232
TGCAAGACAACAGCCAGCTGAGACGACCCTCAGCGCCCGCTTGCGCCAGTGACACGGTGAGCGCTACTGCAGCTCCGCCAGGAATGCCTCGACTTGAGCCACCAGTGCGCCGCGTCGCAGGATAAGCGGGGACCGTGCCGTACAGTCAACCACCGTTGACGGCACCCTGACACGACAGGGTCCGCCGTCCAGGATCAGCCCTACCCGATTGCCCAAAGCAGCGCGGACTCCTTCGGCAGTAGTCGCCTCNNACGCGCAGGGCCACCGATGGCGCTCCGCCGGTCAGTTTGTCGGAGATATGGGTAGCCTTGGGCAGCACTATGGTGATGGGCCCGGGCCAGAAACGACGAGCCAGCTTCCAGGCCACCTCGGGCACATCGATGGCGACATCGGTCACCTGATCGATTCGAGCCAATAGGATCGGGATCGCCTTCTGAGGGTCACGTCCCTTGATACGAAAGAGGGCTCTGATCCCCCGGGGCAAAAACGCATGGGCAGCCAGCCCATACACCGTGTCCGTGGGCAGGGCAATGGCCCTGCCATCCTGCAACCAGCGGGCAGCCAGCACGATGCTGCTGATATCGTCAGCCGGCAGAACCAGAGTCCGGTCACGCATCGGTGCTAGCTCCCAGTACCCAGCGCTCAATGGCCTCAGCCGCGCCGTCCAGCTCCACAGGCGACACGATGAACTTTGCAGCCGCCTTCGCCGATGGGCTGGCGTTCCCCATGGCCACGCCAACTCCCGCCCAGGCAACCATATCGAGGTCATTGTCGTTGTCGCCAATGGCCATGGTGTCAGAGCGCTCGACGCCGAGATGGCTGGCCAAATGAGCCAGCGCCTGTCCTTTCGTGGCCTGCATGTGGGTTGCCTCCACAAATCGAGCGTACGAACGGACTATTTGCAGACGACCCCCAAAACGCTCCCTGAGCATGTGGTCGGCACGGCTACACTCAGTCTCGTCAGCGACCAGGAGCAGCTTGAGTGGGTCCTCTTTCAGCCACTTCCCGAGGTCCCCGACGGCCGCGAGCGCTTCACCTCCTGGGGAATAGGCGGCATAGTACTCGAGCCCTGGGGTAAGTCGCTCCACGTACCCTTGGTCCCCCACATACACGCAGAAATCCCAGGGGTGACCCCGACCGTACTCGATAACCTCCAGGGCAAGCGACATGCCCACCCGGCGCTCCAGCAGTACCTCAGCGGTGACCGCATGTCGAATCAGGGCGCCCTGGAGGCAAATCAAAGGCTCGCGGATGCCCAGCTCCTTCGCAAAGAACTGCGTTCCGGCAAAGACGCGCCCTGTGGCCAAAGTCACACAGATGCCCCTGTCTATCACCCGGCGCACAGCGTCCCGCACCCGCTGGGAGACGTGCATGTGGTCTGCCAGCAGGGTTCCATCGAGATCGAGAGCAATGAGACGGATTCGTCTACGCGCTTTGCTCACCGCGCCACTCCTCAAACCGAATCAGAGACGAATCTCTACGATCCGTTCCTGCTCAGCATAGTCAAGGTGTAGCTTTGTCCGAGCGTTGGGATAAAAGCGCCGGGCCAAGCTAATCACCGCATCGCCCTGACCAGCGCCAATCTCCAAGACAATCATGCTCCTGGGCAGTAAGTGACGACCTGCAACCCTCAATAGGCGCTCGATGGAGCGCAAGCCATCATCTCCGCCATCGAGAGCCAGCATGGGCTCATAAGCCACCACGTCTCTGGCCAGCGACGGTAAGACGCTCGAAGGGACATAGGGCAGGTTGGCGGCGATGACGTGCACACGCTGGGTGAGTGGACCCAGCAGGTCTCCCTGGACGAGATGCACGCGATCCTTCGTGTTGTGAAGCCCTGCGTTGTGGGCAGCCACGCACAGAGCATCCCAGCTGATGTCGGTGGCCGTCACCACGGCTCTCGGCAGACACGCAGCGATGCTAATCGCGATAATGCCGCTTCCGGTCCCGATATCAGCGATCAAGACCGGCACTCCTTCCGCAGCCATCCCAGGGGCCTCAGCAAGCACCCTTTCCACCAGCAACTCCGTCTCCGGCCGCGGGATGAGCACACGTCCATCTACGCGAAAATCAAGGGCAAAGAATTCCCTGCGCCCGATGATGTAGGGCACGGGTTCGTGCTCAGCGCGCCTCACCACCGCTGAAACAAACAACCGGACCTGTTCGGGATCGAGCGGCTGCTCACCCCTGGCATACAGGCGCGAACGGCGCCAGTGCAACACGTCTGCCAGAAGCACTTCGGCGTCGAGACGGGGCGAAGGAACAAGGGCACTGGTCAGAAGAGGGATGGCCCAGGCTAAGGCCTCAGCTACCGAGCAAGGGGCCAGCAATGGCAGCGACTCCCCTGCTTTCACAACTTGCTCATGCCATTGCGGCCGCCTTGAGGCGCTCCGATTGCTCCGCCGCCATGAGCTGATCAATGAACTCATCGAGTTCACCCTCAAGGACCGCTGGGAGGCGGTAGCTCGAAACATTCAAGCGGTGATCCGTCACCCGGGTCTGCGGGAAGTTGTACGTCCGGACCTTTTCACTGCGCTCGCCCGTTCCCACCTGCGAGCGACGCGTCGCGTCCAGTTCGGCATTCTGCGCGTTTTGCTGCTGATCGAACACTCTAGCTCGAAGGATGGACATCGCCCGCAGCTTGTTCTGCAGTTGCGAGCGTTCATCCTGGCACGTCGCGGTGATGCCGGTGGCAAGATGGATAATCCGCACTGCCGAGTCCGTGGTATTGACGCTCTGACCGCCATGGCCGCCCGCCCGGAAGACTTCGACGCGAATCTCCTCAGGCTTGATATCCACTTCTACCTCATCCACCTCCGGCAGCACGGCAACAGTAGCCGTGGAGGTATGTATGCGGCCGCTGGCTTCAGTGGCTGGGACCCGCTGGACACGATGCACGCCGCTCTCATGCTTGAGCCGGGAGTAAGCTCCTTGCCCCAGCACAGAGAAGATGATCTCTTTGAACCCCCCAATCCCCGTCAGACTGGAACTAAGCAGCTCGGTCTTCCACCCACGCAGTTCCGCGTATCGCGCGTACATCCGGTACAGATCAGCAGCGAAAAGCGCTGCTTCCTCGCCTCCCGTTCCCGCACGGATTTCGATGATCACGTTTCGCTCATCATTAGGGTCTTTGGGGACCAGCAACAGCTGCATCCGCTCAGCCAGATCACGCTGCTGCACTTCCAGGGCCTCGATCTCTTCTCTAATCACCACTCGCATATCAACGTCGTTCTCTGTCAACAGCAAGTCGCGGGTTTGGGCCAGTTCCGCCTCCATAGTCCTGGCCTGGCGATAGAGATCAACCAGCTCGGCGATGCCGGCCCGCTCTCGGGCGTATTCACGAACCTGTCTATAATCAGCAGCTACTTCCGGATCGGCCAGCAATTGGCCAAGTTCCTCATACCGCTGCTCCACCTTGAGAAGTCTATCCTGCAGTTCCATTAAACTCATGTCAGCCCCTCACTGCAATGAGCCCCCTTCAAACAAGCGGCTCTCAACATCCAACTCCAATTATATCTCCGTGCGCCCTCGCGGGGCAAATGCGCTTATCGCCGGCCCTGAACTTGACCGAATACCCATGGTCAGGTAGACTTGGCCATGCTTACAAAACCAGTCTGCGCCAGTTGCGTTATCGACGACCGTAGGGGTGCGTTGGACACGTGCGTGAACGACGAGGATGAGCGCGTTGCCATCCTGCGTGAAGCCCTCTCGTGGCTGGGGGAGTCGTTCGACACCCAGCACATTCCCTCGTTCTATATCACCCGTGTTCATCGCCTGTTGAAGGATAGAACGGGCTTGGACATGCCCTTCCGAGAGCTGCGGGATCGCTGCAATCAGGCGGGTATGGCTATTCGCGAGGTGATTGCGGCACGCGTTCAGCCTATGACCGACGACCTTGACCGCCTCTCCACATTGGT
This sequence comes from Anaerolineales bacterium UBA2232, assembly GCA_002348045.1. The sequence goes on from DDYO01000234.1 coordinate 3,918, forward strand.
TCAATGGGCCATTGCTGGCAACCACCTGGACTTTCGAACCGTGGGCACGGGCTATGATTTGGCTACCACCGACATCACCGCCCAGCTTGAGTCGGTCATCTCTGAGGGTCTGACCATTGACCACACACCCCTGTTCCTGGACCTGGTCAAGCGCTCTCCTAGAGTGCTCTACCTTGCTGACAACGTCGGTGAGATTGCTCTGGACACCCTGCTGGTCGGAGAGTTGCAGCGTCACGGCTGCCACGTGACCGTGGCAGTCAAGGGAGGACCCATTACCAGCGACGCGGTCGTGGCCGATGCCCATACCGTAGGGATGGACAAACTGGCGCCGGTCATTGTCAGCGGCCCGGACACGCTCGGTATTCCCCTTGATGAGATGTCCCCAGAGCTTGAAGAGCAGCTGGAACTCGCCCAAGTGATCGTGAGCAAGGGCCAGGCCAACTACTATGCGTGCTCGGAGCTGAAGGATCGAGTGTCTGCCCAGATCGTGTGCCTTCTACGCACCAAGTGCGCCGTTGCCTCGGCTAGCCTGCGCGAAAAGTGCCCACGGGTCAACGTCGCTGTGATCCTCTGAATGGCAATCTCCCGCCCATGATCGACGCTCCTTCTCACCAGGAGTCCTTCCGCTTGTCTATCCCGGTTGTGGTGCCAACGTGATAAAGAATCGGCGTGTGGTGCTGATCGTCCTGGACAGCGTGGGTGTTGGCGCCCTGCCCGACGCGGCGCAGTACAACGATGAGGGCTCTGACACACTGGGCAACATCTCCCGCTCCGTTGGCGGTCTCGATCTTCCGAATCTGCAGCGCTGGGGGCTGGGCAATCTGCACTCCATCAAGGGGGTACCTCCCGCTGAATCGCCTCTAGCCTCGTTTGGTCGTATGGCGGAGCAGTCCGCTGGCAAGGACACGACCGTTGGTCATTGGGAAATCGCAGGCATCATTTCCCACGAGCCCCTACCCACCTACCCAAATGGGTTCCCCCGTGCTCTGATCAAGGCCTTTGAGAGCTCCATCGGTCGGCGCACCCTGGGCAACTATCCAGCGTCCGGCACCGTTATCCTGGACGAACTCGGCGCAGAGCACATGCGCACCGGCTATCCCATCGTCTACACCAGCGCCGACAGTGTGTTTCAGATCGCCGCCCACGAGGACATCATCTCCCCTGAGGAGCTCTACAGCCTGTGTCGCGTGGCGCGTGCTTTGTTGCGGGACGAGCACAACGTTGGTCGCGTGATTGCCCGACCCTTTGTGGGATCTCCGGGAGCATTTCGTCGCACCGAGGGACGGAAGGATTTTTCGGCGCCGCCGCCCGGCCCAACGCTACTTGACCGAATTGTCGCGGCTGGGCTGACCGTGTACGCCGTCGGTAAGATCGAGGACATCTTTGCCGGTCAAGGCATCAGCGTGGCAGTGCACACGCGTGACAATATGGATGGTGTGGATCAAACCCTCGCGGCGATGCAGAGGGCGGCACCCGGGCTCATTTTCACCAACCTGGTTGATTTCGACATGGTGTACGGTCACCGCAACAACGCGGCCGGGTATGCGGCTGCCCTGAGTGCCGTTGACCATCGTATCCCCGAGCTTGTCGCCGCCCTCCGATCAGAAGACATCCTGGTGTTTACGGCTGACCACGGTTGTGATCCCACTACTGTGAGCACAGATCACTCTCGGGAGTATGTGCCCCTCCTGGTCTTTGGCAAGCTATTGGCAGCCGGGGTTAACCTCGGAACCAGGGCGTCTTTCGCTGACCTCGGAGCCACCATCGCCGAATGGTTGGGCGTTGCGCCGCTGTCTGCCGGGTCCAGCTTTGCCGCATGTGTTGACCCAAGCAACTCCCAGTGCAACTGGCGGCCTGTGTCAATCCGGCCTTGACATTGCCGTTGAGCACAGCGCGAACTGCAATAGGTCACCCTCGTCTGGATTCGCAGCCATCGATCCACAGGAGAAGAACGCCCTTTGAGAACGAGTGACTTTGACTATGCCCTCCCTCACGACCTCATCGCGCAGACCCCCGTCGAGCCGCGTGATGCGGCGCGCCTTCTCGTTATCCACCGCGACACGGGGGCCATTGAACACCGCAGCTTCGCGGATATCCAGGGGCTGCTCAGGCCTGGCGACCTTCTTGTCGGCAATGACAGCCGAGTCATCCCCGCCCGGTTATTTGGCCACAAGCTCCCCACAGGGGGAAGTGTGGAGATGCTTCTCCTCCGCAAACACCACGGGGCTTCCTGGGAAGTATTGCTCAAGCCGGGCCGCAGGGTCCGCCCGGGCACGCGCATTGCCGTATCGGCCCGGTCCTCCGCTGAATCCGGCGTGGCCCAGCAACCTGACACTGTTGCTGATGTGCTGGAAGTCCTTCCTGGCGGCGCAAGGCTGGTATCCTTCTCCCCCCCCATCGACGACCGCTTGCCAGAGATCGGGCAGGTTCCATTGCCACCCTATATTCACACCCAGCTGTCGAATCCCGAGCGATATCAGACGGTCTACTCCCGCGCAACGGGCTCCGTTGCCGCTCCAACGGCTGGGCTCCACTTTACTCCAGAACTCATCGCAGCCCTGGAGAGACAAGGAGTGCGCTTTGCTTTTGTGACACTGCACATCAGCCTGGATACCTTCCGTCCAGTTAAAGAGGAGGACATTGGGCAACATCAGATGTACACCGAGTACTGTGAGCTCTCAGCGGCGACCAGCAAGGTCATCCGCGAGACGCAGGTTTCTGGCCGGAGGGTTATCGCGGTTGGAACTACCAGCGTCAGGGTTCTGGAGACGGCGGCAGGCCGAGGGCTGGACGGGCAAGGCTTACTCGTGCCATTCGTCGGTCCCACCAGCCTATTCATCTACCCGGGTTTCGAGTTTCGCTGCGTGGACGCCATGCTTACCAACTTTCATCTGCCCCGCTCAACCCTCTTGATGCTCGTGTCCGCCTTTGCCGGCCCAGAGCTCATCCGTCGCGCCTACGACGAGGCGATCGCCCGTCGCTATCGCTTCTACAGCTTTGGCGACGCATCATTCATCCTCTGAGCGCAACCTGGAATCTTGGAGAAAGAGGATCTTTGTGACGGACGAGGCCATGTGCGGTTTTGTACGTATCACGCCGCAAGTCCAAATCAACCTGGACGAGTTGCGCTTTCGGTACTCTCGCAGCAGCGGGCCAGGCGGACAGAACGTAAACCGAAGGGAAACACAGGTAGAGCTGACGTTTGACTTGATGAACTCCGCTAGCCTCACACCGGACCAGCGACAGCTCCTCATGGATCGCCTGAGTGCGCACCTTGACAGCCGCGGCACCTTGCACATCGTTGCCAACAGCCAGCGAAGCCAACTCATGAACCGTCGCGAAGCCGTTCAGCGCTTTGAGAGTCTATTGCGTGAGGGCCTCAAGCCCACCCCTCGCCGCCTCGACACTCAGCCGTCAAGAAAGGCACGCTTGCGTCGCCTGTCCGGCAAACGTCGTCGTAGCGAAATCAAGAGACAGCGGCAGAGCCCACGGATAGCGGAACACGAGTAGATGCTGCTGGCATTTGCGCTTTATGCAAAGCTGTGGTACAATCGGTGCGAGAGAGGTACGGACCGCCAGGCTATGCCCGGCGTTCACCAAAGGAGTGCATCATGCAGAACATGATCGATGACTTCCTGATGTCGTTGGAAGTTGAAAAGGGCTATTCCGTGAACACCCGCGTGGCTTATAAGAACGATCTAAGCCAGTTTTTGCATTTCCTCAATTCCCAAACCGAACCTGGCATCAGTGCATGGGGTCAAGTGACGAAGGACATTCTCCTTACCTATATTCTCCACCTAAAGAACGACCGTCAGTACACATCCACCACAGTGGCCCGCAAGGTCGCGGCCATCAAGTCTTTCTACCACTTTCTCGTGGCAGAAGGCTTCATTCACGATGATCCAACCGCCACCCTTGACTCGCCGAGGGTCAAAAAGTACCTGCCCCGGGCGATATCACAGGAGGACGTCGAGCGCCTCCTTGAGGCGCCCAGTCGCAAGGAGACGCCTCGGGCATTGCGCGACCGAGCCATCCTTGAGCTGCTTTACGCTACCGGTATGAGGGTGAGCGAGCTCGTCGCCCTCAATGCCGGCGATGTGGACCTCGCTTCGGCCAGCGTCCGGTGTTTCGGCAAGGGGGACAAGGAACGCGTCATTCCCGTGTATGAACGGGCGGTCAAGTCCATAGAGAACTACCTCAACAAGGGCCGCAACCATCTGTTGAACCAGGCCGACCAGAAGGCTCTGTTCCTGAATCAGCGAGGTGATCGTCTGACCCGTCAGGGCCTGTGGCTGATCGTGAAAGGGTATGTGCGAGACGCGGGCATCAAGGCACAGGTCACTCCTCACACCCTCAGGCACTCCTTCGCTACCCATATGCTGCGGGGAGGTGCGGACCTCCGCAACGTGCAGGAACTGCTGGGGCACGCCAACATCACAACCACCCAAGTCTATACTCAGGTAAGCAACGAGCGCCTGCGCGAGGTATATGACGAGGCGCATCCCCGCGCCAAGTAAGAGAGTACAGCATGGCTTCATCCATAACAATGAACCAGATTCGTGCGGCTGCAGCCGCTATCTCGGCCAGAGCCAAGCAACGTCCGCGCATTGGAATTGTGCTGGGATCAGGCCTCTCAGGCCTTGCTGACCGGGTAGCGGGAGCCGTTAGCATCCCCTTTGCCGAGATCCCACATTTTGTAAAGTCAACCGTGGTCGGCCATCCTGGTGACCTCGTCATTGGCACGCTGCGAGAGCGCCCGGTCGTAGTGATGCGGGGACGCGTGCACTTCTACGAAGGATACCCAATACAACAGGTAGCGTTTCCCATCCGCGTCATGTGGGCGCTGGGCGTCGAATGCCTCATCCTGACCAATGCGGCAGGAGGCATCAATCCCGGCTTCCGGCCTGGTGACCTCATGTTAATCAAGGACCATATCGGGCTTGCCAGCATGGCCGGCCAGAGCCCCCTGCACGGCCCCAATGAAGAGGAGATTGGCCCGCGCTTCCCCGATATGACCCAGGTCTACGACCCCGAACTCCGTAAACTCGCCCTCAAAACAGCACAGGACCTCGGCATCCCCCTGGTCCAGGGCGTCTATTTTATGTCATCAGGACCCGCTTACGAGACTCCCGCCGAGATCCGCTTCCTACATGCCATTGGCGCCGATGCCGTGGGCATGTCGACCGTGCCCGAGGCCACCGTCGCCCGGCATGCCGGTCTGCGTGTGCTGGGGATTTCCGGCATCAGCAATGTAGCATCTCTAGAGCCTGGCGAGGGGAAAGTCACCCACGACGAAGTGCTTGCGGCCGGTCAACTGCTTGTGGCCAAGATGTCCCCCCTCATTGAGGAAATCATCGGCCAGCTATAGGACTGCCGACGCGCCAGTGGCCACCCGGGGTGCATCGCACGACCTTTTCCCTGGCGAGCTGCACCACACGCGCTCCATGCCGGGATAATGGAAGGCCAAACAGATGAGTCTTGCCACATTGATCGAATGGATCATCAACTATACCCTGTGGCTATTTGCCGCTGGTCTCGTTCTGGCACTGCTCGGGCTGAGAGAGATCAGTGCGGCCCAAAAGGAGCAAAGCGAGACCATCTTTTCCTTGGAGAAGGAACTGGCGGCTTCTCGCCACTTGCGAGGACGTGCGATGATCCTAACCGCTCTGGGCTTTGTGGCCTTGCTCAGTGTGTTCCGGTTTGTTGTCCTACCGTCCCAACCCACCCTCGTAACGCCAGAGGCGACCGCCACTCGGCCCGGGATACAGCTTCCCACCTTGCCGGCCACACCAACGCCAACTCGAACTCTGATT
>DDYO01000244.1 GCA_002348045.1 Anaerolineales bacterium UBA2232
TCGCCCAGGTCATCCTGACGCAGGTAGATCTGGAGCCGCCCGGTGCCATCCATGATATGGGCAAAGGTTGCCTTACCCATGGAGCGGATGGTCATCAGTCGCCCTGCAGTTCGCATGGTTGGCACGGAAGGGTGGGCAACCGGCTCGCCTTGCTGCCCAGGCTGTGCCTGCTCCAAGGCCGTGAATTCCTGCAGGACCTGAGATAGCGTATGGGAGCGCACGAAACGAGCTGGAAATGGCTCTATCCCGGCTGAACGCATGTTCAGCAGTTTCTGCAGCCGCTGTTCTCGTTGATCAGTTGGATTAGTCACCGATCATCTCCTAGGAGATATCCAGGACTTCGTACTGCACCGGACCGTCCGGAGTGCTGACGACTACCCATTGCCCGGTCTTGTGACCCATCAGAGCTTTGCCCAGGGGCGACTCGTTGGAGATGCGGCCATTTACCGGGTCGGATTCGGCAGCTCCGACGATCAGGAATGTCTCTGGCGAGCAGCCTTTCTCCATGACGGTAACGCGACTTCCGATGCCAATTCGGTCCTTCCGGAGGCTCTCGGTAATGATCTCGACGCGACTCAATAACACCTCGAGGGTCATGATACGGCCTTCTATAAAGGCCTGCTCATTCTTGGCCTCATCGTAGCCGGCGTTTTCCGAGATGTCGCCCCCCTCTTTGGCGTCGTGAATCTGACGGGCCACCTCTGGACGGCGGACGACGCGCAGGTGGTCAAGTTCCTCTTGCAGCTTGCGCTTGCCTTCGGCTGTCAAATAGGTCGGTTTGTCGCTCAAATTGTATTATCCTCCATACGCAGGTAGCAAAAAAAGCGCCAAGCGGCGCCAAGCAGATCTACCCTATTATAGCCAGGCCGGCCAGACTGTCAAACTACTGGCCAGCTCCGGAGCCGGTCATGTCCAGGCTGCCTGGCCCTTGCCCTCAACCTTGTGAAGGTCGTAGAACAGGCGCGTGAGGCGCCCGTCCACCCGCTCATTCATGGTTCCGTCCGGGAAGCGTCCATCAGGCCCACGTTCGCCGGCCGCTACTCCAGTGAGAATCTCCATGGCCTCGTCGACGGTGTTCACCGCAAAGATATGGAACAGCCCTTGCTCCACAGCCTGGACAACGCTGCGCTTGAGCATCAGGGACTGCACGTTGCTGGCTGGAATCAGGACACCCTGGTCCCCGGACAGTCCGCGCAGCTGGCAGAGGTCAAAGAACCCCTCGATCTTTTCGTTAACCGCACCGATGGCCTGGAGCTCCCCATGCTGGCTCACTGAACCGGTGACGGCAATGGCCTGGTGGATGGGCAGGTCGGACAAAGCTGAGAGAAGGGCCACCAGCTCGGCTCCCGAAGCGCTATCGCCCTCAGTCTCGTCATAGCTTTGCTCAAAGACGAGCCTTGCGGACAAGGTGATGGCCTTGTCCTGAGCGTACTTGCCCGCCAGGTATCCACCCAGAATGAGCACGCCTTTGGTGTGGATGCGGCCGCCCAGTTCGGCTTCTCGGTTGATGTCCAGTACGCCCTCCCGTCCCAGACCGACAGTGGCCGTGACTCGGGCGGGGAAACCAAACGCATAATCGCCAACTCCCAACACGGAAAGCGCGTTGACCTGTCCAACAACCAGGCCTTTTGTTGCGATCAACATCTGGCCTCTGGCAACGGCTCCCTGAAGCCGTTGCTGCAAGAGGTCTGAGCGGCGTGCTTTCTCCACTACTGCCCGCTCGATATGGAACGGCTCGACGAGGGCAGCGTTGTCATGCCCTGCATAGTGGCTTGCCTCGCGCAGCAAATCGGCCACGCGCCCAAAGTGTGTGGAGAGCCGGTTCTGGTCCTCTGCCAGGCGCGATCCATACTCCACGACCCGGGCAACGGCATCCCGGGTCAGCTGGCGCAGGTCCTCCTTCACGCAGAGGCTGTGGACAAAAGAGGCATAGGCTCCTACGTTGTCAGGAGTGCGATCCATGAACAGATCGAACTCAACCTTCACCTTGAACAGCTCGCTAAAGTCCTGGTCCATGGCATACAGCATCTGGTAATAGGCGGGATCTCCGATGAGGATGACCTTGGTGTCCAAGGGAATTGGATCAGGTCGCATACTTTTGACCGGTACTGTCGCCAGCCGGTCTGCAGAGTCTTCAATCACGATGAGGCGACTGCGCATCGCTCTCTTGAGGGCGTCCCACGTGTGTGGGTTGGCCAGCACCTGCTCAATGGGCAAGACCAGATACCCGCCGTTGGCGTGATGCAGAACTCCGGCTTTGATCATGGTAAAGTCGGTGGTCATGAGCCCAAACTCAGCTTGTCGTTCAATGCGGCCAAACAGGTTCGTGTACGTTAGGTTCAGTTCGCTGAGTACGGGAGCTCCGCGGAGCTCGCCATTGTCAACGACAGCATTCACCTCGTATACCCGCAAGGTTGACGTTTGGTCGGGCTTACTACCGGCGCCAGCCGACGATTCGTCGGGCCTTTCCTCCCCTGGCGCGAACCGCCCCAGGTGCTCCAGTATGTCTTCCTGCACCTTGTCCAGATAGGATTGCACGTCGGCGCTCGGAAGGAACTTGGCCTTGAGTTCTTGCACCAGTGGGTGCAGGACACCGTGCGCCAGCTCCTGGTCCAGCGCCGCCAATTGAACCCGGCCTCTGGTCTCCGCCTGTTGGACCTGTCGCAGCGCAGCGGTTACCTGAGGCTCCAGGGCCACCCTTGTGTTGAGCAGCTGCTGGCGCTCCTCGTCCTTTTGAGCCGAGTACTCGTCTTGGGTCATGGGCCGGCCTTCAAGGGCTGGCATGAGGTTCAGTCCTTGAGGAGTCACTTGAACGATGAACCCTGCCTGCTGGACCGACTGGCTGAGGCGGGACAGAATGTCCTGGCGCTCCTGGTGTACTAGCCGCTGGATCTCCTCCCGCTTCTGGGCATAGGCGTCTTCCTCAAAGGCGATGGGGAGGCGAGTGCGGACCTCGCGAACAAAGCTCTGCATCTCCTGGACAAACCGCCTACCCTGGCCATGAGCTAGGCGAATGGCCTTGGGGCAATACGGATCGGCGAAATTGTGGACATAACACCAGTCTGGTGGAGGAGGTCTGGTCCCCGCCAGCTCCTGTAGGAATCCCTCCACGGTAGTGGTACGGCCGGTTCCCGGCACGCCTGCCACGTAGATGTTAAAGCCCTCACCCTGCATGTCCAGGCCAAATCGCAGAGCGGTGAGAGCGCGCGCTTGGCCGACGATCCCTGATAGGGGCGCGACGTCCGCTGTAGACTCGAAGGGGAGATGTCGGGGATCGCAGAGCCGCGTCAGTTGGTCAGCGGCCAGCTCATAGTGCATAACGAGTGTCTCCTTGCACATGCTGTGGCTTTGGGTATCATACGCACGTGAGGCGTGGGGTCAAATGAATCAGCCCGAGTTTTGTCAGGTGCGAGTGTCTGCCATATAATGGCAGTCCACGGCCTGTGCTTTGACCAAACTCGCGATGAATCGACCGCTTTCCCAGGAGGTCCGAAGGATGTACTGCGCTCAGTGTGGTGCCTGGAATCCCGATGACAGCGAGTACTGCGCCAAGTGCGGTCGGCGTATCGAAAGGGAGCAGCCTGCCACGCCAAAGGGTATTGCTCCTTGCGCTGTCATGGGCCTGCTGCTGATCGGATCGATGGTCGTGCTTGTGGCTTTGGGAGGGATCCTGTTCCGCGACCGGATCTACAGGGCATGGCTGGCGTTCAATGGGGGCCCCTCGCCGGTCATTGCTACCCCAGAGCCAACGGTTCCGCCAAGCCCGATGCCAGCGACCGCAACGGTAGAACCCTCGCCCACGATTGAGCCCACAGGGGCACCG
>DDYO01000276.1 GCA_002348045.1 Anaerolineales bacterium UBA2232
GCGGCGGGGCCCCGCAGCTGATGGTGACCTACACCGTGCCGCCCACTCCGACGCCGACGGACAGCCCCACGCCGACCGACACCTTGACGCCCACTCCCACCGACACGGCGACTCCGACGCCCACCGACACCGCCACGCCCACGGCCACGCCGACGAGCACCAGCACGCCGACGCCGACGGCGTTGTGCCCGGTGTGGATTTCCGCCGACGCGACCTGGGGGCCGGGGCTGGTGCGGGTGGGCTGCAACGTGGGGGTGGCGGCGGGGGTCACCCTGACCATCGCGCCGGGCACCACGGTGGCCTTCACCTCCACCGTGGCCGGCACTCCCCACCTGGACGTGCGGGGGACGCTCTACGCCGTGGGGACGGCGGCGGAGCCGATCACAATCACCCACGAAGCGGGGGCGGCCGGCTCCTGGGGATGGCTGTACCTGCGGGGCGTGGGGGATGGCGTCTCCAGCACCCTGACGTACGTCAACGTGCTCCACGGCCTGGGGGTGGATGACGGCGAGGGCTCGCTGGTCCGCTACACCAGCGTCATGAGCAACACCTATGGTTTCGCCTCGTGGTCGGCCAGCGACGTGATGAGCTCGACGTTGCAGTTCAACGGCATCGGGCTGTACGCCCACGATGGGGGCCGGCCGATCCTCTTGGCCTGCAACGTGTTGAGCAATACGGTATGGGACGTGTTGGTGGCCAGTTACGGCGATGTGACCGCCACGGGCTGCTGGTGGGGTTCCGACCCGCCGGACGCGGGCAGGGTCTGGGATGGGGCGGACGATTTCACCCTGGGGGTGGTGGACCGGTCGGACTGGTTGAGCGGGTGGGTGGGGTGGTGATCTCACGAGTGCGCTACCGAACCTGGACTCTATCCGTTCATGGTTGACACCATCGGCAGCCTGTTTGGTTGCGACGTGCTCTGTGGTTATACTTGGCTAGGTCATCCGGCTCCCACCTTACGAGGGAAGGCGTGAGCCAGGGATACGTGTGATTGCTTGATGAGCCAAGATCACTGGCAGGGTGTCTACATCCACTGTGTGATTCCGGTTGCTGGATGAAGGGAGCGTCCAAGGAAGGCCAACCAGGATGAACGCGACGACTGAGGAGGCCCAGGCGGGAAGCATGGCTCAGACTTGCACATGCCGCGAAGCGCCGAGACCTGAATCCAAACAGCTGTGGATGCGAGGCCACTATACCTTTGCGGGTCTTCGCAACATTGCTGTGCTGGTTCGGTCAATTGGGCGGCCCATAAGGCCGCTTGAGCTGGACCGAATAGTGCGCGAGCGCAGGATTGTCGTCACCAAGTCACGACCGAATCCCTCTCGCACTACCCTATACCACGCATACAGGGCATTGTTGAACCTTGGAATCTTGGAGCGCGCGCCCGGCGGAATGGTCGTGACTGAACGGGATCGGCTGGTGCATTGGCTCCTGCAGGGTTCAACCCAGCAAACCGGGCTCTCGGCCAGGGAGCGCCAGGCGTTTTGCAGTCTCGTGCTTCGGAACCAAGACTGCCAGAGTCTCTGGTTTCGCCATTTCACGCCTGATCGCACGTCTTCCACGCCAGGCGAGTTTGCTGAGGCTGCGCGGCCGGTGACTTGGCAACGGCACCCGGCTGGTGACCGTAACGAGGTTGTCATTCTCCGGTACGACAGGAGCGTCGCGCTTCGGCTTTGCAGCGAGGCAGAGGTCCAGGCAGTGCTGTATGGTATCCGCTACTGGGCTCGCGACGAGCTGAAGATGGTAGACGAAGTTTTCCGACTGGACGTCGGAAATGTAGTGTACCCCATTGTTGCCCCCGAGACGGCGATCGCTGGGGTTGTGCGCCAGCGAATCCTCGACCGCATATCGCCTGACAGCATGTGGACCACACTAAGCGTGAGCGACCTGATCCAGGAGGTGGGCGTCGCTGCTCGGGCGCCCGTGCGAGTCGTGTTGGGCACTTTGTCGTCACTCTATCGGCAGTACCCTGGGCTGGTGGCGCTCATCGCAATACCCCGGTCGCTAGCTACTCTGACGGCTGCGTCAGGCTTTCGCGAAACATACGAATTGCGCGGTTACTTTCGTGATGAACATGGCCGATACATCTCGCACGTTAGGATGCACCGTGATGTAAAGTCGCTGGAGGACTTAGATGACACAGACGCTTGAGAGACTGGGCTTGGAATACAATCCGTTTGAACCGGTGGCCAGTGGAGCGCCTCTTGAGACCGAGCTCTGGATTCCAGAGAGCTGGAAGAACGAGGTTCGCCGACTCATAGACCTTGTGAGCAATGCCAGAGGTGTTAAGGGCCTGGTCTTGCAGGGTGAGTACGGCAGCGGCAAGACCTATCTTCTCAAATGGCTGCAGCAGACAGTCCTGCGAGAGAGGCGGGTGCTGTCGTACTACATGCACAACCCTGGCCTGCAGTTCTACGATCTGGCAGACGGCTTGCTCAGACAGGTCGGCCGCTACGAGCTGGCTAAGATGGTCTGGGAACAGACCAGTCCTGTTGTGCACGGGTTTCAGTTCAGCTATGAGGGTGGGCTCCCCGGATGGCTGAGATCCATTGCCAGGCAGAAACGACAGGACGATGCCATCATGGCAATTGCGAACGCGATCCAGGAGCAAGAAATCACCGATGATGAGGAGATCGCTCACAGGCTCGGGCGGATGGTGGTCGAGACTGCTACTCGGCCCTACTTCGAGTACCGCGACTTTGTAGCCGGCAGGCCCTCATCCCTCGTGGCTGAGAGAGAAGAGGCTCCCTATTTTACAGCTCTTGTGCGCATACTGCAGAAGGCAACGCAGGCCGAGGGCGTGGCTTTTCTGATAGACGAGTTTGAGGAGATCGCGCTCCACAAACGTCTTACCCAGAGGCAAGCTTATGACTACCTCGCGACTCTGAAGCGTCTCATGAACGTGGCGCACAACGAGAACTTCTGGCTTGTGCTGGCCATGACTCCATCTGCGGCCGAGAAGACGTGGGAGATTGAGTCCGGGCTCCATGATCGTTTCATTACCGGTGGTCGCAACGAATTCACCATACCGCAACTGGTCCCAGAGGAAGCTACCGATTTGGTGAGGAGACGTCTGACGCACGCCCGGTTGAGTGACCGAGAGCAGGCTGCTGACTATCCGTTTCCAGAGGGATTCGCTGCGCTGCTTCGGCAGACCACGATCTCGCTGCCCCGAAGGCTGGTCAAAGTGTGCTTCCAGTGCATTGCCGAGGCCGAGAGGGACCCACAGATCGCTGTGCCGTTTGAAGCGGGCCATCTGCAGGCGGTCGAAGAGCGGCTTTACCCTGCTCCGGCGCCCACCGAGGCCGAGGTCGAGGAGCCAGTATGAAGCGCCCAGCTGTCGCGCCAGTCATCTATCTTGACACGTGTGCTGTATTGGCAGTCAGGTCCTACCTGGACGAAGCCAAGCAGCGGAAATGGTGGCCGTATTCCGAGGCCCAACAACCAACAGCTCCTCCGCGGTCAGCACAGATGGTACCTGGGTACGAAGAGCAGCTGCGCAAGGGCTATGCGGTAATGGCCTACCTTCTGAAGCGCTCTACTGACGAGTGCGTGGTTGTTGTATCGTGGGTTGTTCGAACAGAGGCCATCCGAGTGCTCACGCTTGGAGGTGTCTATAGGAGCATGGCGTCATGTTTCGCTCTGCCCACACCAAAACTCCGCCGCATTGAGGAGGGGAACATGGTGCGAGGCTGGATGACTCAGGAAGAAGTCGGCCGACTACCAAAGTGCCTCGATGACTGCCTGGATGACATCAAGACGCACACTCAGGTCGACCTACGACAGCAGTCGCAGAGAGACCGCCGCCAAGACGAAGCGTTGGGTTGTGTTGAGATAGTCCTTTCGCACAGGTTCATGGACCTCGGCGATGCGTGGCTGCTTGCCGAGGCCCTGACCGAGCAGGCAGAGGAGGTGATTACGTTCGACACGGACTTCCGATTGGTTCTAGAACGCCTGCGGCAGCCAGCGAGTGCGCCAGACGACGAGAGAGCCCTGTATCGGAGGATGAAGGAGGAGGTTCAGACGAAGCTGGGTGAGATGCTCGGCAGAGGGGATACTCCCGGCGGTGTTGTGCTACCGAAAGCATGCAAGCTAGATATGCCAAAGATGTCCGAGCTGGAATGCATGCAGCGCGCCATTTCGTCGAAAGCACAGGGAAGCGACGCGCCAACCGCATAGTGAACGGTGCCAGAGGACGGACCCGTACGCATTCGACGCCACTAAGCCTAAATGGCATCTAGCATCCGACTGAGGCCGGGAAGTTAGCTATTGTCCTCGGGCGTCACACGCTATCCCTGGGGCATGCTTACAGCAGACCGGAGCTAGCGGGTCGTTAAATCTCGAGAGCCGTCGGTCCGTCGCCCGATTCAGCGCCCTCCAACGTTAAGCACTGCAGCCTACCCCAACCGCCAGGGCACGGCATTAAGGCAGATTGCTTCACCTAGGAGCCGGTTCGCAATGACGGAGACACCTGCCGTTCATCACGAGCGCTTTCTCGCGCGAGCCGCAGTCCATCTCGCTAGGAGACGCGCCGTCTCACCCGCAGGGGAAGAATTCGCCCCTACGCACCCGCCGCTAGGCATCGCCTCGCTACCCATGCCCCACGATCACCACATCCTTCCACAGGGGGGCGCCGAAAGGAGACAGGGGGTAACGCTTTACCCACGGCTTTACCAGCGAGTGCTCGACGCCGTAGGCCATAGGCATGACCAGGGCGTCCTCGATGACCATCCGGTCCGCCTGCCTGTAAAGAAGCATGCGCCGAGGCTGGTCGGTGATCCGCCGAGCGGTCTCCAGCAGCTCCTCGTACGGCAGCTTGGGCCAGTTGCGCCGGTACTGGCTCAGGCCCACCCGCAGAAAGGTGTCCGGGTCCGGATAATCGGCTGACCATCCGCTAAACCAGAGGTGCGTCAGGCTTTGATCCAGCCTCTTGAGATAGTCGGGCCACGGCGCTGAACGGGCAAGGACCTCCACGCCGAGGTTCTCCTGCCACTGCTGGATGCAAGCGTTCACCGGGTCGGCGACGACGGAACCGCTCCAATGCCAGATCTCCACCGTTANNCCACCGGCGGGAAGGGGGTCCTGCCCGGGCCGTCCCCCGCCTGCGCCAGGAGGGCCCGCGCTGCCGTGGGGTCGTATGGCAGCGCGATGCCCGGCGAGTGGCCCGGTATGCCAGGGGGCACAAAGCCCCCCGTTGCCGGGCGGGCATAGCCTCTTGAGCTCAGCATGATGGCCTCTCGGTCCGCGGCCAGCACAAAGGCGAGCCGCACCCGCGTGTCATCGAAGGGCGCTCGCGTGATGTCAAAGCTCGTGAAAAAGACTGACTGACGCGGCGCCGAGACATACTCCCCGGCATAGCGTTGCCTGGCCTGCTCTACTCCTGGGGGACCGAGCACGGAAATGGCGGCAGCGTCCAGTTCGCCGCGCTGGTAGGTGTCCAGGCGCGGATTCGGTTCGGATCGCACCAAACCGACCTCGATCGTCTGCACATTGCCGTAAGTTCGCCCGTGGTAGCGGGGGTTGCGCTCCAGCACCAACCGTTCCGCCGGGCGGTATTCTTTGAGCAGGAACGGTCCGTTGGTGACGATCAGGTCCGGCTCGGCCCAAGATTCCCCGTGCGCTGCCAGAGCGTGGCGAGGGACCGGGTAGGCCAGGGTTAGCTGCTGCAGAAAGTAGCCGGCCGGTTCTTCCAGCTCGATGACCAGGGTAAGGTCATCGGGGGCCGACACGCCGATCTGCGCAACGTGAGCAATCTGGCCCGCCACATAGGCTCGCGCGCCCTTGATGTCCAGCCCCGGGACGTCAGCGCCGAGCTGCCGCACGTGGTCCACCGCCCTCTGCAGGCTCAACATAAA
>DDYO01000032.1 GCA_002348045.1 Anaerolineales bacterium UBA2232
GATGTCCAACAAGATCAGGTCCGGCAGTTCTTCTCGCACCCTCTGGAGGGCTTCGATTCCACTCGAAGCAGTGAGGACGCGGTAGCCCTCAAGCTCCAGGTTCATGCGCACGAATCGGGCCATGCGGGGCTCGTCATCAACTACGAGGATGGCCCTGCCGTCAGCAGGCATTGTTGTCTCTCCTCCCCCTTTGAACTAGTGGCGGTCACCGCTGGGGAAGCGTAAAATGGAACGTGGAGCCTTTGTTGGGCGCACTTTCCACCCAGATTCGGCCTCCGTGACCTTCGATGATGGCCTTGCACAAGAACAGCCCCAGCCCAACCCCTTGGGTTCGCCGTCCAAGGCCACCGTCCACGCGGTGGAATGGTTCAAACAGCCCTGCTTGTTTCGGCACCGGGATTCCGATGCCAGGGTCAGAAACCCACAGCTCCACTTCGTCGCGGCGCACCCGACCCCCAACACGGATGGTTCCCCCATCGGGGGAGTACTTGATGGCATTGCTGATGAGATTGTAAAAGACCTGAGCCAAACGCTCTTCGTCGGCCACTACTGGAGGAAAGTCGGCTGGCAACTCCACCTCCAGCTTATGATGCGGAGCCTGCGAGCGAAAACGACTGACCACTCGCTCAGCGAGCTTGGGAACCGCAACATCGCCTAACTCGAGTTTCAGCGAGCCCGCCTGAATCCTGGACGCCTCCAATAGATTGTTGATCAATCGGTCCAGGCGGTCGCTCTCCTCTTCAATGATGGTGAGGCTCTCGCGAACGGTTTCTTGGTCCCAACGAGCATCCTCACGGCGCAAGGTGCTGGCGTAACCTTTGATGAGGGCGACGGGCGTCTTGAGCTCGTGGGAGATGACCGAGATAAACATGGCCTTTAGCTCCTGGGCCTCGCGATATCGTGTGACATCGTGAACGCTGGCAATGATGTTGACCAGATCACCCTCCCTGTCGCGCAGGGGTGAATAGGTGATGCTGACCGCCGTGCGGCGCCCATCAGCCCTTATGATGTCGCCTTCCACAGATCGATTGTCACTCGACCAGCCGGGCTTGAGCGGGCAAGCGCCCCCGCATATGTCAGCCCCCTGCGGGCTCTGCAGATGGATGACTTCCTGGCAAGACCGACCTCTAGCAGACTGCAGGGACCACCCGGTGATTTCCGCAAGCGCGCGGTTGATTATCTGCACGTGTCCGCTGGCGTCCAGGATCATAACGCCATCGGCGCTGTTCTGGATGATGGCATCCAGGCGCCGCTTTTCCTGGGCGAGCTCCTGGTATAGGGTGGCATTGCGCACGGCGATAGCTGCCTGGTCCGCAAAACTGGAGAGTACCTGACGATCATCCCCCGAAAAGGCCGAATCCCGAGTTCGGAAGACAAAGATCACGCCGGTGAGACGGTCCTCGAAGGTAAGCGGCAGTCCCACCACCTGTCGCAGGGGTATGCCTGCGGTCATGGCGAGAGCCTGAAAACGGGAATAAAGATCGGGGTGCGGCCATATGCTGCGCGTGGCAGGGATGTCGCCGAGCAGCGGTGCCAGGTGCTGCAATGTCCGTGCGGGCAACCCGTAGCTCACCTGGACCCGCAGTTGATTATCCCGGTTAAGCAGGGCGATCAGACCTGCTTCGCCGTGTAGCAGTTCCACGGTCTTCTCGATGATGAGTTGCAGCAAGGATGCCAACTCCAGCCGTGCCGTCATGGCTCGGCTTATGCTGAGCAAGTAGTCACGCTGTCGCAGGGAGAGGTCCTCCATGGCTGTCATTGTACTTGGGCAGCAGTACCGGGTCAATCGGCAAGCAGTCTTGGACGGACGGGGATGGAGCCGTATAATCACCCGCTGAAGATTGCCTGCACCATGGGCTAATCAGATACGAGGGGAGGATGTGGGGAGTGACAAGGATTGACCTACGCAGCGATACCGTAACGTTGCCTACCAAAGCCATGCGAGAGGCCATGTACCGTGCCGAGTTGGGCGACGACGTCTTTGGCGACGATCCGACCGTGAACCGTCTGGAGGAGCTAGCCGCAGCCAAGATGGGCAAAGAGGCGGCGCTCTTTGTGCCCAGCGGTACCATGGGCAACCTGGTCTCGGTCATCACCCACTGCGGGAGAGGCGACCTGGCGGTGATGGGCGACCTGTCCCACACGGTGGTGAATGAAGTGGCGGGCGGGGCCGCCTTTGGGGTGTTCCTGCGGCCGGTACGCAATCTACCTGAGGGCGAGATGGACTTGAGCGAGGTCGAGGCGGCGATCCCATCGGAGAACATTCACCATCCTCGCCCCAAGCTGATCTGCATCGAAAACACCCACAATTCTTGTGGGGGAGCTCCTCTGACGGAGGACTACACAGAGGCCGTGGGGGCCCTGGCTAAGCGGCACGGATTGGCCTTGCATGTGGATGGAGCCCGCATCTTTAATGCGGCCGTAGCACTCGGCGTCGAAGCAAGGGATTTGGTGCAACCAGCAGACAGCGTGCAGTTTTGTCTTTCCAAGGGGCTGGCCGCGCCGGTGGGATCGATGATTTGTGGCGGGAAAGACTTCATCCAGGAAGCCAGGCGCAACCGAAAGATGCTTGGCGGGGGAATGAGACAGGCGGGCGTCCTGGCCGCTGCGGGAATTGTGGCCATTGAGCAGATGGTGGAGCGCCTCCAGGAGGACCACGACAATGCACGCATTCTAGCGCAGGGCCTGGCCGAGATCCCGGGTATCCTGCTTGATCCTGAGCGTTTCAAGACCAACATTGTGTATTTTGACGTTGATCCTGGATGGATGACGGCGCCCCAGCTTGAAGAGGCTTTGGCGAGGGACGGCGTGCTGGTGATCGCGTTCAACTCAAGGACCGTGCGCGTTGTCACACACTATGGCATCGAGCGCCAAGACGTGCTGGATGCATTGCGAATCACGCGCAGTACCATGGACGGCCGGCGCTAGCCTCTGACCGGCCGTGTGTGCAACAACAACCGCGGAGGAGACCAGGCTCCTCCGCGGTTTCCTTTGTTTTATGGGTGATCAAGTGACGATCAAACCGCGCTGTCTGCCCTGAAGCCCAGTGCGCTGGCCATCAAGGGGACGCTAACGCTCCATGCAAAGGCCGCCCTGGCCGAATCCAGGACGAACATGGGGGTCACGTTCGTAATCATCTGGCGGGCCGCGGCTTGACCTGCGAGGTAGCTGACCGCAGAGACGAACAGGGTCACGCCCAGAATTCGACCTGCATAGTCGGCAGGCATGAGCCCGGCGAGCCGACACAACCAGAAACTCATAAGGACTCCCAGCAGGGTTCCGGCGAGTCCAGCAAACTGCACGGGCAAGTTAAGGAGGGGCCCCAGGGGCGGTGTGGGGATGGAAAGCATCTGACCGGGTTGCAGCACTGTCCCGGGCCGTAGGGAGTTGGCCTCCAAAATGATCTGTTCGTGGGTCCTGGTCAGGCGGGCTACATCAGCGAGGGTCTCTCCGGGTTGGACAAGGTACTGCCGTGAGAGAGGTGGCGTCAGCAGCCAGGTGGCCAGCGCGACGTCCACGGCCAGGAAGGCGACCAAGAGCCCAACAATCCAATAAAGGTTACCCCCCTTGTTCAAGACCCTTGCCTCCGATTGAGCATGGTACGGGAGCATCTGTGGGCGTTTACCACGGTCGCGGGCAAGCCAGCGAATAGTGCGAAGAGACCAGCACCAGGTCCAACAGGTCCACAACACCATCGGCGTTCAGGTCAGCCCGCGGATCGGCGGCNNGAGCCACACCGACCAAGTCGAACAGATCGACCACACAGTCGCCGTTCACATCCCCCGCATCCAGGGCTGTTATGGGCAGCACCGTCTCCTGTCCCGATAGGACCGGCACTGAGGTCCTCAGTGAGTGCAGGTACCCTGGTCGGCTGGCAACCACTGACCAGATGCCGATGGGTACGCCGGAGATCGAGAATGTGCCGTCAGCGGAGGTCGTGCCCACTTGCCCACCGATGACCACCGTGGTTCCGCTGTGGTTCGAGCGTCCATCGAGGAGGATGCGGCCGCTTACTCTGCCTGTAAAGGGCGGCCCTGTAGCTGTCCTGGTT
>DDYO01000080.1 GCA_002348045.1 Anaerolineales bacterium UBA2232
CCGAGTCCATGTCCGGCTAGGCCGCCGCGTACCCCATAGCGACGAGCAACTCCGCGTTAAGGATCGCGCCGCTGGCTGCTCCCCGCAGCGTGTTATGGACGACTGTCGTCATCCGTAGGTCCAGAATCGGGCAAGGCCGAACGCGCCCGACGCTCACTGCCATGCCGCCGGTCGCGTCGCGATCCCGCCGCGGTTGGGGGCGATCGCGTTCGGTGCGCACGCAAATCAGGGCTGCAGGCGAACTCACCAAGCTGGCACACACTTCCGGCGGACGGTAGGCGCGGAGTACATCGAGTGCCTCTTCGGGTGTGGGGCGGCGCTCGAAGCCTACTGACAGACTTACCGTGTGCCCATCGAGCACGGGTACGCGGTTGGCGTGGGCGCTGAGGACCAGGTCAGCCGGGGTGAGTACGCCGCCACTGACATGACCAAGGAGCTTCGCCAGCTCTTGCTGGAACTTCTCTTCCTCCCCGGCGATATAGGGAATCACGTTGTCCGTGATGTCCATAGCCGAGACGCCAGGGTAGCCGGCGCCGGAGATGGCCTGCATCGATGTCATGAATACCTTGCGCACGCCGAATGCATCATCCAACGGCTTCAGCGCCATGGCTACGCCCGTGATCGTGCAGTTGGGGCTGGTGACGATGAGTCCCGGCCATCCGCGCTGCTCGCGCTGACGCGCGACCATAGTGTGGTGGTCTGCATTGAGCTCGGGGATCAGCAGGGGGATGTCGTCACCATTGCGAAACGCGGAGGCGTTTGAGCAGACCAGGTAGGACGCTTGAGCGAACTGCGGTTCGATGTCACGTGCGACATCTGAAGGCACGGCGGAGAAAACGATCTTCGCTGGCAGGTCCGGCGCCAATGGTCTCACGATGAGGTCCCTGACGGTGGTTGGAGGGTCACCCGAGACGACCCACTGGCAGACGTCGCCATAGCGGCGGCCGGCGCTGCGCTCAGAGGCCGCAAGGGCGGTGATCTCGAACCAGGGGTGATTCGCCAGCAGTTGAGCAAAGCGCTGGCCGACCGCTCCGGTGGCGCCCAAAATACCGACAGGAATCCTGTTGCCCTCAGCCATGGTTGATCACCTTTTCGTGGATCTGCCGAACGGCCTGCACCGCTTGTTCGGCGTTCACGACGAGTGAGATGTTGCACTCCGAAGAGCCCTGGGCAATGGCGATCACGTTGATGGCCTGGGCTGCCAGCGCGTTGAAGAGTCCCGCAGCCACACCCGGTGTGCCCCGGAGGCCCGCACCGACAGCTGAGACGATAACAATGTCATCCATCGACCAGACACGGTCGATGTCACGTCGAGCAATCTCGAGTGCAAGCTCGCCCTCCAGGGCAGCGATCACAGGCGCGACATCCGGCGTGGGGATGACGAAGCAGATGGATTGCTCCGATGAGGCCTGAGAGATCATCAGAACGTTAGCGCCCTGGCTGGCGACGGCGGCAAAGGTCCGGGCCGCGATGCCCGGCACGCCCATCATTCCCCGTCCCTCGACCGTTACCATACTCAGACCCGTGATATCCGTGACCGCCTTCACCGCCCCGCGCGTCCCTGTGGGCTCCGAGACAATCCGTGTGCCGGGACAGGTCGGGTTGAACGTGTTCTTGACCCACAGGGGGATGCCGCGTTCAATGACGGGTCGGATAGTCTTGGGATGGAGGACCTTGGCGCCAAAGTAGGCCAGTTCGGCTACTTCGTTGGCAGACAAGATGGGAATTAGCCGGGCTTCCGGTACGATTCGGGGGTCGGCGGTCATGACGCCGTCGACGTCGGTCCAAATCCACACCTGGTCGGCATTGAGACAAGCGCCGAGCAGTGCGGCGCTATAGTCGCTGCCTCCCCGACCCAGCGTCGTAGTCACGCCGGCGGCAGTTGCACCGATGAACCCGGTGACAACCGGCACGATTCCCTGGGCCAACAGGGGAGTGAGACGGGCCCGCACTCGCTCGCAGGTCCGGTCCAATAACGGGGTGGCATTCTGAAACGTGGCGTCGGTAATTATGAGCTCGGTCGCATCCACGGCTTCTGCCTTTAGGCCCCGTTGGCGGAGCACAGCTGCCAAAATTCGCACACTGATGCGCTCGCCCAGGGACACAATGGCGTCGAGTGCGCGAGGCGTGACTTCACCCAGTACCTGGATACTGTGGCAAAACCGGGTCAGTGCGTCAAGGTACTGCTCCACCTGCGACAGCACTTGCCGGCGAGCGTCGCCTGGGGGCAGCAGCTCCTCCACGACGGTCCGGTGACGCGTGCTCAAGTCGGCTATAGAGCGTGAGTAGGCGGCTTCATCGGATTGGCTGGCAGCGGTGGCAGCCTGCAGGAGAGCATCGGTGACGCCATTCATCGCTGAGAGGACGACGACGACGCCATCCCATTGGTGTGCCTGATCCTCGGTGATGCTGGCGACGCGCGACAGGGCATCGGCGCTGCCGACTGAAGTGCCGCCGAATTTCATGGTAAGGATGCTCACGGTGCCTCCATCGTTATCGCGGAGGGCCTTGGTCAGTCGCTGGCTTCGGCAGTGTCGCCCCTCCATCTGCTCGAAGCGCACCGACCTAAGAGACAATGGTGGAGTGGGGCAGAAGACGCGGCCACCCGCCGGGACGCCAGAGATGGCCGCAGGGCCAATGGGCTAGTCATCCTCACAGCGTTTATGGGGATCGGTGCTGAGCACTCACTGTCGAGCCACGGGCGTGGCTGCCTTAGCCCTGAGTTGTCAGAGTCTAGCACAGAATCAAGGGTGCTCCAAATGACCGATCATGCGCGCGCGAGCCATGCCACCAATTGGGACCAGAAGCGGTCGTGAAAGGACCAGTTCAGGTAGTCCGGCGGTCCCCAATGGGGACCGCAGTCGGAGGCAAACGCGGCCGACCGCCCGGCGTGATAGTCCCACACTACCAGGAAGGGGTCATCGGCCGCTTGTAGAATCACCTGTGCTTCTGGACGAGCGGAAAAACGGTTGTAGCCCAGAAATGCGGGCCAGGGGCCGTCAATTCCCGTGAGGATGGGGTGCTGGGGCTGCATGGCTTGCGGTCGCAGGCCCTGGGGAACCTCAACGCGATCATCGGTCGCCTGCATGAGGACAGGTAGCGCTGTCTCCACCGGCGTGCCGCAATAGCGGGCCTTGCCATCGATGCCCTGAAAGCTCATGTAACCGCCGATCATGAGGAGCGCAGCGCCCTTGGCCACATAGTCGTGAAGAGCGACGAGGCGGTTGGATGTGGGCTGTGATAGGACAAAGGTGTCTGGATGCAACAACAGGGTATTGGAGCCGCAGTCGCTCAGGATGACTAACTGATATCGGCTGAGGTCCGGAACGGTGGTGGGAAACTCCCTGGACACGACGTGGTTGGGCATAAAGTGCACCCGGTGGCCAGCTTTCTCCAGCGCAGCACGCAGCCAGCGCACGCCTTCTTCATAGCCGCTGGTGGTGAAGGTGTCAAAACCCTTGATGTGGATGCTGTGGGTGACCCATGACTCACCCGCGACCAGAATCTCCATGGCTGCCTCCTCAACGATTGGAGGGTGCAAGGGCACCCTAGCCTCACCTTGCTGTCAGGGGCTGGCCACAACTTGACCAACCACGGTAACAGGCGCTCTAACTGGCGTTCCGCGCCAGTCGTGTCGGATCGGTGTACCGGTACCCGACTGAACCGCGAGCGTTGCTGAACCGCTCCTTGCCGCAGCGCGGCCACGATTGCGTCGATTGACTGACGACGGTAATATCTCCTGGTACGACTAGAACTCGGTGGCTCCCGTGAAGGCAAAGCTCTCCAAGCAAAGGGCGGGAGCGCGTATGCCGCCCACAAAACCACGGGCCAAACAACTGGTGCGTCCAACGTGGCGTGTCTTGGCCAGGGCCTGCAGCATGTTCTGGGTAAAGCGCAGGTTCTTGACGCCGCTGGTCAGCTCACCGTTCTCGATGAGGAATGTGCCGTCTCGGGTCATTCCGGTAAGGATAGTCTGGAGGGGGTGAACAGGATTGACATAATGAAAGCGCGTCACCCACAGGCCGCGGTCAATAGAGGCAAGCATGGCTTCTTTGGAAGCCTGCCCGATCCCCATAAAGAGGTTGGTGGCGAACGGACCCATGGAGTTGGGGGCGGGCAGAGCGTGCCCCGTTGACTGTCGTTCATCCTTGGCCGCGGTGGAGGTGTCGTAAACCACTCCTACAGCCACACCATCCCGGATCAGGTCCACGCGCTGCTTGGGAACGCCCTCAAAGTCAAACGGCATGGGCAGGCCGCTGGGATCCAGGCCATCATCCCACACGCTGATGGCCTCTCCGGTGATCTTTTCGCCGAACCTTCCGGCCATGAAGCTACGGCCCTCGTGCACCGCGGTGGCGCCGAAGCCGAGGTAGGAGAGGTAAGCAATCAGGTCCACAACAGCGTGCTCTTCCAGGATGACAGTATAGTCGCCAGACGGAACGGCGATGGGGTGGCGGCTTCGGAGCGCCTTGTCTACCGCTTCCTGAGCCACCGCTTCAGCGTTCACCTGCGCAGCGTCAAGATGGAGGGAGCTGGCATAGCCCGAGCTGTCGTCGCTCATGATTACCGTGGTGAGCTCATTGTCGCAGCGGGTCGCATAGGCGCGTACTCCGAGGGAATTGCTCACCAGGAGCTCGGACTGTGAAGCAGTGTAGGCGCCGGAAGCGACGAGTGCATGGGTTGCGGCGAGCCGGCAGATGGTTCCTACCGCGCGAGCGCGCTGCTGCGGGTTGGCCACACTGGACGACGGTTCGGGCGTTGCTGGGATCGGCAGAGGGACAGGAAGGGACTGAAGATCCGGGTTCTCAGGCTGGACATGAGCAATCTCAACAGCACGCTCGGCGGCGCGTTGCAGAGAGCTCCGGTCCAGGCTGTTGACCGAGGCTACCCCGACCTTCTTGCCCAGCACGGCGCGTACCCGCACTTGCAGGTTGCGCTCGGCGACATTCTGGTGAATGCGCGAATTGGCAAAACGGGTCAAGGCCGTGGATGTCGCCATGATGAGCACCTCGGCCTGGTCGGCACGGGTGTAGGTGAGCGCTTGCTCTGCAATGCCGTGGAGTTTTTCGGGTCCT
>DDYO01000301.1 GCA_002348045.1 Anaerolineales bacterium UBA2232
GTTTTGCCTCGGTGGTTTTCTCTCCGACAGGCTGCTAGACTGGAGTTGTTCAAATGTTATGCTTTCCATCAACTGAGGATGTTCGTCTCCAACGCGCTCCTCTGGCCGAGGTGATTTGCCAGGTGCGGTTTCCGCCTGTCCTGAAGATTGCCAGCGAACAACCCATTGATTTCCAGGAGCGTATAAGGGGACAGTTTCCGCAGCTAGAAGTTGAGCAGGGTGTAGTTGTCCGCATGGCACCATTGGAGGGTGAGACGCCTGTGGCCAAGCCCGAGCCGCGCACCTTCCGCTTCAAATCGCCTGACGGACAGACAGTGGTTTCCCTGGCATTGAACTTTTATGCATTGTCCACGGCGGCCTACACCCATTGGGCTGACTTTAGCGATCATCTCCGATCCGTGAATCAAGCCGCCCGCGAAGTCTATAGCCTGCCCTATGCCGAACGCGTCGGGCTGCGCTATATCAACCACCTGACACTTGGGAACACCGGCTCGAGCAGCGTTGCCGAATTGTGGGACATCCTACGGCCGGAGCTCACCGTTCTACTGAGAAACGATTGTTGGGATCAGCCTCAAGAGATGGTGAGTCAGCTTTCGCTTGCGGCGGATGGGGATGAACGACTGACTTTGCGCAGCGGGTTTAGGGGCGGAGAGGAGCCCATCTTCCTACTGGATTTTGACTACTATGCGCAGGGCAACATACCGCTTGAGGATCTGGCCAAACGGTGCCAGCGCTATCACGGCGTGATCTATGATGCCTTTCACTGGTGCATCCGTGAGGAAAAACTGGCGGTATTCGGGCCTGTGCCTGTTGATGAGGGGGAGTGAGATGACCGCAGAGCTGCAGAGCATCCATGCTGATCCGGGCGTCTTTCCTTTCCCTCTGCCCGCTGATGCATTTGGGACATCCGACGGGATGAGGATGAACTTTCCTGGCTTGCTGGAGTTTGGCAGAGGATGGCCTGAAGATACAATGAAGCATCGCCTTGTTCCAGCCATGCCAACAAGGGAGCGATGGCGTCTACTCACCTTCGCCACAAGCACAGGGCCTTCTGAAGTCTCGATTTTCCCTGATGCTTTGGATGCAACCGGGGATAGCGGAGATGGCATGGGCGCTCTTGAACTGGCTGCTGAGGCAGGCGATGAAAGGGCATTTATCCAGGCAGCCAGGCAAATAGACTGGCTTGAGCGTTCGGCTGCGGATTTCAGCCGGGCCGTGCACCTTGCTCTGAAAGCCGGGGCTCACCTGCTGGCGCGCAACCTGGCAGCCGAGGGTGCCAGACTGCACCCAGAACACTCCGAGCTGCAGAAGATGGATCGCGTTTTGGCTCCGCCCCGAATAGTGTGCACCCACGTACCCCCCGATCCCTCTGTACGAGCTAATGCCGAATGGCTGCGTACCCATGCTGCGGGGCACCGGGGACGGTGGGTGGCGCTGAAGAATGGTATGCTTGTCGCCTCGGCTCCTAACGCGCGTGAGCTCAAAGAGCAATTGCCTGGTGTCCAGGGTATCCTATTGACACGGATCGCCTGATGGTCCTGCGATTTGCCGATGGCCGAGCTTTTGCCACTGGGGCATGCCCCTACTTGGATTGGTTCTCACCGGAACGGCGAGAAACCGCGCGCATTTTTATCAGTGTCTCGATTGGTGAGTCTCAGACTCAGGCAATGGTAGACACGGGTGGTGTGTACTTTGTCTGTGATCCAGAAGTCGCCGAGCTACTCGACCTGGATACCCCAAGTCTTGGCAACGCTACCCTGTTGATTCGTGGAGATCGTTGCGAGGGATCGCTCCACAGGCACACCGTTTCGATCGTGGCCGAGCTGGGAGAAAGCTTTGAACAGGAGGTTACCCTCTTTGTTCCCCGCCTGGCTTATGGGCAAGAGTGGCACTTGCCGTCAATCTTGGGATTGCAGGGATGCCTGGAATTCCTGCGGTTTGCCGTCGATCCGGCAACAAACACCTTCTACTTTGGCAGGTTAGACTAACGCAGCATTGGAGTGACGATGTGGTCAGCCAGGTCAAAACCAATCCTTTGCGAGCTGTGTTGACCGCGCTCAGCGTCCTTTCCTCCACGTTCGGGGGACGCGCATGACGCAAGACCGGCCTCCTCGCCTCGGCAAGCTGCCACCCCAATATACCTTCGTCCTCAACCCCTACACCGACGCCCGCTTCAGCCGCTGCCCGATGTGCGACCAAAAGATGCACCAGCGCAAGGTGCCGCTGTTCATCCACGTCGATCCCTTCAACCCGGTGGTGTTGGGCTATACCTGCCGCTACTGCCCGGACTGCGACCTGTTGATCGCCCACCAGGACCGGATCGAGGCGCTGCTGGCCAACCTGTTCGCCGAGCACGCCCCGGAGGTCATCGGCAACGATTACCTGGTGATCGGCACCGTGGAGCGCACTGCCTGGCGCGAGGGGATGAAGCAACCCAAGGGCATCGACGACATGCTGGCCCACCTCCACGATTTCAAAGAGGTGCGCACGGTGGAGGTCCAGCCGGCGGGTTGGTACCCGGCCGATGCGCCTGCAGCGCTGAACGACCGCTCGCAGCCGGAGGAGTCAGCAGCCCAGCCCACGGCCACCCGCCAACCCAGCGGCAGGGGAAAGCGGTCGAAGAAGAGCAAACGCAAGAGGAGCAAACGTAGATGACCCGACCCACGGCACTCATCGAGGACTGGCTGCCCTTTGACGCCATCGGCGTGGAGAGCCTGCGCGAAGGGGGATTCCCCACGCCGTTCCCTGGACCAGTGCGCCTGCACGTCTGGTGGGCCAGGCGGCCTTTGATGGTATCGCGGGCGGCCGTGGTGGCCAGCTTGCTCCCTGCCTACGAGGCGGTTGCTAAAGACGCTGACTTGCGACAGCGCTTCCCGTCGGAGGAAGCCTACCGAGCCTGGTTCACGCGGCTCATCGGCATTCGCGGCGACCCGGTGAAAGGGCGCGAGGAATTACGCCGCGCAACCGAGCTGAACATCACCCTGGGAAAAGACGCCTACGGCGGCGCACCCCGCGCCTTCACGGTCAATCCTGCCGCCGAAGACCTGGCCCTGCTGGCCCACATCCTGGACGTCTTCTGGAAGGGGCAGGAGCAGGACTTGGGTCAATACACCATATTGGATCCGTTCGCCGGTGGAGGCTCGATCCCTTTCAAGGCACGCCGTTATGGCCTGGGGACAATTGCCAACGAACTCAACCCGGTCGCCGCGGTGGTTCTCAAGGCTACAGTGGATTACCCGCTCCGCTTCGGCCCTGGCCTGGCTACGGACATCAGAAAGTGGGGGCGGGAGTGGAGCAGGCGGGTTCGTGAGAAACTGGCGCGATTCTATCCCAATCAGCCCAACGACCACAAACCGACCTACCTTTGGGCGCGCACCGTCGCCTGCCCTGTCAGCGGCAAGCCGGTACCCCTCAGCCCCAATTGGTGGCTGAGCAAGAAGAGAGTACCCGTTGCCGCACGATTGTTGACCGACCCAGCGTGGGACGAACCTCGCTTCGAGATTGTTAGCGGTGACGCCATCGATTTTGACCCGGACGAAGGTACGGTCAGCCGGGGGGTAGGCCGCTCCCCGTGGACCGGCGATCCCATCGACGGTGATTACATCAAGGCCGAAGCGCAGGCCGGGCGCATGGGACAGATGTTGTATGCTATTGCCAACAAGAGTCCTGGCAAACCGGACTTTCGGGTGCCTACACAAAAGGAC
>DDYO01000242.1 GCA_002348045.1 Anaerolineales bacterium UBA2232
CGGCCATCCAGCCAAAGTCAGTCGGCATCCCAACAAGCAGCCCTACTCACTGGCGGGGCTGGTCTTTGGTCCGAAAGTCGGTATCCAGAATACCCATAACCAGCTCATCGTGGTACTGCCCATCATAGTAGTGCGAGTCACGGAGCCGGCCCTCCAACTCAAACCCGCACTTCTCGTAACACCGTATGGCTCGCTGGTTGTAGGCGTAAACGCTCAAGTGCACGCGATGCAAATTCAAAGCGTCAAATGCAAAGCGCAGCACCGCTGTGATGGCGTCGGTGCCATAGCCCTGGCCCCAGAAATCCTTCTCTCCCAGCACAATGCCCAGGGTCGCACGGCGTTCCTTCCAGTCCAGGTCGTGGAGCCCGATGCTACCAATGAGCTCTCCATCAAGTGTCTGAACGGCAAACAAGCGGTCGCTTGCGCTCTGCACTTTGCTTTCAAACCAGCGCTCCTCTTCGGCCAGGGAGAGAGGCCAGTACCTCTGGAGGTATCGTATGACGTCCGGGTCGTTGAGCCAGCGCACGAAAGCCGGCAGGTCGCCTCGTTCAATGGCCCGCAGGCGCACCATCGTGCCGTGAATGGTCATGTCACCCCCCTCTGAGTAATCCAGTGATGACGATCGTTCAGCAGCAGCACTCGTGGTCTCAGGCCTCCAATGTCGACGATGCTGAGAGAGGCGTTTCCAAATGCCCAGGGCTGCCTGACAGAGTAGTCCAGGTGTAAGAGGCCGGCCATGACGGCGCTGAGAGTGCCGCCGTGAGCCACGATGGCCACCTCTCCATCGCCAGCATGGCGAGCGGAAATGTCAACAATGGCCGCCGTCACACGGCTCAGGAACGCCCCGTGGTCTTCTTCGCCGGGCACGGGAGCCCAAGCGAGCTCTGTACGCCAGCTGCGCACGATCTCCGGGAACCTCTCCTCGATCTCGGCAAAGGTCAGTCCGGTGATGACCCCGCAGTCCAGTTCCTTCAGCCGTTCGTCGAAGAGTACCTCTAGACTCAAGCGCATGGCTACAATCTCGGCGGTGCGGCGCGCGCGCTTGAGTGGGCTGGCGTAGACCGCGGTGACTCGATGCTCAGCCGCGAGCCGGGAGGCAAGGGACGTCGCCTGTTCAATCCCCGTATCATCTAGTGGCTCGTCAGACCAGCCCTGCATCCGCCCCATCGCGTTGCCTACTGATTGGCCGTGGCGGATTAGCAGCAGCCGCATGGCATCTCTGGCGCTCCCTCCCTAACGACGGCGGTAGTTGCGATCTCCATGAGGCGAAGCGCTGCCGCATGCGGATCCAACTTCCGGCTACTGATCATGCTAATCGCATCGTTTACGACAGCCTCTGGCAGCCGGCCGATGAGGTCATTGAACAGCATGTCGCGGAGCAGGCTCGTCAACTCGTCCCTTGCGCGATCCCGTTGACGCAGAAGGTAGCGCCCAGAGCTAACCTGTTCCTCCCGGTGCGCCTCGATCACCGCGACCAGCTCATCGATGCCTTCGCCCTGAACCGCGCATGTCTTGAGCACCGGCACTTTCCATTTGGACGCAGGTTCGTCGGCCGCCGATGACTCGTGCAAGGAGGTTGCCAGACTACCGTGATGCCCTTGCTGGCGGTCCTCGCCCGCGTCCAGCATGCTCTCCAGTGCAGAGACCGCCGATTCCGCGCCCGGCAGGTCTGCCTTGTTGACCACGAGTATGTCGGCAACCTCAAGAACGCCTGCCTTCATCGCTTGGATTTCGTCTCCCGTCGAAGGCATCTGAAGCACCACCGTCGTATCTGCCATGCGGGCGATGTCCACTTCGTTCTGGCCCGCTCCAACCGTCTCCACAATCACCACGTCGTAGCCGCAAGCATCCAGAACTCGGGCCACGTTGAACGTCGCCGGCGCAAGGCCGCCCAGGCCTCCTCGGCTGGCCATGCTGCGGATGAACACATTTCTGTCTACGCCAACGTCGCGCATGCGCAAGCGATCGCCCAACAGCGCGCCGCCTGAGAAAGGGCTCGTGGGATCAACCGCCACGACTCCGACGCGCCTGCCCTTCCGTCGAAACGCCCTCGCCAGCTCATTCACCAGCGAGCTCTTGCCCACGCCAGGCGCACCTGTGATGCCGACCACATGGGCTCTGCCAGTGTGGGGGTACAGCAACATCATTGCGTCCCAGGCTGCCTCTCCGCCATTCTCCATCCACGTGATCACCCGAGCCATCGCCCTTCGGTCACCGGACAAGGCTCGCGCGACCATTTCCGTGTGCTCCCCACCTGTGTCCAACGGCCTACACCTTGAGAGGTTGGGCGCTGACGCGATCGCGGATCGTCCCGATGATGTCATTAAGCGGGGTACCCGGTCCAAAGACGCCATTCACTCCCAACTCTGTCAGCGGAGCGACATCCTCGGTGGGAATGATCCCGCCCACAAAGACATGCACATCGCTCATTCCCCGTTCCCTCAGAAGGCTCATCACACGGGGCACCAGCGTCAAGTGAGCGCCGGACAGGATGCTCAGGCCCACCACATCTACGTCCTCCTGCAAGGCTGCCTCGGCAATCATCTCCGGAGTCTGGCGAAGGCCAGTGTAGACGACTTCCATGCCTGCATCCCGAAGGGCTCGAGCAACTACCTTTGCCCCACGATCGTGGCCGTCCAATCCTGGTTTCGCTATCAAAACTCGAATCTTGCGCTGTGACATTCTTCCTCCGCCATTACCACGCTTCCGCCTCACGGTACTCTCCGAAAACTTGCCGAAAAACATCACAGATCTCACCCAGGGTACTATAGGCTCGCACAGCCTCCAGGATCGCTGGCATGACGTTCTGTGTACCTTGAGCAGCCTGTTGCAGACCTTGTAGTGTTCGAGTAACCTGTCGCGAGTCGCGCT
Source organism: Anaerolineales bacterium UBA2232 (assembly GCA_002348045.1). The sequence goes on from DDYO01000242.1 coordinate 2,872, forward strand.
CTCGCCGAAGGCCGGCGAGCCTCTGCCGCTGCGTCTGCTCCCCCTGGGGATCCATCCGCATCAGCGGGATTGACGGGGGTTCATCGCTAACGTAGCGGTTGACTCCAACCACAGTTCGCCGCCCCCCTTCCACCTCTCGCTGATACCGATAGGCGCTTGCGGCGATTTCCCGCTGAAAGTACCCATCCTTGATAGCCTCGATAACCCCACCCATCGCATCAATCTGGGCAAAGTAGCGGTGTGCCTCATCTTCCAGACGGCGAGTCCACGCTTCAAGCAGGTAGCTGCCCCCCATCGGGTCCACGGAGTTGGCCGCTCCGCTCTCGTGCAAAAGGATCTGCTGTGTCCGCAGGGCAATGCGCACAGCCTCCTCAGATGGCAGGGCCAGCGCCTCGTCCATCGAGTTCGTGTGCAGGCTCTGGGTCCCGCCCAGTATGGCCGCCAATGCCTGGATCGTCGTACGTACTATATTGTTCTCCGGCTGCTGTGCCGTCAGGGAGCACCCTGCCGTCTGTGCATGAAAGCGCAGCCAGCAGGATCTCGGGTTCTGAGCCCCGAAGCGTTCCTTCATCAGCTGCGCCCAAAGACGCCGCGCTGCCCGGAACTTGGCCACCTCTTCGAACAAGTCGTTGTGAGCGTTGAAAAAGAAGCTGAGCCGTGGCGCAAAATCGTCCACGTTCATACCGCGTTGGACCGCCGCTTGAACATAGGCCATACCATCGGCCAACGTGAACGCCAGTTCTTGAGCAGCGGTGGAGCCAGCCTCCCGGATATGATAGCCGCTGATGGAGATGGTATTCCATTTCGGCAAGTGCATGGTCCCGTACTCAACGGTATCCAGGATCAGGCGCATCGATGGCTCTGGAGGCACCAGCCAGGACTTTTGTGCGATGTACTCCTTCAAGATGTCATTCTGAATCGTGCCACCCAGCGCTTGCGGGGCGATTCCCCTCTTCTCCGCCGCCACAACGTACATGGCCCAGATCACTGCCGCCGGGCCGTTAATGGTCATCGATGTGGTAATCTCGTCAACGGGGATTCCCTCGAACAGAATCTCCATATCCCGTAACGACGACACCGCGACCCCACAGCGACCGAATTCGCCCTCGGCCAACGGATGATCGGTATCGTATCCGTAAAGCGTCGGAAAATCGAAAGCCACCGACAGCCCGGTCTCCCCATGAGCCAGCAGGTACTTGTACCGGGCGTTGGTCTCCTCTGCCGTTCCGAACCCCGCAAACATGCGCATCGTCCACGGCCGACTGCGGTACATCGTCGGATGAATGCCACGGGTAAACGGGAATTCTCCCGGGAAACCCAAGTCTCGCTGATAGTCCAGTTCAGGCACGTCCAGCGGAGTGTACAAGGGCTGCACCGGGCTGGCCGACACTGTCGTCAAAGACTCGGGTCGCTCCGGCGAGCGTTGTACGCCCGGGTTCAGCGTGGTTCGCTCCCAGTGACGCCTAGCCTCCTCCAAACCGTGAAGGTCATGTGCCTCCATCATCAGGCCCTCCTCGTTGCGAGCCGTGTCGGCACCCCAAACTCACCACCCGCCTGCTTCAGTACTCTATGCCCCTCCGCGCCGGGATGCCGTCGTCAAAGGGGTGCTTCACGTCCAACATCTCAGTGACCAGGTCGGCTCGGCGTATGACCTCCGGATGCGCGTATCTACCGGTCATTACGAGTTCGACGTTGGGCGGGCGGCTGTCCAGTAGACGAACGACATCCTCTAGGCTGACAAGGTTATAGCCAAGCGCAACGTTGATCTCGTCAAGTACCACCAGATCATAATCCCCGCTACTGAGGGCGTCAAGCCCTGCCTCAAGCGCATCGCGCGCCGCTCGTATGTCCTCTGGCTCGGGGCTCTCCGGATTCACAAATGAGTCGCGGCCGAACTGCACAAGGCTAATGCCGGGCAAGGAGCGCAGGGACGACAACTCGCCATAGTCGAACCGTCCCTTCATGAACTGGATGAACATGACCCGCAGGCCATGTCCTGCAGCCCTCACCGACAGCCCAAGGGCAGCCGATGTCTTGCCCTTGCCCTTGCCCGTATAGACTTGAACCAGACCGCGCTCTAGTGGCACCCGCCCACTTCTTCCAGCTCAATCAACACGCCGTGGGTACTCGATGGATGGATGAACGCAATCCTGCCCCCGCCTCCTCCGCTTCGCGGCGTTTCGTCAATGAGCTGCAGGCCCTTGGCCTTGGCCTCGGCCAGAGCGGCGTCGATGTCAGTGACCTGCAGGCAAACATGGTGGATGCCCTCGCCTCGCACCCGGAGGAATTTGGCTACGGTACTGGCATCGGAGGTAGGCTCCAGCAGCTCGATCAAGCTGTCTCCAACCTGTAGAAAGGCGATCTTGAGGCCGCGGTCAGGCATCTCCTCAGTACCCTGCACCGCCAAGCCCAGAGCGTCGCGAAAAGTCGTCAGGGCGCCGTCAATGCTCTTGACCGCGACCCCGATGTGATGAATCTTGTCGATCACGGTAGCCTCCTTTTGAATACTTGACCATGCAACACACCAACTCCAGAACCTTCCGGTCGATTCCTCACAGCTGCTTGCTGGCAACCACCAGCAGGATGTCTCCCCACCGGCAGAAAGGCTGTCTCCGTATCAACTGGCCCTCCACTGCATCCAGCAGGCGCACCAGCCCGCGATGCCGAGACCATCGGGCAGGCCACGAAAAGCGATAGGTACTCACGTGATCCACGACCAGACCAGCGCCGCGAACCAGCTCCGGGAACTCCTGGCGCGAGTAGCTCCGGTGTGGAAACGGCGGGTGCCACACGGGCTTCCGCAGAAGCCTCCGAATTACCAACAGCGGCACGTGCAAAAGTTGTGTGATGCGGTTGCCGTCGTGATCCGTGCTGACCACCAGGCATCCTCCCGGCCTCAGCACCCTTGCCAGCTCCGACATGGCCGCTTGGTCATCGAGCACGTGTTCGATGACCTGAGTACAAAGGACCAAATCCACCGAGGCGTCGGCAACGGGCAGTGCGCAGGCATCGCATACGCCCAGCCACGCTCTCGCTGGATCGCCTTCATGGCTCACGCGCTTTCTCGCCTGCTGGAGAATACGGGCTGACAGGTCCACGCCCATACACCAGGGAAACCCCTCCCCGGTGGCCCATGCTACGTATGGACCGTCACCGCACCCTACTTCCAGAAACCGCTCCGGGGCTCGACCCCTCAACTGCTCGAGAATGCCCTTGTGCTTCCGAGCCGGAAAACCATCGCCGCCGCGATAGATATAGTCATCGGCCCGTTGCTCATAGATCGTACGCAAGTCAGGGGTCGGCTCGGACACCATCACACCATCAACCGAGCGGATCTTTGCCCATCACTAGATCAGGGCCGCTGAACGGTACTCGCCAAAGACATCCCTCAGCACGTGACAGATCTCTCCCAGGGTCACTTCAGCCTCGACACAGGCCATCACGGCCGGTACAAGGTTGTCGGAGCCTGCTGCGACGTCCCTGAGCTGAGCCAACATCTGCGCGACCCGGGCAGCGTCTCTTTGCGCCCGCCGCTCCGCCAGTGCACCTACCCGTCGCTCACGCAGCCCGGGGTCCACCCGCAGCAGCCGCTGCACACCAGTGTCATCACTGACAAAGTCATTCACCCCAACGACCACGGTGTTCTTGGAATCCACTTGTCGTTGATAATTGTAAGCGCTCTCCTGGATCTCCGCCTGCATGTATCCTCGTTCGATCGCCCGCAAAGCACCGCCCATGTCATCAATGCGCTGGAGGTAATCCGTCGCCCTGCGCTCAATCTCATCGGTCAGCCACTCGAGATAATAACTGCCAGCAAGGGGGTCAATCGTATCGGTCACGCCAGTTTCGTGAGCGATAATCTGCTGGGTGCGAAGCGCTATCCTCACAGAGTCCTCAGTGGGCAAGCCGAGAGCCTCGTCCCTGGAGTTGGTGTGCAGGCTCTGGGTACCTCCCAGCACTGCCGCAAGGGCTTGAACGGCAACACGAACCACATTGTTCTCTGGCTGCTGCGCTGTCAATGCGCTGCCCGCCGTCTGGGTATGAAAGCGCAGTCGCCATGAGCGCGAATCCTTCGCTCCAAAGCGATCCCTCATCAGCCGGGCCCACATGCGACGTGCTGCCCGGAACTTGGCGATCTCTTCCAGAAGGTTGTTGTGGGCATTGAAGAAGAAGGAAAGCTGGCCGGCAAACTCATCGACATCCAAACCAGCTCGAAGGGCCGCCTCCACATAGGCGACCGCATTGGCCATGGTGAAGGCCACCTCCTGGACCGCCGTCGAGCCAGCCTCACGGATGTGATAGCCGCTGATTGAGATGGCATTCCATCGGGGAAGATGGTCCTTGCAGTAGGCAAAGAGGTCGGTAATCAGCCTCATGGATGGAGCGGGAGGGAAGATGTACGTGCCCCTGGCCACGTACTCCTTGAGAATGTCGTTCTGGACCGTTCCCCTGAGCTGGCGAGAGTCCACACCCTGCCTCTTGGCCACTGCGATGTACATAGCCAGCAGAACCATCGCGGGCGCGTTGATGGTCATAGAGGTGCTCACCTTGTCCAGAGGAATGCCGCTAAAGAGCGCCTCCATGTCCGCCAGAGAGCTGATGGCGACGCCGACTCGCCCCACCTCCCCTTCCGCCAGGGGATGGTCGGAGTCATATCCCACCTGGGTGGGTAGGTCAAAGGCCACTGACAGCCCGGTCTGGCCCTGCTCCAGCAGATATCGGTAACGGCTGTTCGACTCCTCTGCCGATGCGTAACCGGCATACTGGCGCATCGTCCACAGCTGACCCCTGTACATGGTAGGCTGGACTCCGCGGGTGAACGGGAACTCACCGGGAAGCCCCAGCGATGTCAGGTAATCCTGCGCAGCGGTGGCCGGCGTGTATACCCGGTCTACCTGAATACCCGAAGGAGTGGAAAAACAGTCCTTTCGTTCGGGGAATCGCTTCAGTGTCGGTTGAAGCGTATCGCGTTCCCACACTTCCAGGGCTTGGTTCAGTTCTGATATCTCCATCATTGACCCCTTGCTGCCACCACGATTATCGCGCCAGCAGCGCCAGAACCGCCCCACCTGCCATGACCGAGGCGATTTGCCCTGCTGTGTTGGAGGCCATCGCATGCATCAGCAGAAAGTTGGACAGGTCTTCCTCCAGCGCAAACTTGTGCACAACCCGCGCGGACATGGGAAAGGCCGAGATTCCGGACGCTCCAACCAGAGGGTTGACCTTGCCTTTCGATAGCACGCACATCAGCTTGCCAAACATCACGCCCGCCGCCGTATCCAAGGTGAAAGCCACCAGCCCCATCACCACGATGAGAACAGTCCTCCACTGCAGGAAGTTGGCAGCGCTCATCGAAGAGCCTACCGCCACACCCAGCAGTATGGTAACAATGTTTGCCAGTTCGTTCTGTGCAGCCTGAGAGAGGCGATTGACCACGCCGCTTTCCCGCATGAGGTTTCCAAACATCAACATCCCAATCAGGGGGGTTGCCATTGGCACCAGCAGTCCGCAGACCACCGTCACCACGATGGGAAAGATGATGCGCGTGGCATGGGAGATCGGTTTGTCAGCATAAGGCATTTTGATGCGACGCTCTTCACGGGTAGTCAAGAGGCGCATCACCGGGGGCTGAATCAGGGGAACCAGCGACATGTATGAGTAGGCTGCCACAGCGATGGGGCCCAACAAGTGGGGAGCCAGTATGGAAGCAACATAGATCGACGTCGGACCATCGGCTGATCCAATTACGCCGATGGAAGCGGCTTCGTTCAGGCTAAATCCCAGGCTCCGGGCAAACAACATCGTGCCAAAGATGCCAAACTGCGCCGCCGCGCCCAGCAGCACCAGCACCGGGTACTGAAGCAGAGGACCAAAATCCGTCAACGCGCCCACACCGATAAAGATCAGAGCTGGCAAAACCTCGGTAGTGATACCCGCTTCGTAAAAGACGTACAGGAGTCCATGGGGGTCGGTGATGCCGCTGGCGGGAATGTTGGCCAAGATACAACCAAAACCGATTGGCAGCAGCAACAAC
>DDYO01000274.1 GCA_002348045.1 Anaerolineales bacterium UBA2232
GGACGATCGTATCATATGCCGCTGCCGCTCCAGAGCGATGGCAATTCGCGCCATCATCTCCACCGTTTCGACGGGGTACCGGCCGATTGCCGTCTCCTCCGACATCATGACGGCGTCAGTGCCGTCCAAGATGGCGTTGGCCACATCGCTGGCCTCGGCACGGGTGGGCTGCGGATTGTGGATCATGGATTCCAGCATCTGCGTGGCCGTGATCACCGGAACGCCCGCCTGGTTGCACTTGCGGATCATCAGCTTCTGCATCAAGGGCACTGCCTCGGGGGACGTTTCAATGCCCAGATCGCCCCGCGCCACCATGATCGCATCCGACTCGGCAATGATGGCGTCGATATTCTCCATCGCCTCCGGTTTCTCGATTTTCGAGATGACGGGAATCGGTCTGCCCAATGGCGTCTGCTCGCGGATCATCTCCTTCAGCGTGGCAACCTCCGAGGCCTGGCGCACAAAGGACAAAGCGATCCAGTCTGCTCCGTGCTTGAGGGCGAACGCAAGGTCCCTGACATCCTTACCGGTAATTGCAGGAACACTTTCAGGCGTCCGTGGCAAATTCATGCCTTTGTTGCTGTGTAACACCCCGCCCGTGACAACCTGGCAGCGGATCTCGGTGCCGCAAGTGCTGACCACCACGACCTCCAGCAATCCGTCATCCATCAAGATACGGTCCCCGTCTCGGACCAGGCCAGGCAGGCCAGCGAACTGAACCGGTATCTCCCTGCCCCGCCCTATCACGCTGCGGGTGGTGAGCACGACCTCCTGTCCTTCCTGAAGGATCAAGCCGGTTGGCTCCATCTCGCCAACCCGAAGCTTGGGGCCTTGCAGGTCCATCAGAATCGCCACCGGCCGGCCCACTTCCTCTGCGGCCTGGCGGATTCTGAGAATATTCTCCTCATGCTCCGCCAGGCTGCCGTGGGAAAAGTTCAGCCGAGCTACATCCATGCCGGACCGAATCAGCTCCCGAAGGACTTCCGGTGGGCGGCTGGCTGGTCCAATGGTGCACACAATCTTGTTACGTCGCAATGCGTACCTCCTGCCCCCGGTTCTGTACCGGGCAACTCAATCAAAGCGTCCAGGGCTCGTTCTTGCTCGTCTTAGTCTCGGATCCAAGCCGACTGCGATCCGAACTCACATCACAGCACAAATACAAAGGTCAGATCGTTCACGTTGGTGTTGGTCGGTCCAGTGATCAGTAGGTCACCCAACTCGTGGAAGAAGTGGTAAGCATCATTGTCGGCGAGGGCAGCCGGGATGGAGAGGCCCGCCCTGGCAGCCCGACTCGCGGTCTTCCCTGTGACTATGGCGCCCGCAGCATCCGTTGGCCCATCGGTACCATCAGTACCCAAAGCCACCATAGCCACATTGTCCAAACCCGAAATGCCCGGAGCCGCCGCCAGCGCCAATTCCTGATTGCGACCGCCTTTTCCTTGTCCGCGCACCGTCACAGTCGTCTCGCCACCAGCGACCACCACCGCTGGCCTGGCCACGGGCTGACCAGAACGATCAATTTCCCGGGCTACAGCGGCCATGACCCTCGCCACCTCCCGCGCCTCTCCCTCCACAAACGTCGAAAGCAGCAGTCCGTTCAGTCCAAACTCCCGCGCCCTGTCCAGCGCCGCCTCGGCGGCCTGCTCATTGCTCGCCACAACCAGGTTGTGCACGGCCCGAAAATACTCGGCGTCAGCCTTCGGCGTCTCAGGGATCAGTCCCTCCATGCCCTTGGACAAGCGCTCAAGGATCGGAGCCGGCACCTCCGACACAATGCGGCGTTCTTCCAGAACCACCATCGCCTGGGCAAACGTTGTGGGATCCGGCACGGTTGGGCCAGAGGCAATGACATCCAGGGGACTTCCAATGACATCCGAGACCATCAAGGCGATCACCTGCGCTGGCCAGGCCAATCTTGCCAGATCCCCTCCCTTGAGCTCGGAAACGTGCTTGCGTATCGCGTTGATCTCGTTGATCGTTGCGCCACACCGCAAGAGGGAGCGCGTGAGGGACTCTTGATCGGATAACGTTATCCCGTTCGCTGGAAGGGTCATCAGCGCCGATCCCCCGCCAGAGAACAGGGCAATCACCAGATCGGCGGCCTCAGCCTTTTGCAGCATGGCAGCGATGCGCCGGCTACCCTCGACCCCTCGCTCATCGGGCAGCGGATGGCCAGCCTCGTGCAAGTGAACCCGGCGCGTGGGGGCAGTGTAGCCGTCCTTCACGTTGATCCATCCCGCCGTGATGCGATCGCCAAGAACCTCCTCCAGCGCCAGCGCCATGGCTGCACTGGCCTTTCCAGCGCCTACAACGTACACTCGGTCATAGCAGTCAAGGTCGTAGGTCCTGGAGCCGACATGCAGCGAATGGCCTACCAGGGTCAGGTTCCGCTTGACCGCCGCCACGGGGTCCACAGCCACCAGGGCTGACCTGAGCGTGGCCAAGATGTACTCCTTGGCGCGAGGCTCCAGGTCCGTGTCCAGTGCCTTCATGGGAGCAAAGGAGAGTTCCATCGGTTACTGCCTCCCTCCTGAATAGTCCACTGCCCATTGTACGGCAAGGGTGCCGGACGTCAGTGACGCCGGTCACCCACCGACGCATTAATCGGCGAGACTGGGTGCACAGAGCCCTGTGCTGTGTTCGATAGAATCAGGTCAAGGAGTGCACTGGGTTGCCGTCGCCGAAACATGCTGACTGGCCAGTCGCCGTGAGGGCAAAGCCCTTGCTCACGTGCTCTTGAGCTCGTATACATCCAGGTCAGTTGCCACAAAGGCCCTATGCACCAAGCCGATGAACAAGCCGTTGTCAACGACGCCAGGAATCATGTTGATCTGCTGCTCTAATCGCGCCGCATCATGGATTTGGCCAAAGTGACAATCCACCACATAGTTGCCCTCATCGGTGAGGACAGGTTGGCCATCGCGCAACCGCAGGACGGCACGACAACCCAGGCGCTCTAGTGCGGGCACGTACATGGGCCAACCGAAGCGAACGACCTCTACGGGTAAGGGGAATCGACCTAGTACGCTGACCACTTTCGACTGATCGACAATGATGATCTGGCACCGGGTCGCACTGGCCACGATCTTTTCGTGGAGCAGAGCCGCTCCACCGCCTTTGATGACCCGCAAATGGTGATCAATTTCATCGGCCCCGTCAATGGTCAGATCGATTAATGGATGCTGTTGCAGCGTGGTGAGGGGAATGCCCTGCTGGATCGCCAGACACTCGGTCTCTTTTGAGGTGGGGATTCCCACGATATCAATGAGCTGTCCTGCGCGCAACATCTCTCCGATTCTCTCAACAGCATATCGAGCTGTCGATCCACTGCCCAGACCAACCACCATACCGCTCCTCACTTCTTGCACAGCACGTTCAGCGGCCATCTTCTTCAGGTTGGGCATCGTGCATCCTCCTCGTTCATCACTGCGCGGATTGTAGGCGTTCGGTTGCTGCCTGGTCAAACGTCCGTCTGTGAAAACCAAAGGCTTTAGCAGTGTGAGCCCGAACAAAGGCAGTGTCATGATCACCGGCGTAAACGTGGTACTCTGATGCGATGCCTCTCGCCTCCAGGGCTGCGGAAAAAGCATCGTTCTGAGGCCGGTCAAAGGCTTGCTGCCCAGTACAGAACCAGAGTCCGGTGTGCGCCAGTCGGTCCACATGGTCGGTTGGATTATGCTGGCGCCACACCTCCAGGTCAGAGCCAAGCAGCAGACTCAAGCGGTAGTAGGTGGGGAACAAGTGGCTTATGTCCAAAGTCCCCAGCAGTGACGAAGCAGAAAGTATGCGGTCTGGGTACTGGCTGCAGAGCCGCATTGCTCCGAAGCCGCCCATGCTGAACCCACAGACCCCCCGCGCCTCTCGCGAAGGGTCTGTGGGGTAGAGGGTCTCCACACGCTGCACCAATTCCCAAAAGTACGCAGCGTAGCGCGAATTCGGAACAACTGGGCTATCGAGCCACCATCCCTGATCACCATCGGGAATAACCAGAACGGCATTGCCCAGCGCCTCTAGCTGCCCGTCGGTCACGACGTGCTGCAGAACCGACCACCGGTCATGGCCAGAGCCATGGAGAAGGTACAGTGCTGGATAGCTCGGAGTGCCTGAACAGCCTGGTTCCGGCACCCTGATCAGAAAAGCCATGGGCTTCTTTAGCATTCGGCTCTGCCACCGGACATCGGTGAACCCGGCGGGCAATGCTCTGGAAGGAGCCAGGCCACTACTACGCATGACCCGTTACTGGTGCCTCGGCAGGGCAACCTGGCCCTTGTGATGACGGGCAAGGGCCACGCCGCTCAAAGAAAACAGCGCCCCAAGGCCCTGTAGCGGCTTCATGGCCTCACCGAGCAGAATCCAGGCGACCACCACCGAAACTAAGGGGGTGAGGTACGAATAGATGGAGGTACGGGCACTCCCAACCCTTTTGACGCTCGAATTCCAGACCACATACGAGAATGACAGCGCAAAGACCATGGAATAGGCCACGCTGATCCAACTGCGCAGTGAAACTGCCTGCCAGTTCTGATGGGGATACTGGCGCAGCCCGGCCAGGAAGAGGAAGGGCACGGCCACTGCCATCGTCCAGGCACTGGCTTTGAGAATCGTTGTCCGGTGAGCCATACGTCTGAAGAGCACCGTGTAGGTTGCCCACGCTGCGGTCGCGCCAAGGGTCATGATATCGCCCACAAGAGTTTCGCTGCCCAGGCTCAGCCCGGCACCCGATCCTGTGACCAGGAGAAACAATCCAACAAAGGAGAGAAGAATCCCGAGCCAGTTGCGGGCATACAGTTTCTCAGAGCCCACGGCAGTACCCAGCAACGCAACAAAGATTGGCGCGGTGCCCAGGATCAACCCCGAATTGCTGGCGGTCGTCCGTGAGAGCCCGCCGACGAATAGGAGCTGGTACACGCAGTTACCGACAAAGCCAAGGACCAGAAGAGGGGCCCAATCGCGGCGTGGAATCCGCAGGTCGCCCTCGCGAAACCATGTGAAGATGAACAGGAGTAGAGTGGCGCCAAAGAACCGCAAGGACCCAAATACCAGGGGTTGGAACTCTGCCAGAGCGGACTTGGCTATCGCAAAGTTGGAGCCCCAGATGAGTACGACGGTCAGCATCCCCAGATCGGCCAAACCAATGGACCGCGGCCGTTGCCCCATCAGTGACTTGCTCCAGCGCGCAACTTGCTCATTCGCGAAACAGGTACTGGCCCAAAGCCACAGGGCGTCGCCTCCACGCCGCGGGGAAGCAGCTCGGCACCGAGGACCTGACGGGTTCGGGCGGGCTTCACGGTCTCACCGAGCCCAGGGCCGTCGCCAGAAGCTCCACTGCCTGAGCAGGAGAGTCGGCGAGCTGCACACACGACAGGTCCTCATGGCGAACGATCAGCGAGCTTTGAGAAAAGCTCAACAGCCCCTGCCACGGATCGCTCAGCATGACCAGAGGCCTGCTGGACAGCGAGCGGGTCTGCAGCAAGCTCCAGACAGTGCTGATCTCTGTAAGGGTGCCAATCCCTCCCTTGACCGCAAGGTAACCCTGGCTCATCTCCACCATAACGCGAAGGCGATCCAGGAACGTGCCCGCATCGATCTCCTCATGCACCCACGGATTGCTGACGCGGGAGGTAAAAAGCTGATGTGCGGTCACGCCAATGACACGGCCGCCTGCATCAGATGCACCGCGGCTCACCGCTTCCATGGCGCCGCCATAGCCACCGCTGCAAACGACGAATCCCGCCGTGGCCAACAAGGCACCGGTCTCCAATGCCTCAGCATAGGCCGGGTCACCCGGTTCTACCTGGGCGCTTCCAAACACCGAGATGATGCGTTGCTGACCGTCCATGCCGGCTTGATCCTCCCAGTCGGCCGCGACTGATTGCTGAGCGGTTGGATGAAGGCACTCGTTCAGGGCGCTGGGGCTAGAGCGACCCAACTTCACTGAACCCGAAGCGTAGCGGCCGAACCGCGCCATTATAACTCCGGCAGAGAGCCGGACAAAACCGATGGAACTGAGCTGGCACATCTGTACGCTCCGGCGGCTCCATACAGGCCCGGACAGTCGGAGTTCCCGCGGCTCGCCTGCCGCCAGCGAGCGATGGTCCACCGGAGGAAATGGCTGCCTTATGGTTGCCCTGTTCTGCATGAGGGGTCCAAACCACGTACAGATTGACCGTGCCGCCAAGCGTCTTTACAATGACGCCCTATTCCGCTCCTACAGGACAGGACTGTGACCGACGTGTACGTCTCCCGTTGCTCAAGCTACGATCGTGCGGACGTGGATGCGGCGCTGGCGGCCGGGCTGGCCGCTACCCTGGGAACTCGTCCAAGCATTCTCCCAGGGCAGCGCATCATCCTCAAGCCCAACTTACTCCAGACGCAACCACCAGAAAAGGGTATCACCACTCACCCCGCAGTGGTCGCAGCAGTCGCCCGCTGGGTGAAGGCCTCTGGAGCCACCCCGGTCATCATCGACAGCCCAGGCGGGCGATCGAGTTGGCAGAGCTTGAAGAAGCTGTATGAAGTGACCGGTATGGCGCAAGTGGCCAGCGAGACCGGTGCTGAGCTGAGTTACGACGTGGAGCCCATACGGCTTCCATGCCCCGATGGTCGTATGATCAAGGCGGTTGAGACCATGAGAGCAGTGGTCGAGGCCGATGGGGTGATCAACCTGCCCAAACTCAAGACCCACGGGCTGACGCGTCTCACCATCGCCACCAAGAACCTCTTTGGCACAATCCCCGGCGTAACCAAAGCAGGCTACCACACCAAGCTGGCCACTTCGGAGCAGTTCTCCGACATGCTTATCGATGTGTTGTGCCGGCACAGTCCCATGCTGACAGTCACCGATGCTATTGTCGCCATGGAAGGAGCGGGACCAGCCAGTGGTGACCTGCGTGTCCTCAATGTCCTTCTGGTCAGCAGCGACGCTGTTGCCGCCGACGTCGTCGCGGCAGAAATCGTCGGAATGGATCCACTGAGCATCCCTCCCATTGCGGCTGCGGCCCGGCGGGGGCTCACGACTGGAGCGGTGAAGGACATTCGCCTCCTCGGTGAGCCCCTGGACCAGGTCAGGGTGTCCGATTTCCAACCATCTCCTGCCGGCATCCCGGACATGAGCTGGATTCCTCCTCGCCTTCGGAGCTGGGTCAGTGGCCAGCTGCTGGCCTCCCCGGCCATCAATGCCAGGTGCATCGCCTGCAACGTCTGTGTAGAGAACTGCCCGATGCATGTCATCCGCATCGCCGACGGGAGAGCGCGCATCGACCTCAAAGGATGCATTCGCTGCTACTGCTGCCACGAGCTGTGCCCGCACGACGCCGTTTCGCTCCGTCACTCACCCATCGGTCGCCTCATCGGCCGAACCTCCCGCTGAGCGCCAACACTTGACAGGAAACTGGGCGGCTGGGTACAATGATAACCGGTTGAGAATCCCACGACTGCTTCGCAAGGAGGCAAGATGGGCGTGCAGTACCACATCCAGTGTGGGGAAGGTGACATAGCTCCGTATGTCCTTCTGCCTGGAGACCCGGGACGAGTCCCCGTTGTAGCCGCACACTGGGATGAAGCCCACTTGGTGGCGCAGAACCGGGAGTACACCACATACACAGGGATGTACAAGGGAGTGCCAATCAGCTGCACCAGCACCGGCATCGGTTGTCCATCCACCGCTATTGCCCTGGACGAGCTTGCCCGTGTGGGAGCCAAGGTTTTCATCCGCATAGGCACTTGCGGCACTTACCAGGACCATGTGCAAAACGGAGACCTGGCAATTTTCGACGCTGCAGCGCGCTACGACGGGACAAGCCTCCTCTACGCCCCTATTCAGTTCCCCGCGGTATCATCACTGGAAGTCACCCAGGCCCTCATCGACGCCGCGATGGGTTTGGGGGCTCGTTTTCACGTCGGCATCACCCGCACCGCCGACAGTTTTTACGGCCGCCATATGCGCCCTGGCTCCTCGTTCAACGACTATTGGCA
>DDYO01000322.1 GCA_002348045.1 Anaerolineales bacterium UBA2232
CGAGCATCATACCTGCCACTGTCATCGCTGCTGATGCTGCCATCCCGGCGGCCGACAGGGTGCCCCCTGCCCCCCACATGGCGCCGTAGGAACCTGCTGCCATGCCCCCCGTAACATATGTGGCTACTACCATAACAACAATCATTAAAACTATGCGGAATGGGTTCTTTCCCCCGCCTCCATGCAGTGACGTGGACACCACCACATTAGCGCCAGCAGCAGGGACGACATGTTCCCATCTGTCCGGCGCAATAACGTCACCATTCACCATCACCAATGCAGAACTTTCCCAGGATGCCGGAACCCCGGCCCTCGTATGGATATCCCGCACGATCTCGGCAATAGTCATCCCGGCAGAGACTTTGATGTACTCCGGGGCCGAGAAGGCGAACGGTTTAGTTGTTACCAGCATATCTGTAATATCCGGTTATCTTTTGCGCCCATACAGGGCTGTTCAGCCGTTCAACCGTTGACTGGATGCCGCTCATAACATGCAAAAAATCTTTACCCACCACCAGGCCCACATGGAAGGCCAGCTTCCCGACAATCCGCAGCCGCACAACGTCAAAATCCTGCGGGGTGTCAACCTGCGTCCATTTGATACTTTCCCGCTCCATCATCTCCGCCACCTCCCGCAATTTCTCGGCGGTGTCCATGGTGTAGATGCCAGAGTACGATGGAAGCTCTATGCCCCGCTGCTCCTGGTAAGCCAGCCGGACTATGCCCCAACAATCCAGGCCGTCGCGGGTGCGGCCATCGGGAAGAAACGGGAGCCCTATGTAATTATCCGTCCACATCAAAAGCAACCGGGAAACTCTGAAGGGTTGAAGGTGCCAGCCGGAAATGGCTCGTTGATGAGTATTTCCAATACCAGCTCCCCACTGATCGTCTGCGCGTCAGTCCTGATATTCGTCAGCAAAAACTCCGGCCATGACCCAACAACGGTGTTTGTATCAGAACTCAACACAATATCGACATTGACGGACGGAGGCGTGGTCAACCCTCGGACAACAGCCACCAACTCCCGGCTCACGTTGTCGATCTGAACCGTCATGCTCTGCGGCCCCTCATCCACGTCATCGGGCAACTTGATTGCCAGGGGAATGAAATAAAACGTCTCGCCATTTGAGATGGTGCCATAAACAACAGCCGTTGCCGTTTCCTCAACCCGCTGTGTCGCATCTGTGGAAATGCGGATGTCCTCGGTCAGGCTGGGGTCTGTGATTGTCAGGAGTAAAATGGGGAATACGCCCGTCTCCTGTGCGTTGGCCGCCCGCAAAAAGTCAGCGTTTGATATGCGGGTCATGGCAGGATCTCCAGGGACAAATCAACGGCAACGTCGATCCCGTTAGAGGTCCAGGCCGGAGGTTCAGTGAATCGAAACTCTGCGGAACTTCCGGTCATCGGGTCGTTCCAGGTGAAACGCAACGATCCCCCCAACAGCGTCGTATTGTAGAAAGTGATTAAATCAGCAAGCTCTGTCCTCGTCATCCACTGTTTCCCACTCACCGGCTGGACCCCTGCGGTAGCCCGCCTGCGTACCATAGCCGGGCCGGTATCGGTGGAAGATCTGATAGTCACATTCGCAAGAGACTGGCTGTAGCCTTCTACAAGAAGGTCTTGCGGGATTGTGTTGGGCCATGCCGGAATTGCCATGATTACCTCGATGCCAACATTTGCCGCGCCCCGAACCCTTGGCGGAGCGATTTGTTTGTTGCGCTGCCGAACTCACCTGTTTTCTTGCCGACGAGCTTGTCAATAATGACTTCCAGGTTGACGCCTCCATTACCGTCTGGGGTGGCTTGTGTCTTCACGGTGGCATCCGTGTTATTCACCACCGTCTGATTCACTGTTATCTGTGCCGCCACTCCGCCGCCCTTCGGAATCACTGCTTCTCCGCGCTGGAGGATGGCGGGGAACTCATCGGACGCAAGACCACCGTGGAAACGGGGTGCGTTGTCAAAGAGTGATGGAGGAGAGGAGACTCGGGGCAAAGAAGGATCGCCAATCACTCCCCCATTATGCACCCACACAGCGGACGTTGCATCTGCCGGAGTGTTTGGGAACAACCCGCCAATGAACCCCGCTGCGGCGCTTGCTAAAGGCCCAGTGATCGACTGCTGTATCATTATCCTCATCATATCTTTTATAATTGAGTCCGCGAGGTCTGCGAAGTTCATCTTGCCCGTGGTGACAAAATTCAACAGCGCGTCTTCCATCCCCTTGAAGGCGCCGGTCACCATCTGCTGTGTTGATTTGAAGACGTCAGACACACTCCTTGCATACTCATTAAGCCCCTTCTCCGCACCCCCCAACCAGTCACTGGTGCTCTTGAAGGTTTTGGTCGTGATTTCGTTATGAAGAGCGTACTCCTTGTTGAGAAGTTCCAGCGCATGCAGCAGCCCCCGAAGCGCAGCTTCCGCAGCAGCGATCGCTTGGACGTCCTCTGGTTTCCCGGTTGACGATTCACTGGCCCGGAACAGCTCAGCCTGCGCGGACAGCAATAGCTCTTCCAGGTTGGCTTTCTTCGCTCGGAGCGCCTCGGCTCCGAGTTCCCTGGATTTTAACCAGAACTCGTCCTCCGTGATCAGGAAGTTGTCGAACTTCACCTTCAGCAGCTCACCTTCCTGCTGGGAGTAAAAAGCAGCGTCCTGCAGCCGCCTGGCGCTGTTCTCCTTGTGCTCGCTCAGCGTCGTATTCCAGTAGGCCTGGGACAACTCCAGCTCTCTGTTCCTGTCCTCGAGAGCCAAAGCCTGTTCTCTGTTCCTGTCCTCGTGAAAGAACTTGCTGGTGGTGGAGACTGCCTGGCGCTTCAGGAGTTCCAGAGCCAATGCCTTGTCTGCGACATCCTTGTCAGCCGCGGCCTGGCGCTCACGAAACTTCGCTGCATCCTCTGGTGAATCCAAGTCGCCCTCGAAAACTGTGCGCGAGCGAGCGGCTTTGGCGGCGGCAAGTTCAGCCTGCGCCGTGGATACCTTCAAGCTCAACTGCTTAGCTTCAATGCCAGCGAGATCTGCAAAGTAAGCTTTATCAAGGGCACGTTTAGCTGCGTAGAAGTCCTTCTCCATGACGAGCTTAGCTGCGTGGTTGGCCTGGAGCATGCCAAGCTCGGCTGCGTGGTTGGCCTGGAGCCTCTGCTGTTCAAAAGCGAGCGCCGCTGCACCCGTCTGCTCCGCACGCTTTGCCCTTTCAGCCGCCGTCTTGCTGGGCAGGAGCTGGTCGGATCTGGTGGAGACAAACGGTGCGGTCTTTTCGTCCCCGCTGGGCTCGGGCTTGGAGGCCAGAGTCGTGGGTTTTGGCATAACCACAGGTGAGCCGTCAGCCCAATGAGAGACGTCGCTGCGCACGAGCATCTGCTGGGTGGCCGCGTCGCGGGCCTTCTCCTCTCTGGCGGCCGCCGCCCTATCAGAGAGCTTTTCCGCGCCCTTGTATACTCCGTAGGCCAAAAGAGCCGCCAGACCCACAGGATTCTTTGTAAAGGCCGCCAACGTACCTTCTACAGCCAGCTTCAGACCTATCCAGGCCTCGGCCAAGGTGGTAATACCTCCCACAGCGGCAGACGCTGCCGACCCCCACGACGCCAACTTCAACAACAGCCAGACCTCAAGAACCTCGCGGGCGTATTTGGCCACCATCGTCCACCCAGAGGCGAGAGCTGCCAGCCCCTCGACGATCGTTTTTATCATCCCGCTGTTCACCGCAGTTCGCAGGTCCTGCACAAGGCCCTTCAGGCTGTCGCCGGCGAAGGCCTTGGTCAACTCCCGCGCGAAGTCTGATTTCAGGAGATCAATCTGGAACTTTGTAGTCTCGGACAGCTCGGAGAAAACCTTGTTGAGGAAGGTGCCCTCAAGCCTGGCCTTCTTGATGGCTTCGGCAAACTCCATGACGCTCATCTGCCCAGACACGACCGCTTTGTTGATGGACTCAATCAGCTCGGGCCCGGCAGCCATGCTGCGCAGAGAGAACAGGTCGCCTATCATCTGCACCCGCTCTTTGGTGGGCAGATTGGCGAGGGCCTTCTGCAAAGAAGTAAAGAGTGCCCCCATGTCCTTGATCTTGCCCGTCTGCTTGTCAATGAAGTCAAAAGAGAGCCCAAACTCCCGCAGCTTCCGCGTGGTCTGGTCCGTCGGATTCTGGAGCTTCAACAGCGCTGTCCTGAGTGCAGTGGCTGCTGTGGTCCCGCGGACGCCCATGTTGGACAGGTGCCCCAGAGCCGCAAGCAGTTCGTCGAATGTGATGCCTGTTTGCCGTGCCAGCGTGCCGGTGTACTTCAGCATCTGCCCGAGCTCGCCGATGTCAAG
Source organism: Anaerolineales bacterium UBA2232 (assembly GCA_002348045.1). Next base: position 4,302 of record DDYO01000322.1, read on the forward strand.
GGCTGCTTCCATCGCAGCAAACGTCATCGCATTGGCGACCTCATTCAGGTCACTGACACCCCGGGTCGTGCCGATAGCTTCCGCGTTCCAGGCCCGATACTGGCTGGCGACGACTTTGGTGATAACCGCGAGGTCTTCTTCGGCAACTGCCGCCATCCTGGACATGGTGGCCATCTCCCCGACTGACACCGCGGCGTCGAAGCCGGCCTTGACCAATTCCTTACTGGCGGTAGCCAACTCTGCGGGGGTGTGGACCACGTCCTTGATACTGAGGAGCGACTCCCTCATCTTGTCCAAACTGAGAGAATAATCCCCTGTAGCCTCGGCGATCGTGCTGGTGAACTTCGTGGCGTACTCAAAATTGGCCGCTTCCTTGAACCCCTTGATACTTGTGGCAACGGCGGCAAAAGCGGTGATCAGCGGCACCATGGCGCCATAGGTGAGCCACAACGCGCCGGCCGCGCCAGCGGCGCCGCGCTCGAGGCCGTGCATGGCGGCACCGGCTGTGCGGGTGGAAGCGGTGAGTTCTTTGAGGCCAAGAGCACGTCTGGCGTCATTGATAACGGCTGCTTTTGTCTGCGCGCCCAGGATCTTGTTCATCTCGATCGCAACTGCTTGCTCTTTCCCGAGATGAGCGTAGGCCGCGGAAACCCCCGCCGTTGCAGTAGCCGCCCTTGCAGATGCAGCGGAAACCCCAGATGTGGCGGCGGTCGCTTTCGCAGATGCCGCAGCCATTCTTTCGAGTTCTGCCGCCTGAACTTTTACTTGTTGGGTGAGTGTGGCGAAGTTGTGCGTGCCGGTAGGTGGTGCGGAAATAGAAAGCGCAGCCTTCAATTCGGCTGCCGCCGCCTTGACGCTGGCGATTCCTGTGGGGTCCG
>DDYO01000282.1 GCA_002348045.1 Anaerolineales bacterium UBA2232
GTCTAGTTTTCAACTGTGCCTAACAAGGGAGTGACCTTTACCATAAGTCACCCATGTTGACTCGGAGCAGTGCCTCCGCTATACTGGCTCCAAGGTGATGCTGTGGAGTAAGACACTATGAGTACGCCCGTGCGCAACCAGTACTTGCGAATCAAGAAGCGCTTTCCGGACACTATCGTCTTCTTCCGGCTTGGCGATTTTTACGAGACCTTTGATGACGACGCTGCGGTCGTTTCCTCGGTGTGCGATATTGTTTTGACCTCCCGCCCCATCGGTAACGATGTACGAGTGCCCCTGGCCGGAGTTCCGTACCATGCTGTGAACACTTACCTGAGCCGACTGATCACAGCTGGCTACAAGGTGGCCATCGTGGAGCAGATGGAGGAACAAGAGTCGCGACAGCTCATGGGCCGCGAAGTTGTGCGAGTGGTCACCCCAGGAACGGTCATTGAGCCAGGCCTGTTAGTGGATAGGCTCAACAACTACTTGGCGGCCCTGGCAATCCAAGGCGATCGCGTGGGCCTGGCTTACGCCGACATCACGACGGGCGAATTCCGCACCACCCAGTGGGAGGGCGAACACGCTCAGGTGCAAGCGTGGCAGGAGATGGATCGTCTGCAACCGGCCGAAACCTTGATCAGCGACCACGACGAACAACATCGTACACAAGCCGTGTTGCATCGGCTGTCTCCGCTGGCGAACTGGCACTTTGACCTGCGCAATGCCGAACGCGCCTTACTGGAACACCTCGGTGTCGCTGCTTTAGACGGGTACGGCTGCTCAGGGCTGCCGATGGCCATTTCCGCCGCAGGGGTGATCGTCCAGTACCTGGCCGAGACCCAGAAGGCAGCGCTGGAGCACCTGACTGACCTGGCAACCTACTCGACCAGTGCGTTCATGATCCTTGACCCTGCCACACGGCGCAATCTCGAGCTGGTCCAGTCTGCCCGCAGTGGCAACGTACAGGGCTCACTGCTGGGCGTCTTGGACAGTACCCAGACGGCCATGGGCGGGCGCCTGCTGCGGCGCTGGTTGAGCCAGCCTCTGCTCAACCTTTCCGAGGTCGAGGGGCGTCAGAACGGCGTCCAGGTCTTCTTCGATGACCCTCCGCGAAGAACTGCTGTGAGAGAACTGCTCAAGAGGACAGCCGATGTTGAGAGGCTCACCTCCCGGATTCAACAGGGCCGGGCAAGCCCACGTGACCTGATTGGCTTATGCGATGCCCTGCACACTGTGGAACGAGTGGTCCCCATCCTACGCGAGTTGGAGGCGGGAGCTCCATGTAGCCTGCCCCTTGATGACCTGGACTCGTGTCCCGAGGTCGTTGCCCTCATCAGCCAGGCGATCGTCACCGATCCGCCTTCCAGCGTGGCCGCGGGCAACGTCATCGCAGCCGGCTTTTCGGCAGAATTGGACGGCGTGCTGGTCGCTGCGCGAGACGCCAAGCAGTGGGTTGCCGCCCTGGAGCGCAGAGAGCGCGAGCGTTCAGGCATCAAGAACCTGAAGGTAGGCTACAACAAGGTTTTTGGCTACTTTCTGGAGGTCACCAAGTCTAATCTGGGTGCCGTACCCGCTGACTACCTCCGCAAGCAGACTCTGGTCAACGCGGAGCGCTTTATCACGCCGGAGCTGAAGGAGCACGAGTCCCTGATTCTGAATGCCGAGGAACGGCGCGTTGAGCTTGAAGGGCAGGTATATCGTCAGGTGTGCGAGCAGATCGGCGCCGCAGGGCGCCGCCTGTTGTCTACCGCGCAAGCCCTGGCAACGGTGGATGTACTGTCAGCGCTAGCGGACGTCGCCCATCGAAACCGTTACGTCCGCCCGGCAGTGACGGAGAGTGGTTCTATCCACATCCTGGGAGGAAGGCACCCTGTTGTGGAGCTCAGCCAGCAGGACACGCCATTTGTGCCCAACGATGTACACCTGACGCCCGATGAGGCCATTCACATAGTTACCGGCCCAAACATGTCCGGCAAGAGCACCTTCTTGCGTCAGGTTGCCCTCATCGCGCTGATGGCTCAGATCGGCTCCTTCGTTCCGGCAGACAAGGCTGAAATCGGATTGGTTGACCGGATTTTCACCCGGGTGGGCGCTCAGGACGAGATTAGCGCAGGTCAGAGTACGTTCATGGTCGAGATGGTGGAGACAGCCAACATCCTGCACCATGCCACGCGGCAAAGCCTCCTCATCCTGGATGAGATCGGGCGGGGCACCAGCACTTACGATGGCATCTCCATCGCATGGGCGGTAGTGGAGTATATCCACAATCATCCGAGGCTCCAGGCGAAGACCCTCTTTGCCACTCACTACCACGAGTTGATTGAATTGGCCCGCCTCCTGCCTCGCGTGCGCAACTTTAACGTGGCTGTAGCCGAAGAGGGTGACCAGGTAGTCTTCCTGCGTCGCATTGTGCCGGGCGGAGCGGACCGCAGTTATGGCATTCACGTGGCCAAGCTGGCTGGCCTGCCCAGGGCTGTGGTCCGTCGCGCCGAGGAAATCCTCAAGAACCTCGAGGAGGAGCTTCAACGCTCGCCGGTCAGCGGGCCCCACCGACGGATCGCTGAGCCGCAACAACTGCCCCTCTTCTCATCGCACCATCCGGCGGTCCAGGAGCTGCGAAGGCTCGATGCCGCGTCTCTCTCACCCCTGGAAGCCATCAACAAGCTGTTCGAGCTTTGCGAAAGGGCCAAGCAGGACTAGTCGCGTCTGCTGTTGAGGCGAGTCCGAGATTTCCTTACGTGTTGCTCTCTACCGACGCAGGGGAGTCACATCGGTGTCCTCATCGTCGCTTCCCGAAACGTCGTGGATCAGTCGCTCGTACTCATCCTCAACAGAGTGCAAGCCACTGATGCGTTCAACCGCCTGTGCCCCACCAAGGTGCTCGATGAGGATGTTGCAGAAAAGGGTCCCCTGCTCAATTGCATCATCCACCGCTCGATGGGTATGCTCAAAGTCATCGAACCACCGGGAAGGCATGTGCGCCTTGCTGCTGCACCGCCACTCACTGCGGAGGACGGCCATCGCGTAGGTGCGGATGTCCAATGCCGAGTGGCGGAAGGGGCTCTGGCCTACAAACCTCATGAGATACCAGTAGACGAACATAAAGTCGAAAGACGCTGGATAAGCCACAAAGACCGGGGTCCCCGGAAGGCGGCGGAGCCACCTGGCATAGCGAGGCATCGCCACCTCAGGCGGCTGTAGATCAGTACGGCAGTTGGCCCAGGCTTCCTCGTGGCCTTTCCACCACTCCATGGTCCGAGGGTGCGGAGATGCCCCTGGCAGGGCCTCCAAATTCACGCTAAAGGTCCCCACCAGAGTCTTGTTGGCCAAGAACGCCGCCGACCCGAGGCTCAGAAGCGAATTCTGCCCAGGAATGGGGCCGTCGGTTTCAACATCGGTGCTCACATAGATTTCGGTCATTTCCTCAACCACCGGACTTGGTGCGGGCAGTATACTCCGGACTCCATGCTCCTCCAATACCTTTGCTCACCTGTGGTAAGGGCGCCCTGGCGTTGGTGTGCAGACGCGACCGTGCTATACTTGCCGTGTCCTAACTTCGCAATCAGTCGGGGGGATGCACATGGCCCAGGCCTTTGTTCAGCTTCATCCGGTCCTGCAGGCGCTGTTGGCCACTACCTTCACCTGGGGCCTTACAGCGCTAGGAGCTTCGGCCGTCTTCCTCACCCGTGAGGTCAGCCGCAAGCTCCTGGACGTCATGTTGGGCTTTGCAGCCGGGGTGATGCTGGCCGCCAGTTTCTGGTCGCTGCTCGCGCCGGCCATCGCCATGAGCGAAGACATGGGACTGCCTTCTTGGCTGCCCGCTGCCGTGGGTTTTCTTCTGGGTGGAGCCTTCTTGCGCGGCGTGGACCTCGTGCTGCCCCACCTGCACCTCAACGCACCTCTGGAGGCCGCTGAGGGCCTGAAGACAACCTGGCAACGAAGCGTTCTCCTGGTGCTTGCCATCACTTTGCACAACATCCCCGAAGGGCTGGCCGTTGGCGTGGCCTTTGGCGCCGTGGCTGCGGGACTTCCAGCGGCCAGTCTCGCCGGCGCGTTGGCACTGGCTGCGGGAATTGGCCTGCAGAACTTTCCCGAGGGCATGGCTGTCGCCCTACCCCTCAGGCGCGAGGGAATGTCCAGGCGGCGAGCATTCTGGTACGGCCAATTGTCAGCAGTAGTTGAGCCGGTGGCTGGCGTTCTTGGTGCAGCGGCAGTCCTGGCGGTGCGTCCCCTCCTACCCTACGCCCTGGCGTTTGCGGCCGGAGCCATGATCTTTGTGGTCATCGAGGAGGTCGTGCCGGAATCGCAGCAAGGCGGCCATGCCGACTGGGCGACTCTGGGCGCCATGTTGGGATTCACCGTCATGATGATCCTCGATGTCGCCTTTGGGTAGTCTCAAGGCAGCACGTCGTGACCGACCAGCCGCAGGTCAGCAGCGAGGGAGCTGAACGACCATGATGCCCCTCGCTGCCGACCGGCCAAGCTCGTCCTAGAGCCAGGGAACGTTGGCAAAGAACTGGTCGTAGGGGAACTCCACCGGCTTGTCGTGGACGACCACTTCCACCAGTGCCCTCATGAGGGGCAGATCGTTTGGTCCCAGAATGCCCCGCTCCTGCAGCTTGGGAATCGCTTTGCCCATACTGCGCACAATCTCAGCTGCTTCCAGTGTCTCTCCGACCATGATCTGCCTAGCTTCAGTGAAGGTATGCCCCTGGCCCAGCAACCGGCCCAGGCGCATGCTGCGCCCACCCGCGCAGGTCACAAAGCAGTCGCCGGCCCCGGGCAAGCCGTAGGCAAAGACCGGTGAACCTCCCAGACGGCGCAGCATGAACTCCATTTCCACACACCCCTGGGCAAACAGGGCCGCCGCCAGGTTGTGCATGTTCGCGTCTGCAGAATCCAGCCCCCCTGCCCGATCCAGCAGACCATAGGCCAATCCCGGACCCAGCACATACCCGTTCTTGAGCGCCACACCAACTTCCAGGCCCATCAAGTCATTGGTCGGCCAGACGTGGTAGTAGGAGGTGTGGAAGATCGGCGCCAACGCTTTGGCGACCTCCCCATCACGACAGCCGAATATCACACAGCTTTGCCGACGTCCGGCCAGTTCTCCAGCGATACAGGGTCCACCGATGGCGGCCAGTTTGATCTGGTCACGAATGGCTGGGGGCAACTCGCTATACAGGACATCGGGTAAGATCATAAGGTCGCCGTTGTCAGCTACAGCCATTCCCTTGGTGACAGCGATGATCCACTGACCGGGCCGCAAGTGCGGTCCCAGCGTCTGTCCGATCCAACGAACACCGTTGGAATTGACCCCGCTGACGATGAGCTCAACATCCTCCAACGCAGTCGCCAGCTCCTCAATAAAGTACGGTGTGACGCCATCCGGGATCTGGCGCTTCAACGTGGGATGATAGCGCTTTTCCTTGCAGCTCTTGATGATCTCGGCGTCCAGGTGCGTCCCCACTAGCCGCACCTCATGGCCGTTGTCACTCAGAGGCCAGGAGGTTGCCGTCCCCATCATCCCTGATCCAACGATAGCTACTTTCATCCTTCATACCCTCCTCAAAGATTATCTTGTTCACCGTGCAACCACTGACGACCTAATCGAAGTACATTGGCGGACTCGTCAAGCGCCTTCCAACAGAACGCCTACGCCGGCTTGATCGCGACCCTCCAAAGCATCAATGCGCCGAGACCGGCAAAAACCGCACCTACCCCACAGTGAATCGAGATGCTCTGCCACCGCCAGAGCCAGCCGCCCAAGGACGTGCCCGCAACTCGACCCAGGCTAAAGGCGACTACATTGAGGGCCAGGAGCGTGGCTCTGGAGTGCGGAACAGCCTCGGACACTACCGGCAGGAAAGAGACAAAAGAGAACTCGAAGGCAAACAGCACACAGACCACCGCGAGCATAGCTGGCAGCAAGCCTCCTGAGGCCACCACCGGTAGTAAGACCAGGCTTACAACCAGGCCCGCCATTCCCAGAAGGACACTACGCCGCTTTCCAAGGAGATCGGCGATAACGGCCGTACCGAACTCGCCCGCCAACTCGGCCACACCGACGACAGTGGAAGCCAGGCCAAGGGTAGCCAGACCCAGACCAAACGATGTTTCCAGCCAGGCACCGTACACGATCAGCGGCGTTTCCACCGCCAGGGTCAGAAAGAAAGCGACGGCCAGCAGGCCACGAACCTTACTACGACGAATGACCGTCGCCCACGTGGTCAGCAGTGAGGGCAAAACCGCCCTGGCATCCCGCGACTCGGTTGAGCGCTGGTCGTCAGGCAGCTTGCAATGCATCAGCAGCGTTCCCGCCATGCTCAGGACTGCCAGGGCAGCCCATGGCGACCTCCATCCCCACCGCTCGATCAGTAGCCCGGAGAGGGGAACGCCAACAAGCCAAGCAGTAGACCAGGATAGCTCCACCAGGCCAGCCGCTCGCCCCCGTCGCTCGTACGGGACGCTGTCGGCCACATAGGCATGCGCCGCCGGGTCGTACATTGCTTTCGCAATGCCGAACAGGGCAAATGCCAAGGCCGCTCCCACAACGGTGCCTAACCCAGCAAGCGCAACACTGGCAAGGCCACAGATTAGGAGGCCAATCTCCATGGTAACACGGCGGCCGTAGCGATCAGTAAAAGGGCCGAACAGCGGTGCCAACAGGTTGAACAACACGCGCAGTGTTACCAGGCCGCTGGCCAGCCCCAACGACACCCCAAGACCGCGTGCAATGCTGGGCAAGAACGGATAGACGATGCGAAACGGAGCATTGAGCACCGTTCGCGTGCCATAGATGACCAAGAGCGCCGGGATTTGGCGTGCGCTGGATTCAGCCAGCGTTTGTCCAAGCGCCGAGCCCCGATTCTGTTCCCCTTGCATGGTCAAGCATCATACTTGACTTGTCCGCTTTGTCCCAAACGGGAGAAGCTTCAGTGTCACATCCGTCGGGCGTTGAGCATGGCACCATTTGCGCCGAGGCTGTCCGTCCCTTAAAATGTTGCTACGTTGCCGCGGAGGGAAAGCTCATGAGCCGTACGTTGGTACGCGCCGGCATGATCGTGACCATGGATGCGAGCCGGAATGTCCACCATCAGGCTGGCCTCCTCCTGGAGGGGGAGCGGATCACCGGCGTAGGACCTTGGTCGGACTTTGCCTCCGTGGACAGCCCCATCGTTGATTTGAGCCATTGTCTCGTGATGCCCGGTCTGGTTAACGCCCATACCCACACACCGATGGTGCTCTTCCGCGGGCTGGCCGAAGGACACTCCCTCCTGGGATTGACAGGCTGGTACAACGCCATCCGGGTTTGGGAGCTCCATCTGGCGCCCGAGATGATCCCTCCCGCCGTAGCCGTTTCGTGTGCCGAGATGATTCGCACCGGCACCACCTGTTTCGCAGACCAATACTTTTACATGGACCAGATCCTGCCCGTGGTAGAAAGGAGCGGCCTGCGCGCAGCCCTCGCCTACGGAATCGTGGAGCTTGGCGATACAGCCGCCAGTGCCCATGCCCTGCGCGAGACCGAGGAGTTTCTGCAACAGCTGAGGGGCCATGACCGGCTGAAGGCATGGGTAGGTCCTCACGCCCTCTTCGCCGACAACTGCGCCGAAACGATCCGGGCAGAGCTAGAGCTAGCCAGTCGCTTTGACACCGGGTTTCACATCCACCTCTCCACCACGGGTGAAGAGGACCGCGTATGTCTGAAACAATATGGTCGCACTGCTGTCCAACAGATGAAGGTCATGGGTCTGCTGGAACGGCCTATGATCGCCGCTCACAGCCTGCACATTCCGGCTGAGGATTGGTCCACCCTGGCTGACGCTCCCTTTACCGCCATCATGATCCCTTCGTCCTGTACGCGCTCAGGAGTGCCCGCCGCACCCCTTCGTGCCATGCAGGCGGCCGGCGTAAAGGCTGCGCTGGGCACTGATAATGTGGCCAACAACAATTCCTACGACCTGTTCGCTGACATGGGGCTGCTGGGCAAACTCATGTCCTACCGTGAGAAGGACCCCGGTGCGATTCCCGCCGACCGAATCGTGGAGATGTCCACTCTTGGTGGCGCCAGGGCGCTGGGCTTGCACAGCGAGATCGGCTCTCTGGAGGCGGGGAAGCGCGCCGACTGGATCGCACTGAACCTCGAAGAGATCGGATGGGCGCCTCGCGGAGCCCAGGACGTGTACACCGCCCTGGTCTATGCGGTGTCGGGACTGCACGTGCGCCACGTTATGGTCAATGGCCGATGGCTCTTGCGCGATGGCAAGCTGCTGACCCTTGACTATTCCATCGCGACAGCCGGGCTGGAGGCATCTCTTGATGAGTTGCGCCGCCGCCGCACCCATGCGGAGCAGGCTGAGAAGCAGACAATCGCCGCTACGTCCAGAACCCACCAGGAGGATACCAATGGCTCACGTCACGTTCGATCCATGGACACGCGTTCGGACAGCCCGCGATCTGCCAGCTGATGAAGTGATCTCGGCCGTGCAGAAGGAGATCCGCCGCGGCCATTCCGAAAACGCTGCCGTCCTGGCCTATGAAATGCTGATAACCAGCGCCGAGCTGGAGCGCAAGCTGTGGGACAGGCTTTGTGTGATCTCGGCCGAAGATGTGGGCTTTGGCGATCTCCAGGCTCCCATCCTCGTCAAGACCCTATGGGATTTGGCGCAGAGGTTCCAGTACGGTGAGGGCGATCGCCATCTCTTTGCCATTCACGCTGTGCGCTACCTTTCCACCCGGACCAAGGACCGCTCCAGCGACGAGATGCTCAATTGGATTCGCCGCGCCATGGAGCAGGAGAACCTGCGACCAGAGATCCCCGACTATGCCATCGACATGCATACGGCCCGCGGACAAGCGATGAGCCGCGGAGCCCGTCATTTCTGGGAAGAAGGTGCTCGCGTCCATCCCGAGCTACCTGGTCGAGAAACTTCCTACCGTGAGCGAGTGCTCAAGCTTATACACAAGCACCGCATAGTTCTGACCGGTCACCGGGGCGCAGCCAAGCTGGAACCAGAGAACACGCTGCGGGCCATGCGCAAGGCCCTTGATCTGGGCGTAGACCAGATCGAGCTGGATGTGCACCTCACCAAGGACGGGCACTTGGTCGTCATCCACGACGAGAAGGTTGACCGCACCACCAATGGTCACGGTCTCGTTCGCGATTTCCTTTTGCAGGATCTCCAGCACCTGGATGCGGGCCAGGGTGAACCAATCCCAACGCTTCAAGAGGTCATCGACCTGGTCGGAGATCACGCTGTCCTGCAGATTGAGCTCAAGGGCGAGGGCACCGCCGAGCCAACCGTGCGTCAGATCGAAGCCAACGGGCTGGCTGAACAAGTCCTGTTCACCTCATTCGCCCACGAACGGCTGCGAGAAGTACGCCGACTCAATCCACGCATTCGCTTGGGCGCTCTGTGGGTCACACCCCCAGCAGATGCTTGCCAACAGACCATGGCGATGGGGGCCGAGGGGCTCCACATCCAGCATCAGCATATTACGCCTGACCTCGTTCGCCAGGCCCACGAATGCGGATTGCAGATTCGGGCCTGGAACCCCGACACAGAGGAGGAAATCCAGCGCGTGGCAGACCTGGGAGTGGATGCCATCGGCTCCAATCGTCCAGATCTTCTGGTCAACCTCCTGCGCTGAGGACTCGGTTTGGACCTGCTGCAACGTTGCGGATCAGCCAACAGGCGCGCCCGCAGCCTATCTCTGCTTTGGGTGCCCTAACCAGCAACGCGCCTCCTGGATCTGACCCTTGGCACGGCTGCCAGAAGCGGCACGATCACGATGATGATCAGCGTCCACGCTGTCCATGCCACAGGGGGCGTGCCCGCGTGTTTCACCGCGATCCCGGCAAAAGCCCAGACGATGACCGCTGCGTAGGCGATGTCACCGCGGGACAGATCCATGGCCACGGCAATTGCCGCCCCAACCGCCAGCATGATCACCGCCCAGGCCACGGGGCNNCGGTCGCCACGGTGATCCAGCCCAGATAGATACTGATGGGCACATGCACCGCCCAGCGCTCCCCAGGCGATACCTGCAATCGCCCAATGCCCAATCGCAGATAACATACAATCAGGCTGAGCAGCAGCGTTCCCATGGCCACCAGGGTGAAAGGGAAAAGCTCATAATGCCACAGGAGGATCCAGACTGCATTGGCCGCGCAGCCGAGAGCGTACCAGTAGCCCAGGCGGTTAAGGCGCTGGTTGGACCGCTGGCCGGGCAAAGCCTGAAAGACGGCAGAAGCGATGAGACCCAGATAAATGACACCCCAGATGGCAAACACGTAGCCGGCCGGCACAAAATACACCACAAACCGATCAGAAATCTCTCCCGTATTCTGCCCATTGATGGGCAGGGCATTGGCGAGGCCATTGATGCCAATGGCTGCCAGGGTCGCTACAACATTCACAGCTCGCCGCAACGTATTCTTGTCCATGCTGACTCCCTTGATGCTATTGCCGCAGAAAACGGGGCTCGGCACTTACCTGGCGAGCACCCGCGCAAGGTCCAACAGGCGATTGTCCAGGACTTTGGGAACGCCCGTCACCTCCGAGTAGGGGGTTGCCACGACCTCCCCCTTCTGCAGGCCCATCAGAACCCCGGTCACTCCAGCGGCCAGCTGGTCGGTCGCCGCCGCACCAAGGCGCGTGGCCAGCA
>DDYO01000190.1 GCA_002348045.1 Anaerolineales bacterium UBA2232
CGCCAAGGGCTATATGGCGAGAGGCGAGTTAGTCCCTGACTGGCTTACGGTTTCGATGGTGGAAGAGCGGCTGGCTCAGCCCGATTGCGCCAAAGGTGCAATCTTGGATGGGTTTCCACGCACGATCGAGCAAGCCAAGGCGCTAGACAAGTTGCTGGTTAGCGGAGGGAGAAGCCTTGACGCGGTGTTGTACATCAAAGCTTCGCCTGAGACAATGCTGCGAAGGCTGGGCGGGCGCTGGACGTGCAGGCAGTGCCAGGCAGTCTATAATGTGGAGCACAGCCCGCCTAAACAGCCAGGTCGCTGCGATGTCTGTGGGGGAGAGCTCTATCAGCGGGCGGACGATCAACCCGAGACACAGCGCAAACGCGTTGATGTTTACTTGGAGCTGACCGCGCCCTTGATTGAGCACTACCGCGCTCTGGGTCTGTTAATTGAGATTGACGGGGAACAGGATATCGATTCCGTTCGGGCGCAGCTGCTGGAGGCCGTGGGCTCGCCGGCGGCAAGCCGAACGAGGAGGCTATTGCAGTGAAAGTAAAACCATCGGTTAAGCGAAGATGTGACAAGTGCAAGATTGTGAAGCGCCGTGGTGTGGTGAGGATTATCTGTGTGAACCCGCGGCATAATCAGCGACAGGGCTAAGGGTGCTTTGGAAGCGTTTGGGGCAATAGGAGGACAATAGTGGCTAGAATTTCAGGAGTAGATCTTCCTCGAGACAAGCGAGTTGAGGTTGCCCTCACCTATATCTATGGCGTTGGCACTTCGCGCAGCCGGTTGATCGTTGGGACGGCTGGGGTGAACCCAGATACGCGGGTGAGGGATCTGACTGAGAGCGAAGTAGCCAGGCTGCGTGAGTACATCGACCGGGAGTTCAAGGTGGAGGGTGACTTGCGGCGAGAGGTCACCATGAACATCAAGCGGCTGACAGAGATCGGCTGCTATCGCGGTCTTCGGCATCGCCGCAACTTGCCAGTCAGAGGACAACGCACGAGGACAAACGCTCGAACGAAGCGCGGTATGCGCAAGACGGTCCCTGGCCGCAAGCGGTCGCGGTCGAAGAAGTAACACGTAATCGTGCAGCTCGGTTTGGAGCTGGGCTGCGGGCGCACCACTGGGAGGTTGCATGGCAGATACAAAGCGAAGCCGTTCTGGGTCGGCAAAGCGGCGCGAGCGAAAGCTTACACCGCGAGCTAGAGCCTACATTCATGCTACGTTCAACAACACGATCGTGACGTTCACGGACCCGGAGGGCAATGCCATCCTGTGGAAGAGTGCAGGGTCGTCCGATTTCAAGGGCTCACGAAAGAGCACGCCGTATGCGGCTCAGATCACGGCGCAGCACGCCGCCAAGATGGCGGTTGACCAGGGCGTGCGCGAGGTGGATGTGTTTGTGAAGGGCCCCGGACCAGGACGGGAGGCGGCTATTCGGTCCATTCAGGGGGCAGGCCTGCGGGTTCGCTCCATCACTGACGTTACGCCCGTTCCCCATAACGGGTGTCGGCCGCCAAAGAAGCGACGGGTTTAGCACGTTGGGCCCCGGAGTATCTCTGAAGAGTTGATGCCTCTGGGGTGACCGTTACGCAGGAGGGTTGATGGCAAGGTATATCGAGGCAGTGTGTAGGCTGTGTCGGCGCGAGGGTGAAAAGCTCTTCCTCAAGGGAGATCGGTGCCTGTCCGCCAAGTGCGCTTTTGAGCGGCGCTCCTACGCGCCTGGCATGCACGGGCAGAAACGCTCGTTTCGACGCAAGACATCGGACTATGGGCTCCAGTTGCGCGAGAAGCAAAAGGCCCGTCGCATCTACGGGGTCTTGGAGCGCCAGTTCCGAAAGTACTTTGACGAAGCGCTGAAGCACAAGGGCATGACCGGAGCGAATCTTCTGCAGACCCTGGAGCGGCGCCTCGACAATGTGGTGTATCGGCTGGGCTTTGCTTCGTCCCGACAGCAGGCACGGCAGTTGGTGTTGCATGGGCACTTTGCCATAAACGGCAAGAGCGTACGAGTGCCGTCAATGCTGGTCAAGTCCGGCGATGTGCTGACGGTGAAGGATTCCAGCCAGAGCAGTACGTATTTCAAGGATTCCAAGCCACTCCTTGAGCACGTGAACGCTCCTGAGTGGCTTGCGTTGGACCCGGATCAGATGATTGGGCGTGTCGTGGCGCTTCCGTCACGTGAACAGATTCAGGTGCCGATCCGAGAGCAGCTCGTCGTTGAGTACTACTCCCGCTAGGGAGAGTGTGCCCTGGGTGGTTAGGTAAGGGAGGGTGCTTAGTTGCTAAAGTTTGTGCTTCCGAAAATAGAGATAGAGGCCATTACCAAGAACTATGGTCGATACAGCATCAGTCCTCTGGAGACTGGGTATGGTGTCACGATTGGCAACGCCCTGCGCCGCGTGCTCATGTCATCGTTGGCCGGCGCGGCGGTCACGTCACTCAGGGTCGCCGGCGTTCATCACGAATTCTCGGACATACCCAACGCCAAAGAGGACATGACGACGCTGATCCTTAACATCAAGCGGCTGCGCATGCGGATGTTCTCGGAGGGCCCGGTTCGGTTGCAGTTGAGCACAAAGGGTAAGAGCGAGGTCACAGCGGCGGACATAGACTGTCCACCTGATGTGGAAATTGTGAACCCAGAGTTGCATCTGCTGACGCTGGACTCGACCGACACAGAGCTGGATGTCGAGTTCTATGTGGAGCGAGGACGGGGCTACTCTCCGGCTGAAGATCGCGGCGACCTGCCCATAGGGCAGATTCCGGTGGATGCGATCTTTAGTCCGATTCTCAAGACGAGTTTCACCGTTGAGCGCACCAGGGTCGGGCAGGTGACGGACTATGACCGGCTTTTGCTGGAGATTGGTACCGATGGCACCATTCGCCCCACTGAGTCGCTGAGCCTGGCGGCTCAGGTGCTGAGCCGCCACTTGAGCCCGGTAGCGGCCATGGGTGACCTGGAAGAGACCCTCATTGCTGATGCGGCGCCCAAGGATTACGCGCCAAGTCATCTGAATGACGCGCCAATTGAGAGTCTTGAGCTTTCGGTTCGAGCCTACAACTGCTTGAAGCGGGCTGGGATTACCAGAATCGCTGATATCATGGACCGCTTGGCTCGCGGTCAGACAACCGAGTTGCTGACGATCCGCAACTTTGGGCAAAAGTCACTGGATGAGTTGATGGGCAAATTGCGCGAAAAGGGCTACGTATCGGACGAGGAAGGGTACTCTGGTGAGGAGCCCACTACGGATGCTACGGATGCAGACTTCTTGACGCAGGATGTCGTAAGCGATGATGAGCTGAGCGGGGAGTAGCCGGGCAGCTCAAAGCACTATTCACTGTTGGCGAAAGGAGGCCCCCCACCATGAGGCATCGTGTGGCAGGGCGACACTTGAAACGTAGCACCGACGCACGTCGGCGATTGTTTCGCAACTTGATTGGTCAGCTGTTTCGTTATGATAGCATTCGGACCACGCAGGCGAAGGCTCTGGCAATTCGGAGCGATGCTGAGCGTATCATCACGTGGGCAAAGCGTGGCGATGTTCATGCTCGTCGTTTGGCCTACCAGGTGATTAATGACGATGAGTTGGTCAAAAGGGTTTTTGACGAAGTTGCGCCCAGGTTTGCTGGTAGAGCGGGAGGCTATACCCGAGTTGTCAAGCTCGGCCATCGTCAGGGTGATGCGGCCCCTATGGTTCTGCTGGAGCTTGTGGACTAACTGGGCCTCGTCTTGAGCGGCGTGATGAGCCCTGACATCCATTCGGTGGACGAGGGGTTGAGTGCTCGGCGGATTCGAGCAGTTATCGAGTACGATGGTACAGATTTTTGCGGTTTTCAGGTGCAGGCACGAGGGAGGACGATTCAGGGCGAGATCGAGCAGGCCCTGGCTCGGGTTACGGGCCGGACAGTGCGGGTGGTTGGGGCCGGTCGAACTGATGCTGGAGTGCACGCGAGTGGCCAGGTGGTACATGCGACGGTCACGTGGCGACATGATCTGGCTCAGCTGAAGCGAGCTCTGAATGCGGTACTTCCAGGCGATGTGGCGGTGAGGGATGTGGAGTACGCCCCACCTGGCTTTCATTCGCGGTTCAGCGCACAGAGTCGGGTTTATGCGTATCACATTTGGAATGATGAGGTCCCGTCTCCGCTGCATCGGCGCTATTCATACTGCTTTGACAGGTATTTGGACGATTTGTCGATGAGCCAAGCTTGTGGGGCGCTGATTGGGACCCATGACTTTTTGCCGTTTGGCTGGGCGCCCCAAGGGGACAATACCGTTCGCACTGTACTTGAGGCCACATGTGTTCGCTCGGGCCGTTCAGTGGTGATTGAGATCGAGGCCGATGCCTTCTTGCGGAGGATGGTGCGGAGGATCGTCGCCAACTTGATGTTGGTGGGCCTGGGGAAGTTGTCAGTGGAGGACTTTGGTAGGCTCTTGCTGCTCAGGGATCGCCGTACTCCTGCCAGTGAGGCCCCAAGCCAAGGGCTGTGTTTGTTGAAGGTGAACTACTAGAAGGAGTTGGAACACGTGAAGACCTTTGTCTTGAAGGCCGATGATATACAACGCGACTGGTACGTGGTTGACGCAACGGGCAAGACCCTGGGGCGACTGGCCACCCAAGTCGCGCATATCTTGCGGGGAAAGCACAAGCCTGTGTTCAGTCCCAGCATGGATGTCGGCGACCATGTGATCATAGTCAATGCGGAAAAGGTGTACGTAACCGGTAACAAGTTGGAAGACAAGCGCTACTACCGCTATACAGGATACATGGGCGGCTTGAAGAGCGTGACTCTGACGGAGCAGCTCAAGAAGCACCCAGACCGAGTGCTGACCCATGCGATCCGGGGCATGTTACCCAAGACACGCCTGGGCCGCGCGATGATAAAGAAACTAAAGGTGTATGCCGGCAGCAGCCATCCGCATGCGGCTCAGAAGCCCAAGGATTTGGCGCTCTAGTTCGGCGAGCCAAGATCGAGTGTAAAGGAGTGCCGTTGCATGTCAGCCAAGTACTATTACGGTACCGGAAGGCGTAAGAGCGCTGTTGCCAGGGTACGTCTGTACCCGGGTACGGGAACCATCGTTATCAATGACCGTCCCCTGGACGAGTACTTTGTTCGGGAGTCGGACCGCTTGGAGGTGCAGAGCCCCCTGCGGGTAACGAATCTCATTGATCAGTTCAACGTGATGGTCAAGGTCACTGGGGGCGGTATCACTGGTCAGTCGTCGGCCGCGAGGCATGGAATTGCTCGTGCGCTTCTGGTGGCTGATTCGGAGCTGCGCCAGGCGCTGCGGGCAAGCGGTGCTCTGACGCGTGACCCGCGGGAGAAGGAACGCAAGAAGCCCGGATTGAAGCGGGCGCGCAAGGCGCCTCAGTATACAAAGCGCTAGTAGCTAACTCAGCGTTGTTTCCAACCCGATAGGTAAAGGCGCGTCAGTCCTGCGTTATGCTGCAGGACTGACGCGCCTTTCGTCTGTCACCACAGGGTGCTGCCGCCGGTCGTGCGATCGCGGTGGCGTTGTGCTTACCGGAACGGGCTATTCGATCGTTATTTCCACAGTGTCGGGGACGATCGTCTTAACCTCCAACCCCTGACCAACCGGCAGCGTTACACGAGGGGTGACCTTGTAGATGCCGCGGCCCAACCCCGCCAAGTCGAGAATGACCTCAACATCGTCGGGCTGGAGCTCCTGCAGTGAGGGCAGGGGTCCTGACAGGATGATGTCCACAGTCGACGGCGACGCTGTCGCTTTGAGACCGAGGCGAAGTCCCTGTAGCTTGAGCTCTCGCTTCACGGTCTGACCGCCCAGCAGAGGCTGCACGCGGATTTGCACGAGGATCCCCTCCCTGCCCGCTCCTTGACCGAGAACCAGTATCCCCTCTGGCAGGGTGAGGGCAACGCGCCTAATCACGTCCTGTTTGGCGCCCTCAATGTCGATCGTCTCCGCGTCCACGTAGGCAGGAAGCTGGTCGATGGCCGACTGCTGACCGTACACCGTGACCAAGGTAGGTTCCACGCTGATGCTGCTAGTCCAGTAGCCAGCAGCTGGCGACCCGCTGGTGTTGGCCCGCACCGTCACGTCCCGGTAACCCACCTGTCGTTCGACAGCGACAGTGACCGAAACCCTTGCCGGGGATATGGTTAGGCCCTGAATACGATTACCTGCCGCATCCATGAGAATCGGCGCATCTTGCTTGACGACGGTATCCCGGGTGTTCCGCAGGCTTACTTCCATCACTGCCTCAGCAACCTGGGCCACCCGCGATTGTGGCCCGCTGATGGTCACCTGCTCGGGCACCACCACAGGCACCCGAGAGACGTATCCGAGGGGAATGCTCTCTTCATCCAGCACCTTGACGCGGACGCGAACCCTGCGCTCTCCAGACTGCTCGAGAACCACCGTCACTCGCGAAGGCTCCACCTCGACGATGGTGATTCCTCTTTCAAGCGCCCTGACGACCACTGGGAGGTCATGCTGACCGGGGGCAAGCCCGTCTAGCTCAACCGTCGCCTCAAAGCTCGATGTCTTGAGCTGTTCCCAGACGCTTGCCAGGCCTCGCAACCTTATCTGTACGTCAGTCTGCAACGGGGCCCCAAACAGAAGACTCTCGGACAGGTTGGCGTACGCGATAGGGATGGCCGTCGGGAAAACATCGGTACGTGGCGGTGCTTTCTGATAGACGGCAACCACCCATACAATCACCGCCAACAGCAGCGCCAGCAGTGCCGAGCTCAAGTTGGACAGAAGCCTTCGGGACAGGCTCACTGATCAGTCTCCTCACCGTTTCGATTGGACGGTCTGACCCGCTGCAGGAACGCCGACAGGTCGAACTGAGCATCGTGGCGATAAAGGCTCTGCAGGATGTTGCGGAGGCGGTTCTCATCCAAGTGTCTGACCATCCGGCCATTGTGGGCCAGCGAAATGATCCCCGTTTGCTCCGACACGATAACGGCAAGGGCATCGGTCTGCTCAGCGATGCCCATCGCGGCCCTATGTCGCGTGCCGAGGTGGGGATCAGAGAACTTGAGATTGGAGAGGGGCAGGACAACTCCTGCAGCCACAATACGGTCCTCCCGGACGATTACAGCTCCGTCGTGCAATGCCGTGTTAGGATAAAAGATCGTCAGGAGAAGATCGGAGCTGACCTGTGCGTTGATGGCGATCCCAGTATCAATGTAGGCCTGCAGACCGGTGTTCCGCTCCAGGGCTATTATGGCGCCGTGATGCGCTTCAGACAGCAGGCGGCTGGCTCGAGCCACTTGGCTTATGGCACGGTTTGCCGCCGCTTCACGGGTCGGACGGTCAATGAGGCCACCGGCACGTCCAAGACGCTCCAGTGCACGGCGCAGCTCAGGCTGGAATATTACCGGGATTGCCACCAAGAGAGACGGGATGGCGTTATTCAGCAGCCAGCCAAAAGCGGTCAGACGAAAGAGGCTGCTCAACAGAGCGGAGAGGAATACAAAGATTATGACGCCCCGCAGTAGCTGGATGGCCTGAGTGCCTTTGATCAACTGCAACAGACCATAGAGGATGAGCGCCACGAGCAGGATATCGATGACGTCTGTTGGTTGGATCCGACCAAGGACCCATAGAATGTCCGACACGCCAAGCCTCGCCTTCTACCGATAGGGCATTGAAAAGTCTAACGATTGGCGAGCAGAACCGCCAGAAGGCCTTTTTGCGCGTGCATGCGGTTCTCCGCCTGGTCGAACACCACGGAGTGGCGGCCGTCGACGACTTCGTCGGTGATCTCCTCTCCGCGGTGGGCTGGAAGACAATGCATGACAATGGCCTCAGGGTCTGCGTGTGCTACAAGAGCAGCATTCACCTGATAGGGAGGGAAGACGGCCTTTCTCCGCTCCTTTTCTGCTTCCTGTCCCATGCTGGTCCAGACGTCAGTGTAGATCACGTCCGCTCCCTGTACGGCCTTGACAGGATCAGTGCCAACCTCGATACTGCAGGCACTCTCTCTGGCAAAGCGGAAGGCCGCATCTACTACGGCGGCGGTCGGCTCATAGCCGCGCGGAGTAGCCACCGTTACGTCCATGCCCACTTTGGCTGCCCCGAAGAGGAGTGAGGTGAGAACGTTGTTACCGTCGCCAACCCAAGCCAGTCTCAAGCCGCGCAAGACCCCCTTGTGCTGCAGGATGGTGAGAAGGTCAGCGAGACCCTGACAGGGATGGCTGTAGTCGGAGAGCCCGTTGATGACTGGCACTCGGGAGTGGGCGGCCAGCGCCTCTATGTCCCTATGTTCGAACACACGTGCCATTATGCAGTCTACATACCTGCTAAGCACTCGGGCGACATCGTCGACGCTTTCCCTCTTGCCTAGCTGGATCTCGTCCGGTGAGAGGTAGAGAGCATAGCCACCCAGATGGACCATGGCCATCTCAAATGAGACTCGAGTGCGCAGCGAAGGTTTCTGGAAGAGCAGCCCCAGGGCCTTATTCATCAGAATAGGCTGATTGCCGCCTGTTTGCCACTCCTCCTTGAGCTCCTGAGCAACATTGAGAATATGCCAGAGTTCTTCCGCGCTGAGGTCAGCCAAACTAAGCAAGTGCTTCATGACGCCTCCCGCCTACCCAGTGTGGGCGGATTATAGCACAAACTTGGGTGCGAGCCAACCAAGCGCCACTTTTGGAGCATTGGCACGTCAGTGCCGCGTGTCAATTACTCTACGGCGGATGGGAAAGAGGCAAAGTGCTTCGCGCCGTTGGGCATCCTGGCCGATGCGTGCGGACTCTCCCGCACGAAAGACTTGACAGGGTTGGAGCTGTGTGGTAGGATCGCAACATGGGTGCTGACGGAGAAGAGTAGGCGCCGCGAATACCCTTCAGAGAGCCGCCACATGGTGCAAGGCGGCGGGTGTCCGTCGTCGAAATCCGCTCCTGAGCCGCCTGCTGAACTGAGGACAAGATCGTCCTTTTAGTAAGTCGGGCCGGGTGGCCTCCGTTGACGGGCCAGAGGCCGCGGTGCGGGTTAGCCGCGGCGAAGAAAGGTGGCACCACGAACGCCCCTCGTCCTTTCATGGACCAGGGGCTTTTGTATTCCTGATCGAGGGAGGTAGTGGATCATGATCGAGCTGCGTTTGATTCGTGAACAGCCGGAGCGTGTGCGGCAGGCCGTGGCATCCATGGGCAGCGAGGCGCCTATCGATCTTATACTTGAGTTGGATGAGCAACGGCGTGCCGCACTGGGCGCTGTCGAACAGCTAAGGGCACGTCGGAATGAGGTGTCTCAGCAGATCGGCAGGGTCCGCGGAGCAGAGGGCACGGAGCACCTGAAGCAAGAGGTTCGGCTGGCTGCGGATCGGATAAAGGTACTGGACGAGCAGCTCAAGCAGATCGAAACGAGGCTGCAGGCGGCGCTGATGGAAGTCCCGAACTTGCCTCATGACAGCGTGCCGATCGGTGCCGATGAGGGCGGCAATGTGGTCGTCCGTACACAAGGCGAGGCTCGCTCCTTTGACTTTGAGCCTCTGCCGCACTGGGATCTGGGACCTGCACTGGGAATCATCGACTTTGAGAGAGGCGTCAAGCTGGCGGGCACGCGGTTCTACGTCCTGATGGGTGCCGGCGCGCGGCTGCAAAGGGCCCTCATCGCGTGGATGCTGGATCTGCACACCCGAGAACATGGGTACAATGAAGTCTATCCGCCGTACGTGGTCCGCGAGGAATGCCTTTGGGCAGACGGAAAACTTCCCAAGTTTCGCGACAACATCTACCGCGATGTTGAGGACGATCTCTGGTGGATCGGAACAGCCGAGACGCCACTAACGAATCTCCATCGCGGTGAAATCTTGTCGGGAGGAGACCTGCCCATCAACTATGTGGCATACACGGCCTGCTTCCGACGGGAGAAGATGAGTGCAGGGCGGGATGTTCGTGGCATCAAGCGCGGACATCAGTTTGACAAAGTGGAGATGTTCAAGTTCGTAACTCCGGAATCTAGCTACGACGAACTGGAGCGCATGGTCGAACAGGCGGCTGAGGTAGCAAGGAGACTTGACATCCCACACCGTGTGATCCTGATGTGTACCGGCGATCTGGGGTTTGTGGCAGCGAAAAAGTACGATGTCGAGCTGTGGGCGCCAGGGTGCCGCGAGTGGTTGGAGGTATCCAGCGTGTCCAATTGCGAGGCATTCCAGGCTAGACGTGGCAACATCCGCTTTCGACGCGCACCGGGCGAGAAACCCGAGTACGTACACACTCTGAACGGATCGGGGTTGGCGCTACCGCGCACCCTGATTGCGGTTATCGAGAACTACCAGCAAAAGGATGGCAGCATCGTCGTGCCCGATGTGCTGCGTCCCTACATGGGCGGGCTAGACATTATTCGCTAGCAGACCATCAACCCCGCTGCTCCTCCACCCGATAGCCACGTTTCCGAAGCAGCTCTGCGAGGGCTGCTTCGTTGCCATTGCTCACCTGCAGCATGGGGCTAGGTCCATCAGGAAGTAGGCGCGAAAGGTAGGGCTGTAACTCAGGGTCTGCCAGAAGAGCTTCGGCAGCGGCAAGGTCAGGGAGGCGCAAGACGAGGGCCCTTCGCAGAGAAGCTACCTTGCTTGTACCGGTCCAGGTCTGGATATCAGCCGCCAGTTTCTCTGGGAGGCCAGACCTGCTCAGTCTCTGCCAGCTCTTCAGATAGTCGGCGAGTTCCATGCCCCTGGATTCGGCGGCAGCAACTGCCGACCGGGTGATGTAGTACTGACCATCGCGACGTTCCGCCAGCCTGCTCAGTTCACTCTCCAGGACGATGTTCTGGGCTCCGCCATCCAGAACGACGTGCCCATCGGGCTCGATCTCGACACACCGCTTGAGCTCCACGCCCAGCGAGGCAATCGCGGGCAGGAACCCCAAGTGCACCAACTGCTCGACCAAGGGCGCTTGGTGTCCAGAGTGGACCATGGACACGGTGGGCGTGAGTCGCCGAGCTAGGTGAGAGGCGGTTTCAGGCGCATCCCACACGTTACCCATCAACTGCTCACTGGCGGCCATACAGAGGGTTACGTCGCGGTGAAATCTGATCCGCTGGTGGTGCTCCGACCACTCCTCGAGCGACCGCAGCACGTTTTGCGGCACGGCTGCTGTGCTCGCGCCTTCAAGGAAAGTGACAATCTCGGCAATCTCGACCCCGTCCTGCAGAGCGCGATAGACGGACTCACGGGACAGGGCATATTCGATCGTGCTGCGGTCCGCTCGGATGCGCTTTCCGAACATCTCCAGCCTGGCCAGAATCGCATCGGGCACGCGGCCGAGCGCCAGCACCTGGAAATTGGGCTGCACAACGATCCGTCCGTCAGTGGAGGAGTCCACCCTTGCGCCGAGAAACGGGTCGAGGTCCCTTACATTCGGCCATCGACCGTCCTGCTGGCCCAGTTGTGCCCAAACGGCCTTGAGCGAGGCATTCGGCCGGAACGCCAGCACTCGAGTGTCTTCAGCCGCAACGTCGACGAGTCCGAGCCAGTGCAATGGACCGCTGATGACGCGTCCAACAAAAGTCGCCTCCACCTCGGCGAACCAACGATTCTTGCGAGCGGGGTGCTGATCGTACCAATGGACCTCACCTGGCTCAGTTTCCTGCCGGGAAGCAGAACGTGGGGGGAATAGCAAGGGCGGGACGGCAGTCAACAGTCGCCGCAAGAAGCGATCGGCTGAGAACCAGGTGTCGGCTGGCAGCGAAGCCAATTCCTTGAACAAGAGGCGGCGGCCAAGGGAAACATCGATGTCCACGCCGACGCCCGTCTCGGCCGACAGCTCGCTCCAGGCCACCATGCGCAGCCACGCTTGACAGCAGAAGCACGTGCGCTTGTGAGCAGCATAGTCCCAGAAGGCAAATACTCGGTCGCGACTGCCCTGGGGAGCCAGTTTGCCCTGAGATACACCCAAGAGCCCCAGTTCTTGAAGGAGGTGGCGCTGAAAGTGCAATCGAGGGGCGCCTTCCTCCTCCGGTGCCTCCGACAGCGGTTGTTGAACCAATGTCTGATGTTCCAGGGCTCGCAGGGCACGCTTCTGGACACGACCAGACTGGGTGAGCGGTATCGGATGTGAGCGTGCGTAGCTCCAGTAGAGAAAGAGATCCCGCTGTGCATCATCAATATCGCCTGCGGACACTGTCATTGGCAATGGCGCACCACCCCACTCCGCCGATGACAACCTTGGAATGGGCAGGGCCCGGTAGATGGTCGAGGGTATGGTAAGGACCAGATCCGAGCGTTGACCAGGACGAGCACTGCCCGCGGTACGCAAGCTGCTTCCCAGGATCAGGATGAGGCCGTGCACGGTGAGCCACGTGACTGCGGCGTCAAAGGGGTCAAGCGAGGCGTCGAGCCACAGATCGACGCCAATATGCGATCCCTCGCCGGCAGAAACGATGCCGTCTGTGGCGAGCTCCCGTCGCAACTCTGTCATGGAACCAGATCCCTGGCGGAGGGCGAGGCGATCAAGGATGACGCGGGCCAGCTCGCCGGCCTCGGGGAGGACCGCATTGGCACGGGCCGGCGTGAATAGGTGTTCGACCAGGAGGGCAATGAGGGCTTCCTTGCCGAGCTTTTGTCCCTTGGAAGTCATGATGCCAAGGCTAGCCAGGTTGGCCATGTGGAGCAGCATGTCGTAGCGGTAGCCGGCAAGAGCCTGAGCAACAGTATCGGACATCGCTTACCTTCGGCGCTCCAGCTTTGGCGTGTGGCCCAGTGCTGCCATTTCCTCTGTGAGCAAACCAACGGCTTGGTCCGACAGGGCAACTGAACGGGGAGATAGCCACGCAATGATGTGCTGCGACAGGGATGTGGTAACCTGGAGCTCCCGAAGGGTGATGCTGTCGGCGACTTCCAGAACCGCCAAGCCGCTGGCAATTCTCACCTGTCCATAGCAGTCTGACCAGCTCTCAAGCGTCGTCCGGATCTCACGAGGGATAGGCTGGGCCATTACCCGGCTCCAGAGGCATGAGATTTCTTCTACTCGGTCACCTTGTTCAAGGCTGGCCAAGAAGGCCAGGGCATCGAGTCGGTACGTCGTCCGACCGTTGCCCACATGCTCGATTCTGGCCATCTTCCCAAGGAGGGCGTGCTGGGTCGCCAGCAAAGGTGAGCAGTTGACAGTTATCAACAGGCTTGATGGATCGAACGACATATCCAGCGGTCTCACTCGCCCTGAAAACTCGCTGAACGAACGGTTGTTGAGCAGGTCGCCCAGGCCGTGCAGCTCGACGGCCGTGGGATGGCTGTTTTCCTCCCAGAGGTGGGCCAGGCCGAGCCAGTAGAGGGGTCCATTGAGGAGCGCCAGCATGAAGGCTCCCTGCTGCCGATGCCAATCGGTCGATGAAGGGCTTTCATCGGGAGCAGTGCAGCGGGTCGTGATCCACCAGTGCCGAGGTTGCCAGCGCGGTGACCGGGACAAGGAAGAAGCGGTGAACTCGGACCACAGCAGGCGCAAGGTGTCCATCAAGCGCTCAATCGAACACCAGCCGTCCTCGGCGGAGGCTAGCAGCCGGATCAGCATCAGGCGCAAGTTCACGAGTTGCGACCGGAAGTCAGCATAGGTGAAAGCAACCCCTGTGGTGCGCTCCAGCCCAAGGGAGGGGTCCTGGCGGACAATCATGTCCAGCTCGCTCCACTCGGCAAGCGAAAGATATGCCTGGGCAGCAGCCTCGTACTGTGCAGTGAAGGAGTGACGGGCAAAGCGCTTCCACGAGGGCTCGTATGCCTTTAGGCGTTCCTGATCTCTGCGCAGTAAACCCATGTGGCGCAGGAGGTGACACACGAAGTGAGCGTGCTCCAACCCACGCCCCAGACAGGATGCAATCTGGTCTGCGCCTTCTTGATCAACGAGTTGGGGCTGTGTGCCAATCTCGGCTGCTTCAGGGCCGTTTCTGTTTCGTCGGCGGGAAACCACGGGGCGCTCACCATTTGTCGAAGCCGATTGAGCCCAGGGGTCGATGGTTGACGCGACTGACTGGGCAAGGCCGAGAGGCTGATGAGCGATAAACTCCCAGCAGGCACGGATATCGTCGACAATCGTTGACTTGTCGAGCACTCGCGGAGTGCCGCGCAGGCAGGGCGCGATCCTCGGACACCATCCGGTGAGCGGAGGCAGATCCAGCTGAAGCTGGCGCGGAAAGACGTACCGTGCGAACCCGTCACCTATTTCTCTCCAGGGTAGCACGAGTCCCCAGCGCGCCAAGTCGCTGAGCATGGCAGCAGCTTCAACGGGCTTGACGGGAGGCCGCTCACTGCCACGCAACGCGGTCATGACGTGAGCCAAGCCAGTCGCCGTTATCCCACCACCGTCCTCAGCAACCAAGGCACCGCGCAGCGCTTCTCTGAGTTCAGCTGATAGGGCAGAAATGGAGCGGGCGAGTTCTTCCGGCGTGGCGAGCTTGGTCGCCAAAGCGCTCACATAGTCGCTTCGGGTCTTGCCTGGAAGGTTCCACCCATGCTGAGCGGCAATCTCGCGCATGTCACTGACTGTAAGCTGGTCAAGCAGACCAGATAGAGCCACACCTGTTTCTTCTCTCACCATGACTTGAGATACACCGTCAACTCAGTATCCGGCATGGAGCAGCAAGGGTCGGTATGATGGATAGACCGGTGGCCAATCCGGCGTGGCATCTACAGCTGCACCATGTCCATCCCGGTCATCTCCGGGCTATGAATCTCACCCTTAACCGGTTGCCACGCTGCGACCTCTTCTTCATAGATGATATCGTAGTGGTACCCCTGCTCGGTGAGGAACCGCTGGCGATTGGCAGCATAGTCCTGGTCTTTGGTGTCACGACTGACCAACGTGTAAAAGTGGGCTTGAGCCCCTTGGCGCTTGGGACGAAGGATGCGCCCAAGCCGTTGAGCTTCTTCCTGTCTGGACCCGAAGGTGCCAGAGAGCTGCATTGCCACGCTGGCATCAGGAAGATCGATGGCAAAATTGGCAACTTTCGAGACAACCAGACAGCCGACCTTGCCCAAACGAAAAGCTTCGTAAAGCTCCTCCCGACGGGCCACATCTGTGTCGCCCGTGACCAAAGGGAAGCCGTAGCGTGCTGACACTTCGCGGAGTTGATCCAGATACATTCCTATGATGAGCACTGCATCATCCGAGTGCTTCTGCAACAGCTGGTCCAACACCCGCATTTTGCCTGGATTCTCGGCCGCAATCCTGTATTTGTCGTGATCGTCGGCCAACGCGTAGCTCAGGCGCAGCTCATCCGGCAGGGCCACTCTGATCTCGTGACACTGCGCCGTGGCGATCCACCCCTGCCTTTCCAGGGCTTTCCACGGAGCGTCATACTTTTTCGGACCGATCAGTGAGAACACGTCGGTTTCACGCCCATCCTCGCGTACCAACGTTGCGGTTAGGCCCAGGCGCCGACGAGCCTGGATCTCGGCGGTGATACGGAAGACTGGAGCAGGGAGCATGTGGACCTCATCGTAGATTACCAAGCCCCAATCCTGATCACTGAACAGCGACAGATGTGGGTACTCTGCACCGGAATCACCGGAACCGTTTTGCCGGGATCGGTGTACCATGATCTGATAGGTGGCGATGGTGACCGGACGCACCTGCTTTCGCAAGCCGCTGTACTCCCCGATCAATTCTTCGGTGAGGGTGGTCTTGTCGAGCAGCTCGGCGATCCACTGACGCGCCGCGACGGTATTGGTGGTCAGGATCAGCGTCGCACACTGCACATAATTCATGACCGCAATGCCGACTATGGTCTTTCCTGCACCACAAGGAAGGACTATGACACCACTGCCTCCATATGCAGTGCCCTGAGCGTAGAAGGAGTCCGCGGCATCGGTCTGATAGTGTCGTGGCTGGAAGGGCTCCCCAGTACGGGTTGTGGTCCTCAAGGCGAGCGAGAGCGGCGATCCGGGAACGTAGCCAGCAAGATCCAGTGCTGGGTAGCCCATTAGAACCAGGGCCTGTTTCACGTGGCCTCGGCGGGACGGATCTATGCGCAGGCGAAACGGAGTCACGCGGTCCAGTATGTATGGTTGTAGCCTCTTGCTTCGCAAGAGCTCCGCCGCTAAGGCCGAGTCATCAACCTCGAGCAAGATGTCTTCGTTCTGACGCTGTAAGCGCACGCGGCCGTAGCGAGAGACGTACTCGATGATATCACGTTGCACGTTTTCTGGTACCGGATACTTGCTAAGGGCAGCAAGGTCCGTGAGAATGGTGGTTGCATCGAGGTCAGCCGCCGCGGCGTTCCAGAGGGACAATGGCGTGATGCGATATGTATGTACGTACTCGGGACTCTTCTCGAGCTCCGCAAACCGAGCCAGCGAGTCCCGGGCAGTGGGATACTGGGGAGAATCCACTTCCAGGAGAATGGTTCTATCGCTCTGGATAATTGCCGGTCGATTCCCGGTCATGCCCATGGTCAGCAGTAACGCCTTTCCCCGAGTTACGTGTGCACAGGTCAAAGTATTCTACCAAATTGGGTTCCGCAAGTCAAGGAGATGGGTTTTTGGGACTGGTTGGGGGGTCAGCCCATCAAGCGAGCCAATCGTGTTGAGAAGGATGACCAATGGTCTTGCAGAAGCCTTGACGGGCAGGGCTCATGGCACTATAATCGCGCCGTTGGGTCCTTAGCTGCTATCCGCTTCCTGTTCACCACACATCAACCCGGTATCATAAGGTTGGCGGCGAAGGGCCTGCTACTGCGGGTCGGGTCCTGTCAGTTGAGAACTTCCGCTGATGATTCAAGGTAGAGGGCCAAGGGCACAGGAATACACAGATATGCTGCGGCCGCTGCCAAGTTCACCGACGGTCGAAGGCAATCGGGATCGTTCGTCTCTGCGCTGTGTGGGGAAAGGACAATTCTGGGAGGGTCGTGAATGGCAGGCTCTAGCAATGGGACGCGTGCGTCTGCGAGCGGCAGGTACGGAAACTGGCGCCGCACCCTGGCAGTGGTATGGCTGGGCGAGGTCCTTTCCATTGCTGGCTTTAACGCGGTCATTCCTTTCTTGCCATTCTACGTTAGGCAACTTGGCATCACGGGACCGGGTGAAGTGGAGCTGTGGTCGGGACTGCTTATCTCGGGACAGGCCTGGACCATGTTCATCATGGGTCCTATTTGGGGGACCATCGCTGATCGTGTCAGCAGGAAGATGATGTTGCAGCGGGCGATGTACGGAGGTGCGCTCCTGTTAGGCGCGATGGGTTATGTGACCAATGTGCAGCAATTGCTTGCCCTGAGGGTTGCCCAGGGTGCAGTGACGGGGACTGTGTCAGCTGCGTTCAGTCTTATCGCAAGTTGTACGCCCGAGGAGCAACGCACACCTGCTCTGGGGGTACTCCAGATGGGCGTGTACGTGGGAGGTTCATTGGGTCCAGCTCTCGGGGGCATCGTTGCTGACTTGTGGGGTTTTCGGGCTTCATTCACCGTCACAGCAGCCTTGCTGGTGCTGGGCGGCATCTTGATCACCACGATGGTGCACGAAGTCAAGGACGACGGAGTGGCGCGCGACCGCTCGCTGACCCAGGGTGTGCGGGTTGCGCTGGGTTCCGCAGCGGTGCTTTCGGTTTTTAGTGTGAGCATACTGCTCCGCATCGGCCTGCGGACTACAGCACCTGTGTTGGCACTGTTTGCTCAGATGTTAGATCCCACTCAGACCAAGACCGCCTCCATCGTCGGCTTAGTCAGCAGTTTTCACATGGCTGGCACGGCCGTGGGAGCCCTGATAGCCGGACGATTTGGGAATCGACTCGGGATTCGGAGGCTCCTCCTCCTGGGCTCGGCGGGTTGCCTTGTCGCCTACTCGGCACATGCTTGGTGTAGGAATACCACCCAGCTTCTCGTTCTGTACGCCATGGCGGGTGTGACCGCAGGGTCGATGCTTACTGGGCTGAGCACAGCGCTAGCTAATGCCGCGCCTGAAGGCAGGCAAGGGGTTGTGTTTGGGCTGGATTCGAGCATCAACTCGGTAGCAAACGCGATTGGCCCGATGATTGGCGCGGCTACCGCAGTTTCCTTTGGTCTTAGGATGCCTTGGATCGTGTCAGGCGGGATGTTCGGCTTGGCGCTGTTGGTGATTGGCTTCCGTAGTTTTTCCAAGGCTCGACCTGGGTAGCCAGCTGTAATAGATGCCTTGTGGCTGGGAGGTATCAGAACAGGTGCCCATTGACGAAGCCCACCTTCCACGCTACAATGCCGTCGCTTTGGCAGATTGAATCGCGGACAAATGCGTTGTTCACGTTGGCGGCACTACCTCGTGCGGATTCCCGGTCCTCGAAGCCGCCATTTGCGCTAAGGGAGAGGGCGCTGCCCATGTCTACTACTCCGGGAAGGCTCTTGGTCGTCGAAGATGAAGCGGCTCTCCGCGAGGCGCTGGTTTACAGCCTGGAGCGCCAGGGGTACGAGGTGTCCACGGCTGCTGATGGGCCGACTGCCATCGCGACCGCGCTCCGTGAACGGCCTGATTTGATCTTGCTGGACATTATGCTGCCTGGCGTGGACGGGCTGGAGGTGTGTCGCGTCCTCAGGAGGGATTTGAACACGCCTATTCTCATGCTCACGGCTCGTTCTGAGGAGGTAGACAAAGTCGTCGGACTGGAGGTGGGAGCTGACGACTATCTAACAAAGCCATTCAGCATGCGGGAACTCCATTCGCGGGTCAAAGCGCTGTTGCGCCGTGTGCGGATGATTCGGCAGGACGTCTTGGACCATGAGGAGTCCGATAGATTGCCTGCGCGGGGTCGGCAGTTAGTCTTCCATGATCTGATAGTTGATCCAGTTCGGGGCGAAGTGACGCTTGGGGGGCGCGTGCTGGACTTGAACCCGAAGGAGTACGAGCTTCTCGTCTTCCTGGCCAAACACAAAGGCATGGTGTTATCGAGAGAGCAGATTCTGGAGCGTGTGTGGGGCTGGGAGTATGTGGGAGGAAGTCGAACGGTGGATGTGCACGTGAGGTGGCTGCGGGAGAAGATTGAGCAGGATGCCGCCCATCCCCAGCGCATCGTAACGGTGCGCGGCATGGGTTATCGCTTTGAGGGATGACTGATGTTCCGATCAATTCGCGCGCGGATCACGGTTCCGTACCTGCTTATCACCATCGTTGCGATGGTGGTGTTGGCCGTCTATCTATCGGTAGTGGTGCGGGAGGCCTACCTGGGTACTCTCCGCTCTCAGCTCACCCAGGAGGCTCGCCTCATTGCTCAGGACCTGGCTCCCATCCTGTCATCCGACAGTAGATCTGTCGAGCTAGGATTGGAGGCAGATCGGTACTCACGAGTGCTGGGCACTCGGGTCACCATCATCGATCCTGCCGGGCTGGTCTTGGCCGATTCGGAGCGCAATCCGGCGGAGATGGATAACCATCGATTGCGCCCGGAAGTCATCGAGGCTTTGTCGTTGGGACAGGGCACGAGTATCCGCAGTAGCGATACCCTCAGCTATGACATGATGTATGTCGCGGTTCTTGCCCGCTTGAATGATAACCTGCTGGCTGTGGTGCGGCTGGCCCGCCCCCTGCACGCCATTGAAGAGACAATTGGCAGGTTTAGACAAGGGGTACTGATGGTGATCGGGTTGATCACCGTGGTGCATGTTCTCACTGCGACCTACATTGCTCGGCGGACGAGTGGCCCCATCACGATGCTGAATCATGTGGTGAGTCGGATGGCCCAGGGTGATTTGACGGTGAGGCTCCTGCCCGAGACCGGTGACGAAGTCGGTCACCTGACTCGAGCATTTAACGAGATGGCAGAACGCCTGGGCACTGTGATCGGCTCCCTGTCGGAAGAGAAGGGCCAGCTGGCTGCCATCCTCGAGCACATGGCGGATGGTGTGGTCATCACTGATCGCGAGGGTCGCGTGACGCTGATGAATCCAGCCGCGCTCCGTTTGCTCCAGCTGACAGAGGGCGAGGCCATTGGTCGGTCCTTGGCACAGGCAGTACGAGAGCATCAAATTGTCGAGCTGTGGACTCGGGCTGCTGGCAGCCGTGCCGAGCAGTCCGGTTTGGTTGCTCTGGGACGTCAAGGCGCGTACCTGCAGGTGGTCGTGACGCCGCTGGATGCTGAGGCGCCCCAAACGGCCGTGCTCATTCTGCAGGATCTCACGGCACTGCGTCGAGTTGAGGCCATGCGTCGCGATTTCGTAGGCAATGTCTCACATGAGTTGCGCACGCCCCTCGCCTCTCTCAAGGCCATCGTTGAGGTGTTGCGAGAGGGGGCGCTGGATGACCCAGCTGCCGCGGTTCGGTTCCTGGATCGAATGGAGGGAGAAGTGGACTCCATGACTCAGATGGTCGAAGAGCTGCTGGAGCTCTCCCGTATTGAGTCCGGTCG
>DDYO01000097.1 GCA_002348045.1 Anaerolineales bacterium UBA2232
CCATAGGCAAAACCGGGCCCGCGCGAAGCCGCCGCCACGACCGGTTGAGGCTTTGCCGTCGGTTTGGGTGTGGGCGTAGGCATGGGGGTTGGTGTGGGCGTAGGTGTGGGCGTGGGAATCTGCACGCTGACGCTATTGCTTTGGACTTCCAGGGAGCGCCCACCGTCGTCCGAGAGGCCAGCGGCAATCATATAGTCACCAGGGTTGCTAGGCGCCTCCCAGACGTATTCCGGGGAGTTGAGGGGTTGCGTAATGGTGCTAGCCTCACCATCCGGCCCTTGCACGGTCCAGACGACGGCAAAGTCAGTCTCGATCGCCGGCACCAGCATTTCCTGGAAATGCGCCAACACGTCCCACAGTCGCTCGTCCGTTTGATCGTCGACAAGGTCGATGAGGGTAACGCCGCGCACTCTAAAGTCACTGATAACCTGCAACTTTTGAGCCACGCTGGTGGCATTCTCCAGCCAGAGCTTGGTCGGTTGGCCTTGTTCGTCCTCATAGGTAAGCCAGTAGGTCGCCGTGCTGGCATCGTACTGCACCCCTCCCGAAGACTGCAGCCGAGGCAGGGACACGGTCACGTTTTCGCCGGGGCTCACCAGGGCCTTGTCGTCTTCCACCACCAGCCGGGTAAGTTCGGCCAGGGCCTGGACATAAGGCAGCCGCACCTGGGTCTGTCCCACAGATTTGTAGCTCTGCACCGACATCTCAACCTGCAGCTTGCTCCGATTGACCTGGCCAACCGCCCAGCGTAGGAGAGACTCCATCCGTCCACCGGGAAGGTATGCTTCGGGAGACTCGATTGCTGGCATCACCAGGGCATCCACAATCGCACCCAAACGTGGCCAGTCGTAAGCACCCGTCTCCCAACGGTCTTCAGAGACCTGGACGGGTGTTGGAACCCGCACCAGGAGAGCCTTACCCTGCCCATGCAGCGACTCAGCAATCTCGCTCACAAAGGAAACGAACTCATCTTGAAGGCTCGTTTCCAGCCCACGGTAGTCCAGCATGACTCCAGCATACATCTTTTCTACGGCCAGCACCGTTAGAGAGGTCACGTGCTTGCCGCGAGCGTCATCGGTCAGAAGGACGGTAGTGAGCACCTGGGCTTGGACCGCGCCGTCCGGCGCGTTGCTGATTACTGGGACGACTCGGAGCTCTTGTGCGTCTCCGGCAATGTCAACAGCCCCGGCCCCGCGGACGGTCCCATCAGCGTTCAGATACATACCCGGTTGACCGACCTCGTTGACGAGCCCCTCGCCCTGATCAGGAAGCCCTGTATCCGGTGAGAGAAGTGTGGCGATGAGAGGACTCTGGCGATCGGCGCTCGCCACAACAGCTATCGCGGGAATAGAACTCACCTTCGCCTCGATCGTTCCGTCTTCGGCTATCGCCTGCGAAGGCATCCATTGCCACTGCTGCTTGTCCCACACGTACAAGTCGACCGCCGCAGAAGACAGGCCGGAAGCAATGGGAAGGCTGAGAATGGCTTCTTTGGGAGTAGGACCATAGCTGAGGAACCGATAGGCGTCTCCCTGGAGTGTGATGGGCTGGGTCGCCAGTGCTTCAGCCGCCGCCTTCTCTACCTTATCGCCGGCACCCGAGAGAAAGCTCTGCAGCGGCAGCGATGCGATCTTGAGGCGCAGCGAATTGCTCAACATTCCACTGGGAACCACAACGCCGGCACCGCCCGGCAAGCTCACCACGCCACCGCCCGTTCCAATCAAGGGATAGTCAAAGTGCAGCACCCGTGTACCAACCGAGAACGGGGGAAGCCAAAGGCTTGTAACCAGGAAGAGCGCCGAAATAGCATATGCTACCCGGTTGGTGCGTGAATCGCGCAAAATCTGCCGTATTGAATCCCAATTACCCAGAGCCTGCTTCATAGGATTTCCTCTCCGATGGGGAATGGCCGTCGCTTCTCTGTCTTACATAACAAAACGGCTGGGTGCGTACGGAAAGCGAGCACCCAGCTGCCACAAGTATCCAAGAAGCCCATCCCGTTTGGCGTTATTGTTGATCACCATCCGTCACTTGGGTATTCAGCTCACGCCGCAGGCAAGAAACGCCAGACCGGCGTGATAAGTCAGTATGCCCTGAAGAGCATCGCGATTCTAACACAACAACTTCCGTTTCTGCAAATGGGCGCCGCGCAGATGGTGGGGTGACCAGTGAGCATACTGGCGTCAAGGCAGTACTGCTTGCGCATTTAGTGGTTCGTCATATAATGACGCTTGTAGTGTGGTGTCTGTGCGCGTTCAGCGGTGCCACATCGTGAGTCATCTGAACCTACTATGGAGCGATGGAATCTCAACATGAACCGAGCCCTTGCGCGCCTTCTTCAGCTCTCTATCCTGATTGCAGTTCTTGCGATGCCCCTGTCCTGCGGCAGCCCTGCGGGGCCAGCGCCCGGCCAGACTCCAGCAGCAACGGTACCACAACCTGCCGCCTCACCCTCCTCAGCCGTGGGCACCGCCGCAGTCCCTACGCCGCCCTCTCAGACCAGTCCCGAGGCTACGGGCAATGCGCCAACTCCGCCGACGGAGCCAGCCGCTGCTTTGGTCAATGGCCAACCCATTGGCTTGCACGAATACGAGAATCAAGTGGCATTAGCCGTCTCGTACCTCGTGAAACAGGACAACTTTGATCCCACGACCGCCGAAGGCAAGGAGACCGTGGCCCAGGTTCGTCGGCAGGTTCTATCGTGGATGGTGGACCAGGTCCTGATTGAACAAGCGGCAGCAAGCCAGGGTGTCTCGGTTCCGGCAGAAAAAGTGGATGCAGAAATCGCCCGGCTGGTCGGAACGGACGACATCAAGTTCCAGGAATGGTTGACCGACAATGGCCTCACGCCAGAGTCCTTTCGGCTGCAGCTCCAGAGGGAGCTTCTGGGTGCTGCTTTGCAGGACCACATTATGGGCTCGCAGCCACCGGCCGTGGAGCAGGTTCATGCCCGTCATATCCTGGTTGCGAGCGAGTCCGAGGCCATGGACGTCCTGGTCAAGCTGAGCGCCGGCGAGGGCTTTGCATCACTGGCCGAGACGTACTCGCTGGATAGAGGAACTTTTGACTCGGGGGGCGACTTGGGCTTCTTCCCTCGTGGTGTCATGCCCAGGGACATTGAGGATGTGGCGTTTTCGCTTCCAGCCGGGCGACTGAGCGGCATCGTGAAGACAGACTTTGGATACCACATCATCGAGGTCGTGGAGAGGGACGATGCTCGCCAAGTCGCCGATGAATTGGTGGCATCGTGGCGACAACATACGTTTGTAAGTTGGCTGGATGAGCAGCGTGCGGCCGCCGTTGTTCAGACCCTCGTCCCATTGGAGTAGGGGGGCAACCATGCCGAAACTCGCAATCAGTGGCAAGGGGGGCGTGGGCAAGACCACTCTAGCCTCGCTCCTTGCCTACATCTATGCTGAGGAAGGCAAGGTGCTGGCCATCGACGCCGACCCGGCGGCAAGTCTGGCGTCTGCTCTGGGGATTCCCCCCGACGTGGCAGCAAAGATCGTGCCCATTGCGGAGATGGGTGACCTGATCGAGGAGCGCACCGGGGCTCGCCCAGGATCAAGCGGTGGCATGTTCTCCCTCAACCCTCGCGTGGACGACATCCCTGAGCGATTTTCGGCCTCTCACCGCGGCATCAAGCTCTTGGTGTTGGGGGGGGTGAAGCGGGGAGGGGCTGGCTGCATGTGCCCAGAAGGCTCCCTTCTCAAGAAACTGGTCATGCACCTCTTCATCGGACGCTCAGAGGCCGTGATCCTGGACATGGAAGCTGGATTGGAGCATTTGGGCCGGGGAACGGCCGGTGCCGTAGATGCGTTCATCGTGGTGGTTGAGCCTGGCCAGCGAAGTCTGCAGACAGCGCAGGCCATTAGACATCTGGCGGGCGACATTGGCATCCATCGCGTTTTTGTCGTCGGAAACAAGATCCGCAACGAACAGGACGAGCAATTCATTCTGGACCGTCTGCCAGGCGATGAGGTTTTGGGGTTCCTCCCCTTTAGCGAACGAGTCATTGAAGCCGACATGAATGGCGTTGCTGTCTTCGATGTGGCTCCGGAAATCGTCACTGAAGCCCGGCGGATCCGGACCAAGCTGACCTTCAGCTAAAGCATCCTCGTCAGAGCCCCCAACTGCAAAAGAGGTCAGGCACATGGAAATCGTTTGGTATGGGCACTCGTGTTTCAGGCTGAGGACGAGGGGCGCCGCAGCCGTGACTGACCCTTGCGCCAAGCAAGTGGGTTACAACATCCCCCGCCTGCGCGCCGACATGGTGACCGTCAGCAGTGAACATCAGGACTATTGCAACCTTTCATTGGTCCAAGGCTCCCCAGTAGTCATCAACGGGCCTGGCGAGTATGAGGTGAAAGGCATTTTTGTCACCGGCATCGCCTCAAGGATGAAGAAGAAGGACGCACAGATTCAGCGCAACACCATCTACGTGTTCGACTTTGACGCACTGACAGTTTGCCACCTGGGCAGCATTGACCACGTGCCGTCACAGGCTCAGATCCAGGCACTTGCCGATATTGACGTGCTGCTGATCCCAGTTGGTGCGGCAACGACCATTAATGCCAATCAGGCTGCGGAGATGATTGGGCTGATACAGCCAAAGATCGTCATCCCCATGCACTATGGCACCAAGGCTATCAACCTGCGCCTCGACCCGCTGGGCAAGTTCCTGAAGGAGATGGGATTGCCTGCCGATACTAGTCCCCGGGACAGCCTGGACATCACCCATAATGACTTGCCAGCAGAGACCCAGGTCATCGTGCTGAACTACCGAGAGTGAGAACTGGCAGTTTAGGATTGGAGGGTGCAGATGACCATTCGACGTACGGATTGGCTGCTGTTTGCCATAATGGCACTCTTCGCCATCGGTTCCCTCGTAGGCTGTCTCGCTTCACCAGCGAAGCCGACCCCGTACGGCACGTTCGAAGAGCGCTTGGCCCAGGGCCGCCAGTATCTCGACGACAACAAGGTCCAGGAAGCCATCGCCGAGTTTCAAGCGGCTGCTCGTCTCGATTCCAGCTCTGCCGAAGCCCACTTCCGGCTTGGGAATGCGTACTACCAGGATCAGCGGCTGGATGATGCCGCCCAGTCCTATCAGAAGGCGCTGGAGTTGGACTCCAACCATGTGGATGCGCGGTCGAATCTCGGCGCTGTCTATTACGAGCAGATGCAGTTCGACAAGGCTGCCAATGAGTTTAGCCAAGCCATCTCTTTGCGCCAGGACGATGCCGATATCCACTATAACCTCGGCGCCACCTACGTACAGCAGAACAAGCTTGACCCTGCCATTGCCGAGTTCCGGGAGGCGCTGCGGCTGAATCCTCAGCTTGCCCGCGCCTATTTTGGCCTGGGCAATGCGTTCAAGTTACAGGGCAAGACCGCAGATGCTGTCGAAGCGCTGGAAAGGTTCCTGAGCATGGACGAGAGCCCCGAGTTGCACTCCGTGGCCCAATCATTGCTGGCAGAGCTCAAGGGACCCTAGCCACCGATCTGCTGCCTACTGAGGAGAGACCGTGTATCAGAAGAATGTCCTTGACAATGGGCTACGAGTCGTGACCACTGGCATGCCCCACACACGGTCGGTGGGAGTCGCCATCCTCACCGGCGTCGGATCACGTTACGAGGGAGACAGGGAGAGGGGCATCTCTCACTTCATCGAGCACATGATGTTCAAAGGCACGCCGCGTCGACCAACGGCGCAGCACATTGCAGAGGCCATTGAAGGGCTGGGCGGTGTGATCAATGCCAGCACCGACAGTGAAGTGACCACCTACTGGGCCAAGGTTGCCCACCATCACTTGCCCTTTGCCCTCGATGTGCTGGTAGACATGTTCCGTAATTCCATGTTCGATCCCCAAGAAATCGACAAGGAACGGGAGGTGATCATCCAGGAAATCTGCCGCATGATGGACATGCCGGAATCCTGGGTCCATTCATTGATTGGCGAAGTGCTCTGGCCTAATCATCCCGTTGGCTGGGATACGGCCGGAACCCGGGAGTCCGTCACCGGTATCACTCGCCAGGACATCTTGGACTATATTGACCGTGGCTATTTGCCTCGAAATACCGTGATCAGCCTGGCTGGGAACTTGGATGCAGATCGTGTGACGGAGCAGATCAACCAGGCATTGGGAAACTGGAAGTCAGCACCTGCCCCGGAGTTCATCGCTGCCGCCGATCCTGCCCCCGGCCCATCTTGGCGTATCGAGTTTCGTGAGACAGAACAGACTCATCTCTGCTTGGCCGTTCGGGGCCTTCCGGCCAACCACCCTGAGCGATTCACTTTGCGTATCCTGAACGTGCTCCTGGGTGAGGGCATGAGTTCAAGGCTCTTCTTGGAGATCAGGGAGAAACGAGGCCTGGCGTATAGCGTTGGTTCCTACACTTCATCCCTGCGCGACACTGGGGCCATGGTCCTGTACGCAGGTGTACCACCGCAGAAGGCCGGTGACGTCGTTACCGCGATGCTTGAGCAGCTAGATCTGCTCAAGGCGAAGGAGGCCCCTGCGGCGGAGGTTATCAAGGCCAAAGAGTTCACCAAAGGCCGCATTCTCTTGCGGATGGAAGATACCTTTGCGAATGCTGCTTGGTTCGGCCAGCAGGAAGTGCTCGATCAGCCTGTGCTCACTGTTGACCAAGTCGTACAGTACCTCGACGCGGTCACCGCCGCCGACATTCAGCAGATGGCGCAGCGGCTCTTTTCCCGCGACGCGCTGAACCTAGCCATCATCGGACCTTTCAAGGATGAACTAGCCTTTGCTGATCGGTTACAGCTGTAGCCCTGATTTGTCAAAAGCTCTGTTTGGGGTATAATCGCCAGCAGCCAGGGCAAGTAGCTCAGTTGGTTAGAGCGCCACGTTGACATCGTGGAGGCCGTAGGTTCGAGTCCTATCTTGCCCACTTACGACTGCACGGACCCGCGCCCCACCGAGAGCGCGGGTTCTCCTTTCTCGGCTGGCTTTTCCGCAATTGCCAGGCTTGTAGTACAATCGGCCAGCACCAAAGGAGAGTACGACTGATGGAACCCTCCGACTGGCTGCAAAATGTCCTCCTCTTCTCGGCGCTGACACAGGAGAGCCTCGATCGAGTGGCGGCCATCGCCCAAGTGCGGTCGACTGCCAGGGGTGCTTTCCTGCACCGCCAAGATGAGTTGGGCCATGCACTGTGGGTGCTGCTTGACGGCGAGGTAGTCCTCCACCAAACGGATGTACGGGGCTTTCAGCGGCCCATTGGCTACCTTTTCAGCGGTGACTGGACAGGAGAAGCCTCTCTTCTGTTCGGAGACCCTTATGGCGCCTTTGCTCAGGCAACCACTGATGTCAAGGCATTGTATGTTGACAAGGATGCCTGGGACGTGCTTCTGCGTGATTATCCCCATATCCAGAAGGAGCTCGTTCTCTCGCCTGTGTTGAGAGAACGCCTGAAGGCTCGCTCGTACCCCTGGCCAGCACAGGATGAGCCCCCCGTCTTGCTGCGGAAGCGCCATTGGATCGTCTTCGCACAGGTTCTTCCCCTGCCGTTGTTCGCCGCATTGGTCCTGAGCCTCGGTGTGTGGCTATTGACCAGCTTGGGCGTAACGCTGAGCTTGTTTCTACAGGTCCTGCTCATCGGAACCATCCCAGCCCTGATGATAGCTTGGTTCTATGCCGATTGGCAGAACGACTATTTCCTGCTGACCACCAAACGCCTGTTGCACCGCGAGAAGATCATCTTGCTCTACGAAACGTGGAATGAGGTCCCTCTGACCAAGATTCAGAATACAGAAATCCGCAGCGAGTTCGGCGGCCGGGTGCTTGGATTCGGCACCCTGCGTGTCCAGACGGCCGGTCGCGGGACAATCGTCATGGATCACGTTCCCGACCCATATGGGTTTCAACAGGCCATGTATCTCCACCATGTCTACTTGCGCTCTCGCGCCCTGCAGGAGGAGCGCAGCCAGGTACGCGAGCAGTATATGAGACATAAGGGTTTGGGAGACACTATACCCCCAGAAATGGCCGTTCCGTCGCAACCAAGCCGGCAGCGCACCGTGGTCAATCCAGGTTTGCTGGCGCGCCTCTTTCCCATCCAGCCATCCGAGCCACCGGATCCCTCTCTCATGGTAGTCTGGCGCAAACACTGGGCCTTTCTGCTGCGGCGGATACTCCTGCCCTCGCTCTCTGTGCTAGCCATTCTTGGGATGATCACTATCAGTCTTTTGCACCGGGGCGATTGGTATAGCCCCTCCTTGTTGCTGACTTCCCTGGTGCTGTGGATCGTGGCAGTGACCTGGCTGTGGTGGGAGTATGAGGACTGGCGCAATGATATCTACATCGTCACCGACCGATTGATCATTGACGTGGAGAAGAAGCCCTTACTCTTTGACGAACAGCGCAAACAAGCGTCCTTGGACGTCATTCAGAACGTTTCACTGCGCCAACAGGGCCTTCTGGCCAACCTGCTGAACTATGGCGATGTATTGATCCAGACGGCGGGCGCAGCCGGCGATTTCACCTTTGACAACGTGGCGAGCCCGGCCGAGGTCCAGCGGGAG
This sequence comes from Anaerolineales bacterium UBA2232, assembly GCA_002348045.1. The sequence continues at coordinate 8,546 of DDYO01000097.1, forward strand.
GTATTCCGACGAATAGATGCTTATGATGAGGCTAGGCGACGACGAGACAAAGAACAGAAAGCTGCAGAGCTTTCGGCCTGGTTCCAAATACATGACGAAGTTGATCATCCCCATGACACAAGCCCACAATAGGATATTGGGGGTCATCCGTCGGTAGTAGACTCGTCTATCCGATCTCCCTGTTTGCCTCATCGCCCAGGCAGGCGATTGTCCATCTCCATTCACCATCCGACTGCCAGAGCAACCGTTCTTGCTATGCCCTGATGACCACGGCGCCGAAAAGCAAAAGGGGGCATCCCTTACCAGAGATGCCCCCTGCCCATGAGGCAGAATTGTTATGACTTGGGTGTCGGCGGATTCCTTCTACGGCGCCAGAGCCTCCACAAGACATACCAGGGCACCACAGCGATTCCTGCGATCGGCAGGACGTAGATGAGTAGAACAATAAACGCATCAGCAATCCAGCGCACGCTACGCAGCAAGGCGCGAAATGCGTTGGAGAGGGTCTCTAGCGGTCGCCATCCCTCTGATGTAATGGGTTGAGCCAACAGGTCAGGAACAAGCTGGATCGTTACGGCAGCCATAGCCGCAGTTCGCTCCAGATACTGCTTGCGGCCATTGAGGCGTTCGATCTGCCCGCGAATGTTCGTTAGCTCTCGGTGAACCGCCAAGATGTCCTCGGCCTTCCCCGTCTTTTCGCGTACCGTCGTAAGCAGTTCTTGCAGTTCGCGCTCTGTAGCTTCCAGATTTCGCAGTTGTGCTCCAAGGTCGGCGTACTCCTCGGTCACATCCTGCGCACCACTGCTCTCATTCTCTACCCGTACTGCCAGCGCCTTGAACTTGAGAATTGCTTCATCAAGTGCCTCCGCTGGTATGCGCACTGTGATCGTGCCCCGCAGCAATCCATCCTGGCGGTAGAGCTGAGTTTGCACCACATACCCACCGAACCCGGATGTCAACACCTTGATCTCTTCAGCACTGATCTCGGTGTCTTTGACCACCAGGGAGAGGGATGCGGATCGCACGATCATGCGCTCAGTATCACCTGAAGGCGACGCTCCGCCTGCATCGCCGGAGTAATTCTCCTTGCTGGGGGCGAGCGCAGGAGCAGGAACGGCTGACGGCGATCCCCCCCTTGTAGCAGCTGAAGCACAGCCAACTGACAGTGCAAGTACACACATTAGGACTATTGACGCAGTTCTCTTGCCGTTCATCCAACACCTCCTCTAACCCCAGGACTGTAGCACACGGTCAATGAGTAGACGTGGCGCCTGGCATTGGTGTTCCCAGGGCTGATCACCATCCGATCGAGAGACGATGAGCGAGCCTCGGCGGAAGTCCAAGGTCAAACATCAGACGTTGCGTCTCTTCAATCGGATAGGGCACACGGCGATATT
>DDYO01000147.1:0-738 GCA_002348045.1 Anaerolineales bacterium UBA2232
GCGCCGATCTGCTGATCGCCCCCCAAAGGACCGCTCTGGAGCTTGGTGATGGCGAAACCGAGCTCCTGCTCCAATACCTCCCCCGTGGTTCCGGTGGCGTACACATCGTGGTGCGCCAGGAGCGTGCGGTTGTACTTCGCCCACTGGACGAGATCACGCTTCTTGTTGTCATGAGCAACCAAGGCAATCTTCTTGTCGTGCAACATGGGAATTCTATCCTGAGCCATATCTCTGCTCCTCTACCAATTATAGCCTTGTTACATCCGGCGCTTCACCGCCGCGATGCCAGCAGCCCCGCGATGAGCTCCTGCTGTTCACTCGCACTCAAACGTGCCTCCGGATGCAGCAGCAGGTACATCCTTGGCGGCATCTCTCCTTCAGCAATCTTCTCAACCGATTCCTCGATCCAGTCCTCCTCTTCGCTTCTGTTCCACTCCGAGAAGTTCAGCTCCTCGCGCCCGGCCAGCGCATCATAGGTCACCAACCACGACATAGGGGCTATACGACCGTACAGCGGCCATACCGTCTCGTTGCTGTGACAATCGAAACAAGCCCGCTGCGCCAAGGCGCGTGTCTCTGCGCGATCCCAGTTCGGCTCGGCGATGACCGGCGGGTTCCGTTGCAGCAGCCAGACCGGGATAAGCTCGATGATGACCAGCACCACGATGGCCATCCCCACGATGCGTTTTGCTCTTCTAGACATGATCGACTCCTTCCGAGCCGTGTGGTGGGCCACCC
>DDYO01000147.1:754-2693 GCA_002348045.1 Anaerolineales bacterium UBA2232
AGCGAGTCAGTTCACCCCGGAACGACGTCTAGGGGCGTCCACGGACGCATCGTCGATAACTGCAGCCTTAGCTACCTGGCTCATGGCAATCCCTCCTTGGGTAACCCTGACATATTCGTGCCGACCGACCGGCTGTCATCAGAGTGATTCCAGGAAGCTCGTCATCGCTCGCAGAAGTGGAGCCACCGTCCATGTGTCCAGCCCCAGGGTATGACCGGTGCCCTCCAGCTTCACATGCACGCCATCAGGGAGCAGGCCAAGCGCATGCTCCTCATCACTGTCAGAGTTCACGCCTCCCGCCGATGGATCGCCCTGCAGTAGCAGCACCGGACAGGTCATCCGCCGCAACGCGGCGTCCAGGTCCACCTTCTGCACGTACTCACCCATGCGCCCTTCGGCGTGGTACTGCGCCGCGCCTGGGTCGACCTGGCTCAGCGTCTTGGCCCAACCTAGCAGATGAGCAGCATCTCTACCTGGAAGGTCGCCATAACGCAGCGGAGCGTCCTGACCTGGCACCGATACCGGCAGATCCCCCAGTGCGGAAGCCAGCACCGGTACCGGGAGCTCCGAGCTCAAAAAGCCCTGCAGGGCGCGATAGAACGCTATGCTCTCCTTACTGCCTTCCACGTCCACCCAACTCTCCACATTCAGCGGTGGGTCACCGAGAATCAGCGCCCGCACTTTCCGCCCCAGTTCTGCGGCAGCCATGAGGGCAATCCAGCCGCCCAGGGAGTGACCGAAGAGAATCGCAAGCTCGGTAACTCGCCTCTCGAGAAACGCCACGATGTCCGTAACATAGTGCTCAGGCCGATATTGGCCTGGCACCCGACCCGACTTGCCGTGCCCCCGCAAATCCAACGCATAGACATGCCACCTGATCACCAAACTGGGGATGATCGGTAGCAGATACTGCCAGCGATCACCTCCTCCGTGGAGCAGCACGAGCGGAGGCCCCGAGGGCGGTCCCTCCACATAGGCGATCGACACACCAGCGGCGTCGAATGTCCGTTCCCTCAGTATCGCCATTCCTGACATCTCCCCTCCATACTATCCGAGTTCTGCCGCAGAATGCCAAGTATCCCCTGCTGCTACCCCGTCGTCAGACTTCCAAATGCAACGACTGTAGGGACGGCTAGCGCAGCAGTCTTTCGAGCGCTGAGGCTGCAAACGGCCGGCCATGGGCCGGATAGATCACCTTCGCCCCCGCCTGTAGAATGGCGCGCCAGCTCTGCGGGATCCTATCGGGCTCCTCGGCAAATGCACACATGTTCGGCCCCAACCTCTGCGGTGGGCCGTTGACAGCGAGATCGCCAACAAAGGCCTCGCCGGTCTTAAGCACGAGGCTCATTGAGCCGGACGAGTGCCCCGGCGTCGACATGACCACCCCGTCGACACCATAGGCCTCAAGCGGGAATAGAGCATCGTCGAGTGTGATGTCGACAGGGACAGCCCCGAAAGTCTGCTTTGGCAGTAGAAAGCGCTTGATGTAGGACTCCATCAGCCTCCCCCACACCGTTATCGGCGGGGGAAGCGGCCTCAAGCCCTGCTCGACCCATGGCTTCTCGCGATGGTTGNNGGTTGATGGCCGCGGGAGCGTTGCTCATCGTGCGAAGCTCGCCCAAAAAGCCGATGTGATCCCAGTGGCCATGGCTGAGGAAGACCAGAGCCAACTCGTCGGGCGCAATCCCAGCCTGGGCCAGTCTACGCCGGAACGTATCCCCATAGCCTTGCTGACCGGCATCGACCAACACTACGCCGCGGTCTCTGATCAGGTAACTGGTGCAGAACCCCATTTGGACCGGGTAGACCTCCATATTGGTTCCCCCTTTGAGAAAACGACAACGAAGCGGCCTGATGATCGGCGTTAGCCCGCCCGTGGGCTAGATTGGCACTGCCTGCGGCCACGGCTCCCGCCGTGCCTGAGTCCATAGCGTGTTCA
>DDYO01000072.1 GCA_002348045.1 Anaerolineales bacterium UBA2232
CTCGATGATCTTGGTTTCGACGTTGACCAGCCGCTCATTGACCCACTGGATGCCGCGGGCGGCCGAGTCAACGAAAGAGCGGTCGCCCAACAGACCGCAAACCAAGGCTACCTTGAAGGTCTTGCCCGGCTGGACCGCCCCGGCCGGCTTGTATCCACCTGGCTGGACGGGCTTGTCGCAGGGATAGACTTCCATAAAGTCGGTGACACAGAACTCACCGACCTTGATCTTTTCGACCGCGGTCTTGACGGCGGGGATGACCTCGTTCTTCATCTTGGCGACCATGTCAGCGGGGCCGTTGTTGACAAAGTCATCGCCGAGGTTGTAGAGCTGGCTCATGCCGATGGCGTTTTCCTTGAGGCCATAGACGCGGTTGCCAGCTTCGAGGGTGCCCTCGGTGAGGGACTTGACGGCCTCAAAGACGGCGACATCGACCATTTTCATCATGGAGGTCATGACGTGGCCGGGCTGGATATAGTCCTGGTAGGAGTCGACGCCGATGGAGAAGAGGTTCTTTTCCGCGGAGGCGGCGAGGACGCCTTCGCCGGACTTGCCGCCGCAGGCGAAGATGATGTCGACGCCTTCCTGGTACTGGGTGAGGGCGAGTTCTTTGCCCTTGGTGGGATCAGACCACCCGCCGACCCAACCCTCGACGGTTTGGATATTGGGGTTGACGTACTTGGCGCCCTCGATGTAGCCGAGCTGGAAGCGGCGGATGATGGGGACGTCCATGCCACCGACAAAGCCGATCTTGCCGGTCTTGGAGAGCATGGCAGCGGCCATCCCGACGGTGAAGGAGCCTTCGTTCTCCTTAAAGATCAAGCCGGTGCCGTTGGGGATGCTGAGGGTGGCGTCGACCAGGGCGAACTTGGTATTGGGGTACTCGTTGGCGATTTCGGTAGTCCAGTCGGCGGAGCCGAAGCCGATGGTGATGACCATATCGTAACCGGCGTCGGCCATGGCGCGGGCAGCGAGTTGCTGCTCACCGACATCCGAGTTCTCGATGATCTTGGTTTCGACGTTGGAGAGGCGCTCATTGACCCACTGGATGCCGCGGGCGGCCGAGTCCACGAAAGAGCGGTCGCCCAACAGACCGCAGACCAGGGCTACCTTGAAGGTCTTGGATGGAACGGCCGTTGCGGGTACGGCAGTGGCCGGCGCTCGGGTGGGTGGTACTGGCGTCGGAGTTGCCGCTGGCGCGCAGGCGCCCAGCACAAGGCCCGCAACTAGCAGCAGAGTCAACACGCTTACGATTTTCGGTCGTGACATTGCTTTCCTCCCTGATGATGAAATCATAGGTACGAGCACGCTAGCGCCCGTACAACCGCTGGCTGACCTGGCAGGCTGACGAGGCCTGTTCAGCTGTCGGTCGTCTCCTCATTCTCACAGCAAAGTGGGCTAGAACAAATCAGGCTTGAGGACGTTCTTGTTGACGCAGGCGTAGGGCCCGAGTCTGCGGGAGCGGTCTCGAGTACGACAACAGGCGACAGTCTGTGGCTGAGTGGAGTGTGACCAAAGTGATGGGGAGCACTACAACTGCAACAAGGCACAATCATCCGAGAAGGCGGTCGTCCTCGCGATATCAATACGGAAGAGGAAGGGTTCGTGCGAAGCGATGTGCTCCCAGATGCGCAGGGTGAACCGGTGAACATCTCTTGTGCCGGCAGCAGCGAGACGTGCAAGGCATATGAACCTGCGCTCACTAGGCTTACCACCTCCCCTCATCGCTGGCCGGACCATGGGCAGTTGCGGAATTCTACCTCGATTCGATGCCTTGTCAAGTCCTCCATCGCCTGCACACTCTGGCACTGGACCGCCTGACCTCTGCCTTGAAGGAGCTGCGAACGTTGGCAGGATCACGGGCATGAGCGGGCTGCTACGGTGGCAAAGAGCAGAATAAGCCGTATGAGCGCAGGTAGAGCGCGGCGTGCTCACCGGACCACGACGACTGACGCTTGGATGGTCCGGTCATTGCGCGTTACAATGGGACACCTCGGCTAGCGAGCGTTCTGTCGATAGGACCCTAACCGCAATCTGTGCCCGGCACTCGTGGGGGAGGTAGCTGTATGACTCGAGGCGCACCTTTGGACGGTCTCTTGGTAATGGATCTTTCGCGCCTGTTGCCTGGGCCGTACTGCTCCCTGATGCTTGCGCACCTCGGAGCAACCGTCATCAAGATCGAAGAACCCGGCACAGGTGATCCCATGCGCCATTTCCCGCCGGTGGGCGCCGACGGGACGAGCCAGCTATTCACCATCATCAACCAGAACAAGATGAGCCTCACCTTGAACCTTGCGACCCCGGAGGGTCAGCGCATTCTCCGCCAATTGGCCGGCCAGGCTGATGTCCTGCTGGAGAGCTTTCGACCTGGGGTAATGGACAGGCTGGGACTCAACTACGGGCGTCTGTCAGCGGAAAACCCCCGGTTGATCTTTGTGTCGTTATCCGGGTACGGGCAGGAGGGGCCGTTCGCTCAGCGAGCAGGCCATGACATCAACTATGGCGCCCTGACTGCCCTTCTGAAGCAGTTCAGTACGGCCGAAACGCCACCGCGGGCGACACCGCTGCCCCTCGCAGATCTGAGCGGCTCCCTGTGGACGGCGGTTGCCATCCTGGCTGCCCTTCACCAGCAGGACGTCACAGGCAGGGGCACGCATCTGGACATGGCTTTGTTGGACGGCGTCGCGGCGTTGTCCCTCTTACCGTTCGTGGGATGTTGCACTGGTGACCTGCACACGGAACCGCCATCATTGTTGCCGACCGACTCCTGGGCCTGCTATGGCGTCTACCAGACAGCCGATGATCGCTCAATGGCATTGGGCGCCCTCGAACCCAAGTTCTGGCAGGCCTTTTGCACCGCGGTTGGTCGAGAGGAATGGAGTCCGAGGCAGTTTGCGGGAGATCAGGCAGGGCTGCGAAGCGAGGTCGCGGCGCTTTTCCGAACCCAAGGTCAGGATTACTGGGTGCAGCAGTTGAGCCAGGTGGACTGCTGCTGTGATCCCGTGCTCACGGTCGCTGAAGCCCTCGCGCATCCCCAGTTGCTGTGCCGCGGTTTGATCCAGCCCGGGTACGCCCCATTGCCTCTTGGCACAAGATCGGGCAATCGCCTTCCAGCACCCTCCCTTGGCCAACATACCGCGGAGATCCTGGGGCGACTGGGGTATGATGACGCAGCTGTGTCCGACCTTCGGGAACGCGGCGTGCTGTGAGCCTGGTGACGTGAGCTGCTTTCCGGGTTGCTCCAGAAGCTAGACTGAAGGTTCACTGGAGCTCAGTGGCTCCCCGTTGAACGCTGGGAGGCGGCAGACCAAAGGGAGACGTGCTAGGACAGCCCCAGACGGTACTTGACGAGGGTGCCCAGAGCGGGCAGGCCGTCCTTCCAGGGGCTGAGCTTCTTTTGCTTCCCGCTGCGCGGATTGTACCAAATCGGGACTTCATGGATGCGGTGTCCCCGCAGAAGCAATTTGGCTGTGATCTCTGGTTCGATCTGAAACCGGGAGGGCTTCAGACCCAGGTCCAGCATGACCTGCCGGGGCATCAACTTGTAGCACGTCTCCATATCCGAGATACGGGAGCCGTACAGCACATTGGTGGCCACGGTCAGGAAGCGGTTGCCCAGGCGCGAAAGGGTGGTCTGCTGGCTCAAGTCGCGTACGCCGTATACGATCTCTGCGGCACCTGCAAGTACCGGGCCCAAGAGCTTGGGGTAATCCGATGGGTCGTACTCGAGATCTGCATCCTGAATGATGACCAGGTCGCCAGTGGCGTGAGCCAGGGCTGTGCAGACAGCGGCGCCTTTGCCCTGATTCACCTCGTGGCGGAACACCCGAACCCTCGGGTCATCGATCGTGCTCAGGACCTCCCACGTCCTATCTTTCGAGCAGTCATCCACCATGACGATTTCCAGATCAACAGGGACGCTCAGGACGCGATCCACCAATTGCCTTACGCTGTCCTCTTCGTTGTACACCGGTATCAGCACCGAGAGTATCATGGCTCTCCCACAATCACGTGATGGCGTCATGCTAACGAATGCCCAGCAAGCTTGCGACGCAAAGCGGCTGCAGCAATCCCGGGGCCAGCAACCCTTGACGCCCAACGATTTGGCTCCTGTGGCGGCGCGGGCGCTCTTGATGCCAGGCAACGAGCGGGATTCTAATGCAGGGAGCAGCCTTTGTCAAAGTCGCCCCCTGTGTTACTATTGCTGGCGATTGACCAGAGGATGCCGTTGCGAGCCTTGAGGTGGGCGTTACGAGCCGGTCACGACCGCTGCGGCGACCTTGAGCTGGCGGGAATGCTGACTGCCTTTGGATCCTGGATGTCCAGGTCCCACAATACCGAGCTGGTGCTGACGAGGTCCCTGACTCGCGGTAGTGCTGCCTGTCTCGGCACTCTTTGCCAGGCGCCCGTCTTGCATATCCCGTCCATGACCGAAACCGAGGAGATTTGAAAGCGATGTCTAACGGCGAAAGGCGTACGATTGGTCAGGACGTGGACGGAGAAACCGCACCTCGTCCTGTTGCCCGCAGGAGGAGCACTACCAGGTGGGCTGTGCCATTGCTGCTGACGATTCTTGCAGTGGGCGCCCTGATGGTGTTCCGTCTCACAGGGACCATGGGGGGGCTGGGCCCCCTGCCGATGCCCACCGCATCAGTGACCATCACGCCCACCGCAATCTCTAGCCCGACAGCTACTGGTACGGCCACACCTACGCAAACGGTGACAGCGACGCCCCAGCCGGTTGTTCATGTTGGGGGTTTGGTCGTCGTGAATGGGACGGGGAATGATCAGTTGCGCCTGCGCCACGATCCGGGCGTGAATACCGCAACGCTAAGAACCATGACCGACGAAACCCTTCTGCGGGTGGTGGACGGTCCACTGGAGGCGGATGGATACCGGTGGTGGAAGGTGGAGACCGAAGATGGAGAACAGGGCTGGGCGGTCGAGCTATGGCTGCAGGCCCTATCGCCATAAGCAACGTGGCAGCCCGCACCAGCTCGGATCGGCCGGACGCCAATCAAGGGATTATACCGGGCGCTGCATACCGAAGGAGCCGGAAGGGGAGAGGATCGCGCCGAGAATCCCAGACAAGTGGCAGGGTGCGATGCGCGCCACTCTTTCGTTGTCCGCCTAACGTGAGGTTCGATGTGAGAGCGGGTCTACTCGACCGGACCCAGTACCGCACTGCGGAACTGCTTCGGCGGGCTGTGGAAGCCACCGCTCGATGAGATGATGCCGGAGCTGCGGAAGAGGCGCATTTGCTGCCGCACGGCCTCTTTGACTCGATCTCGGCTGATGGACAACGACTTGCGTGGGTCCACCTCGTTGGGATACCGGGCCAGGCCCTCCGAGAGGCCGGTCATGAATGCCTGGTTGAGCATAGTAGCAACGTTGATCTTGCACAAGCCAAAATCCAGGGCCTGCACGATGCTCTCCTCACGCACCCCTGATGAACCGTGGAGAACCAGAGGTGTGGCGGGGATTTGCTCATGGATGGCTCGCAGACGCTCCACGTCCAGGTCCGCTTCTTTGGCACGCATGGCGTGGACCGAACCAATGGCTACCGCCAGCGAATCCGCGCCGGTGAGCTCGATAAACTCCTTTGCCTGGACTGGATCGGTCATTAGGGCGCAAATCTGCTCGTAACTCAGTTTGTCGGTGGATTGGGCGACACACCCCAATTCGGCTTCGACCGGAATCCCGGCGATGTGAGCTATCTCGCTGATCTTTTTGGTTGCAGCCACGTTCTCGGCATAGGGTTTCTTGGAGCCATCGTACATCAGGGAAGTGAACCCGGCCTTGAGGCACAACACGTTCTGTTCAAAACTGTCGCCGTGGTCCAGGTGAAGCACAACCGGCACGCTGACCAGGCCGGCAGCGATGCGCACCATGCCCGCTGCCAAATCGAGGCCGGCATAGCGGATGGCACCCTGGCTGACCTGGAGGATTACCGGAGCTCGCTCCTCCTCAGCAGCCTCCACGATGGCCTGAATCTGCTCCATGTTGTTGGC